>JAGYMU010000005.1 GCA_018399995.1 Halanaerobiales bacterium | reverse complement strand
AAAATCCTCGTGTCGCCAGTTCGACTCTGGCTCCCACCACCACTACTTTAAAAATCGGGAAGCTCATCAATTGCTTCCTTTTTTTGTTTTGTATCAGTATGTGTATAAATTTGAGTTGTAGATATGTTTTCATGTCCTAATAGGTCCTGCAACACCTTAATATCCTTGGTTGAATGGTATAAAATAGTTGCAAAAGTGTGTCTCAATTTGTGGGGAGAAATTTTACTTGCATTCTTAATTCCTGCTTTTTTAGCATATTTTTTTACAAATAATTGAATAGACCTGGCAGAGATTCTGTTACCTCTTGTGGATAAGAAAAGCGCCTTTTTAGCATCTTTGTTATTGGGTTTAATCTTATTTCTTTCTGGTAGATAGTTTTTAATCCCATTTAAAATAACGGAATGTAGTGGTACATAACGTTCTTTATTACCTTTCCCATAAAATTTAATGGAGCGGTCTTCATAATTAATATCTTCAAGGTTTAGATTTACTAATTCTGATATTCTTAAACCCGCATATAAAAACAACTTAACAATCGCTAGATCTCTTTTTTGGTTTAAAAGATTTGCTTTATTGATTGCTTCTATGTATTTTTGGGCTTCTTCTAATTTCATATAGATTGGTTCAGCAGTGGTCCTAGTTTTGGATGATTCAATTGTTAAAGCAGGATTTTTATCTAAATATTCTCTTTTCACTAAGAATTTAAAAAATGAACGTATTGAATATAGTTTGCGGTTTCTGGTTACAGCACTATTATCAAAGCTCAAAACAATATCACTTAAAAATTCAGATATTTCATATTTTGATATTTCTTGGATTGAAAAATCTTCGCTAAAATCAAATTGAGCTATTAAATATCTGTAGAGTAATTTCAGATCATGATCATATTCTTTTATCGTTAGTGGGGAATACGCTCTTTCTATTTTTAAATATTTTTTGAAACTGCTTACTGCTTTCAAAAATTCTAAATCCCTATCCATAACTTTAATACACTCCATTAATTAGATTTATCTTCTATTACTAAATTCTATATTTCAAACTCTATTCCTCCTTAACATCAGTTATATTTACTTTATAATTTTTTTATTATATAATATATTAAAAGAAGGAGGGGAGGGATTGCAATCTATACACCTAAAAAAATCAAGAATATTTTATACATAATGAGTCCAATTTTTATTATAATGGGCATCGGATTATTAATACCGATTTTATTTTGTATACTATATAATGAAGCTCATATATATTATAGGTCTTTTTATATACCCTCCCTTTTATCTTTTGTTTTAGGAACAATTTTTTATCTGTTTAAAGACGATGATTTTAATTTAGATCTAACCAACAGTATGTTAATAGTGGGTTTATCCTGGATAGTTGTTTCACTTATTGGTGGATTACCCTTTATGATCGGTTTAAAAAAAAATTTTATAAATGCTTTTTTTGAATCTGTTAGTGGGTTTACAACAACTGGTATAACAGTATTTCAAAGCTTGGATACAATGTCCCATTCTATTTTGTTTTGGCGGAGTTTAATCCAGTGGTTTGGCGGGCTTGGTATATTAACATTCTTTTTATTTATTACCTTTAGAAGCGAAAGTGATCTATGGCAGTTATTTACAGCTGAATCTCATAAGATTGATACTACAAGACCGGTTCCTAATATATTTAGGTCGATAAAAATATTGTGGTTAATCTATGGTTTCTTTACCATTTTAGAGTTTATCATACTTATTGTTTTACAACTCTCACCTTTTGATGCCTTACTACATTCTTTAACAACCCTTTCCACAGGTGGGTTTTCTAATTATGATGCAAGTATAGCTCACTATGCTCATACAGGACATCCCTATTATATAATCATAGAATATGTAATAATATTTTTTATGCTGGCTGGGGGCATAAATTTTTTGATTCATTTCAAGGTATTTAAAGGAAATGTTAAAGAATTATTTCATAATTTTGAAATGAAATATTTCTGGGGTATTATCACTGCTGTTTTAATTTTAATTATGACAGCTAAAATTTTTGATCATTCTCTGTATATCAGTAACTTTGAGGCAGTTTTTAGAAAGAGTTTATTTCAAGTTGTTTCTATAATGACCACGACTGGATATGCAACTGAAGCATTAACTTCTTCCTTTTTTCCTGCTCTGGCCCGTCAGTTATTTCTGTTTTTAATGTTAATAGGAGGTTGTGTGGGTTCCACATCCGGTGGGATTAAAGTTATTAGATTTGCCATTTTAAATAAACTATTTGGTAGAGAGATCAAGAAATTATATCTTCCTAATAGGGCTATTATGCCTTTAAAGATAGAAAAAAAATTAATTCCAAAGGATGAGATATATAAGATATCAGCTTTGTTTTTTATTTGGCTTATTATAGTTTTGATAGGGGGGTTAATTACAGCTTTGTTCTCTGATCTTGACGCCCTTCAGTCTATATCTGGTATGTTTTCAGCGATGTCTAATATAGGGCCATTTTACTTTTCAGTAGAAAAGATGGCTTCTTTACCAACTATCGTTAAATTAAGTTATATTATAGGTATGCTGGCTGGAAGGTTGGAGATACTACCGATCTTTATAATCTTTACTAAAAAAGCCTGGAAATAGGGGGTAGACAAAATGTACATTATAATAGCAGGTGGAGGAGTGGTTGGAAGTTCAATCACAAAAAAATTAGTAAGGGACCATGATGTTGTTGTAATAGATGAGAAGCAGAGCGTTGCTGAAAAAGTTTATGCAAAATATGGGGCAGTTAGTGTGGTAGGAAATGCTACCAATATAGATGTATTAAAAGATGCAGGCATAAAGAAGGCTGAGGTAGCGATTGGGGTTATGGATACCGATTCAAATAATCTATCTTTTACCCTTCTGGCTAAAAATTTTGGTGTTGAAAAGATATTAGTAAGGATGAGAAATCCAGAGTATAAGAACGCTTATGAAATGGCAGGAGCTACAAATGTTGGCGCAGTAAATGAAATGTTAGTCGATAATTTTATAATAGACATAGAAGAACCCAGTATCAGAAAGGTAATATCAATTGGAGAAGGTAATGCTGAGGTATCTATAGTTACTTTAAATGATAACTTTGTTAGGTCTGGTCATACGGTTTCTGAGATAGTAAATAGTGAAGGATTTCCTACAGATTGTGTAATTGCAGGTATATTTGACCAGGATTCACGCAAGTTGAGAATACCAAAAGGTGATACAAAAATATATAACAATGATCAGATATTTTTGGTTGCAACCAGAGAAAACATGGAAAAAGCAGCTGATTTTCTCTTGAATAAAAAATAAAGGTGGTGATTGTTATTTATCGTATTAACTCATTTAAATTTGGCCAAATTGAGATAAATGATAAAATCTATCAAAATGATATTATAATATATCCGGATAAATTGGTTGATAACTGGTGGAGAGATGAAGGACATCGCCTTCATAAAAAAGATCTCGCTGATCTTGCTGATTATCAGCTTGATATAGTTATCATTGGGACAGGGGCAAGTGGCAGAATGAAGGTGGATATAAAACTAAAGCAGTATTTTGATGAACATGGTATAGATTATTATATTTCGACAACAAATAAAGCTGTGCAAAAGCATAATAGGATGCTCTCCAGTGACAAAAAAGTATTAACAGCCCTGCATTTAACCTGTTAGGAGGGATTTAAAATGTATTTTAAAGTTACTATCATTCAAAGTGATATTATAATAGGTGATGAATCCGAAAACTTTAAAAAAATGAAGGATTTTTTACATCAGGCGAATCAGTGTAATTCTGACCTTGTAATTTTACCTGAAACCTGGTTGACGGGTTTTGCTAAAGAAATTTTTGATAATATTGATAAATATGCCAGACAAGAAAACAGTGAAATACTTCAGTATATAAAGAAATTTGCACGTGATAATGATCTACACATTGTCGCAGGTACTATTTTAGAAAGGGAAAGAGATGGTAATACATATAACAACATGTATTACATAGATAACCAAGGAGTAATAGGGGCCAAATATAGTAAAATACACTTATATCGCGGAGAGAGAAAAAAAGAAGTAATAACACCCGGTCATCAGATAAGTACTTATCAAACTGAATTTGGCAAATGTGGTCTTAGTATATGTTATGACATCAGATTTCCTGAATTAGCCAGACTTTATGCTCTGGCAGGAATTGACGTCTTATATGTAACAGCAAATTTTAATGATCCTAAAAAAGATCAGTGGTTAAATCAACTCAGAGCAAGAGCCCTTGAGAATCAATTTTATGTAATAGCATGTAATAGAAGTGGTAAAAATTATTTCGGTAACTCAGTAATAATTAGTCCAGAAGGAGAGATAGTGATGAATGCGGGTAGAAGAGAGGGCATCTACAGTGGATTTGTAGATCTTTCTTTGATTAAAGCAGTTCGCATCGAGCACCCTCTTTTAGATGATAGGAGAGAAGATGTTTATCAATTGAAGTATAAATTGGGGGATTTTAAATGAAATATGAAAAAGAACAAATAGATTTTAACAACAAATTATTAGCCCTACACCGCTGGGTGCCTGATAAGAATGATAATAAAGGTATTATCCAAATCATCCATGGTATGGCTGAGCATGTGAGTAGATATGAAGAAATGGCTGATTATTTTACCGAGAAAGGTTTTATAGTCTGTGGTATTGATCATTTAGGTCATGGTGATACTGCCAATTTAAATAATAACAAATATGGTTATTTTGCTAAAATTAAAGGCTGGGAAAAGTTAGTAAATGCTAATAAGTATATTTCAAATTATTTAAAAAGTATATATACGGACATTCCCCTTGTAGTTTTTGGACACAGTATGGGTTCTATTATTGCAAGATATTATCTGATAGGAGACAAGTTAACAGAGGGTATTATTATTTCAGGTGTGATGAATTATCAGCCTTTTGTAATGGATTTAGTCATACTTATGGCCAAGCTAGAAAAGCTCTTAAAAGAAGACATAAGTAAAAATGTTATTGATAATTACTTATTGGAAATGATGTATAATAGGAAGTTTAATAGAGATATTAAAAAAAGTTGGTTGAGCAGCAGGAAAGATGTTGTTCAAAAGTATAATGAAGATGAACGATGTGGTTTTGATATAAGTAATCAGATGTTTATAGATATGCTAGGGGGATTAAAAACCATAGATAAAAAAGAAAAAAATAGAGAAATATCAAGAGATATTCCTCTATTAATTATGAGTGGAAAAGATGACCCAGTTAGTAATTATGGTCAGGATGTAAAAAAACTATTCAATAAATATAAAAAAGGTAAGTTAGCAGATGTCAAATATAAAATATATTCTGATATTAGACATGAGATAATTAGGGATCAAAGAAATGAAGAAGTATACTCTGATCTTGAAAAATGGATATCTGAACATCTTTAAGAGCTATTTTGAGAGTATATACTTATTTAATTTATTTGCTAAGGTATCTGGTATATAGGCATCGACAAAAATAAATTCATTCTCATACTTTTCTTTTTCCACGATACCCCGATTATATAGTTTTTCTATAATACTAGCCTGAGTATAAGGTATTTCTAATGAATATCTGGACATAGATTCTTCAACAAAATTCATCAATTTACTAATTAATATTTCTTGATTAATATTATGTTTGGCAGATATAAAAATAGCTTCTGGATGCTGGATTTCAAGATCCTTTTTCTTCTGTGAGTTGATTAGATCTATTTTATTAAAAACTTTGAGGATCGGTTTATCCTGGATACCTAATTCAACCAACTCACTTTCGATTACCTTTATCTTGTTTTCAATATGTGAATCACTTGCATCTATAATGTGTAGTAGTAAATCTGCCTGATTTATTTCTTCTAAAGTGGATCTAAAAGAAGCGATAAGTTGATGAGGCAGGTTTTTGATAAATCCAACGGTGTCTGTAATGACAATATTTTTCCCGATGGGTAATTGATAACTCCTTGCCCTGGAGTCAAGAGTTGCAAAAAGTTTGTCTTCAACCAGCGAATCATCATTGGTTAAAAGATTAAGGATAGTTGTCTTTCCGGCATTTGTATAACCGATTAGTGAAATTATTGGATCTTTTCTACTTTTTCTCTGAACCTCGCGGGTGCTTTTTATTTTTTTGAGTTTTTCTTTTAATCGATAAATTCTTTTTTCAATTCTACGGCGGTCGACCTCCAGTTTGGTTTCACCGGGACCTCTGGTGCCAATACCTCCTGCTAATCTGGAAAGCTCAGTTCCGCGACCAACCAATCTGGGCAAAAGATATTCAAGTTGTGCTAATTCCACCTGAATTTTACTTTCTTTACTCTGTGCATGGAGGGCAAAAATATCCATAATTAACTGATTACGATCTAATATTTTAGCATCTACTTTTTCTTCAATATTTTTAAGTTGAGCAGGTGAAAGTTGATTATCAAAGATAACCAGATTTATTTGATAGTTGTCAACTATATCTTTAATATTTTCTAGATTACCCCGTCCAATGTAATAGGCTGGATTAATTTTGTTCATTCTGTAGTTAAAGAATTTGATTGAATTTACACCAGAAGTATTAGCAAGACGTGCTAATTCTTTTATAGATTCTTTAGCACTACCGACCAGTAAGGCATTTTCTTTTCTATCTTTAACCTTGTAGAGTTCTTTTTCTTCCTTTTTAAAATTAATAATAATA
This sequence comes from Halanaerobiales bacterium, assembly GCA_018399995.1. GTDB lineage: Bacteria > Bacillota > Halanaerobiia > Halanaerobiales > M55B127 > M55B127. The sequence continues at coordinate 48,918 of JAGYMU010000005.1, read as the reverse complement.
ATTCACCTCTTTTATAATCTATAACCATATTATATCAGATATTATAGATGAGATAAATGATAATTTAAGAAGGAATAACTTTATTAGATATTGAATTAATTATATACAGGTAAAAGTCCTTAAATTTTATATTTATATCTATTAAGGGACAATAAAAAGAAGGAGAATGAGTTCTTATGAAATATGGTTTAATCTTAGAAGGTGGGGGAGCAAAGGGTTCATATCAAATTGGTGTAGTAAAAGCATTAAGGGAACATGGTATTGAAATCTCAGGAGTGGCTGGTACTTCTATCGGTGCACTAAATGGTGCTATGATAGTCCAGGATGATTTGGATAAAGCATATGATCTCTGGTACAATATAACTCCACAGGATATATTTAATATAAAACATGATGCTTTAGAAAAAATAAAAACGTTAGATTTTGATAAAGATGATTTTAGCTATTTTTGGAATAGGGCTAAAAATATACTTGATAACAAGGGATTAGATATTACTTTAATAGAAGATTTGGTAAAAGAAAATGTGAATGAAAAAAAGGTAAGAGAATCTAAAAAAGACTTTGGATTAGTTACAATATCATTAACAGATATGAAACCAATAAAAATATATATAGAAGAAATTCCTGAGGGCAAGTTAACTGATTATTTATTGGCCAGTTCTAACTTGCCAACCTTCAAACAAGAAAAGAGAGATGGGAAATATTTTTTAGATGGAGGGTTTTATGATAATCTCCCTATAGACATGTTAGTTAATAAAGGTTATGAAAATATATTTGTTATAAGAACTCACAGTTTGGGGATTGCCCGCGGCATCAAGAATGAGGAAAATTTGAATATCACATATATCGAGCCTAAGGTTGATTTGGGCAATGTTTTAGATTTTGAGAATGAATTAGCCCGCCGCAACCTTAAAATAGGTTATTTAGATGGACATAAGGCTTTAGATGACAGGATTAGGGGATATGATTATTATCTGCAGGTAAACAGGGATGAAGATTATTTTTTAGAACTTTTAATGGATATGCCCAAAAAGAGTATTGAAAGGATTTCAAAGGCTTTAGGCTATGAAAATATTAATCATAGAAGGGCTCTCTTTGAGGTTATTATTCCTAGACTGGCCGGATTTTTAGATATAGATGATGAGCATGATTATATAGATATCATTATTGAAGTTAGTGAAGTTATCGCCAAAAAAATAGGACTAGAAAAATTAAAAATCTATGATTTTTCCGAATTTATACAAGAAATATCTGAAAAATATCAACCGGCTGAGGTATCTATTTCAAAACTTCCCAAGTTTATTAAAAAAAGCGAACTACTTTCAAAAACTGTAAAAGATAAAATTATTGCCCTGGTAATTATGGAGTTGTTTGATAATGTAATTAAAAGAAATGAGGATATTTAAACATGAGTGACTATATAATTCGAGTTCTTACAAAAAATAAACAGATCAGAGGCCTGGCTATCAGGTCAACCAAACTTGTAAAAAAGGCTCAACAGCTCCATAATACTACTCCCGTTGCTACAGCTGCCCTGGGTAGGACTATATCTGCCGCCGCCATGATGAGTATATTGGAAAAATCTGGCAAGATAGGAATTAAAATAATTGGAGATGGTCTTATTAAAAGAATAGTTACAGAGGCAGATACCAATGGACATGTGCGTGGATATGTCGGTAATCCGAGAATTGATCTGATGATCAATGAACAAAGCAAATTAGATGTAAAAAAGGCAGTGGGGAAGGGGCATCTATATATAAGGAAAATGATGGGATTAAAAAAAGATTATGAAAGTAAAATAGAACTAATAAGTGGTGAAATCGGAGAAGACCTGACATATTATTACACTCAGTCTGAGCAGATACCGTCTTCGGTAGGTTTAGGGGTTTTGATTGATACAGATCTTTCTGTAAAGTCTGCTGGTGGGTTTATAATACAATTATTACCTGAAACCTCAGATGAAGTAATTACAATATTGGAGAAAAATTTAGAAAATGTCAAGTCTGTCAGTCGATTGATTGAAGAGGGGAAGACCCCCGAAAAGTTATTAGATATAGTTTTAAAAGGCTTCCCCTATAATATTACCTCTAGAAAAAAAGTTGAGTATAAGTGTAATTGTAATAAAGCAAAGAGTCTTGAAATAGTCGATACATTAAGTACTGAAGAAATAAAACAATCACTAGAAAAAGAGGGTTGTGTTGAAATAACCTGTCATTACTGTAATACAAAATATTGTTATGATAAAAAGTATTTACAAGAAAACTTGGAAAGGGAGTGGTGATCATTTCAAAAATACTTGATAGTAAATTTTTTAGAGCTTGTTTGGCCATAATATTAATTTTAGTTATTATTATTTTAGTTAAACAGGTCACATTTTTCATCAAAACCATTAGAATTATCACTTCCTTATTTATTATACCAATGCTTTTAGGGGGATTTGTTTATTACTTACTTAGGCCTATGGTAGATTTCCTTACAAAGTACGTAAAATACAGGCAGGTAGCAATGCTGATCAGCTTTATTTTTTTAATCGGTTTGATTGCCTTTGTAATATATTTTGGTGGAAATATAATAACTGAACAATCCAGAAATCTTGTCAGGCAATTTACCAATTACTATTATTCAGAACTACCAGTACCCGAAGAAGATAATTTCTTTTTTGAAGTTGGCACACAGATTATGGAGTATTTGGAAACATTTAATATACAGGAGAGGTTATCGAACTTTTTAGAAAATTTATTAGAGATTATAAAAAATAACATTTTTGGTATATTCACGACTTTAACAAATATCGGAACGGTAATTATATTAATCCCCTTTGTTGTTTATTATCTTCTTAAAGATGACCATAAAATAAAGGAATCATTTTTATTATACTGCCCTACAAATAAAAAAGATGATATGGATAGGCTCTTAACAAAGATTGACATTACTTTATCTAAATACATCAGAGGGCAGGTCTTAATTGCTTTTATATTGGGTGTTTTAACTTATATTGGCTTTATAATCATTGGTCTGTCTAATGCTTTAATTCTGTCTGTCATTGTTATGGTTACTTCATTAATACCGTTTTTAGGCCCTATTTTGGGGATCTTGCCGGCTGTATTTATTGGTATGTCACAAAGTTTACTGATGGTGGTCAAAATCATCTTAGTTTTACTTATCGTTCAGCAGATAGAGGGCAATATAATTCAACCTAATGTCCAGGGTTCCAGGTTAAAAATTCATCCTCTGGTAGTAATATTTATGGTATTGATATTTATAACTCTATTTGGTTTTATAGGGGCATTATATGCTGTGCCAACTTATGCAGTAGCTAAGGTTATCTTGTCAGAATACTATGGGAAAATAAATATCGAGTACTGTAAAGATGAATAGGCGTGATATGTGGATATTATTGATAATTTTAATATTACTTTTATTCCTTTACATTTGTCCAGTATTTTATGATTATCAAGAAGAGGAAGAAATCACTATTTTTGTGATTGATAGTTTTTATGAAGGAATTTTAAGCCATGGAGATATAGTTACTTCCATAATAGAAAACAAGGTACCTCAATTTAATATAAACCGATTGAATGTTAAAGAAAAAAATGTTTATGGATTGGTTAAGTACTATGAGGCACTTGATTATATATATAATTATAAATTAAGAAATTATGAAGAAAAAATTATTGTAAATATTAGTTTAGGCTTTTATGAGTCAGATGAAAAACACAAAATGTTAATTAAAAATCTGAATGATTTGGGAGTAGGGATTGTAGCTGCAGCCGGTAATGATGATAGTCCGATCTCTTTTTACCCGGCTGCTTTTCAGGATGAAGTTATTGCTGTAGCCAGTATTGTAGGCAAGAAAAAAACTGATTATTCCAATTATGGTGAATATATAGATATTTGTGCGGAAGGCAATTTCTTTACTACTATTGGACTTTCCCAGATATTTAGCTACAAAGCCAGCGGAACTTCTTTTGCAGCTCCTCGTGTGAGTTCTTTTTTAGCAAAAATTATGGCAGCTGAGCAAGAAATTAACTTTACTGAAGCAAAAGAGAGGTTACAAAGCCTCAGTGTAGCCTTAGATGATCCACTTTATGAAAAGGGTTTATTGGGTAAAGGAAAAATAAGTAACTGGAATTTTATGGTAAAATATGATAAAATTAAGCTTATTTATAATTACATATTACCAGCTATAATATTTCTACTCATCTTTTATCTCTTGATAAAGAGGATGGGTCTAATTGCTGTTCCTTATTTATTTTTAATATTAATTGTAATAGGTCCACTTTTAGTGATATTTAGAGACTATTTTACAGCTGTGTTTTCACAAAAACTATATACCTTATTTAGTTTAAAACTAATTATCCTTTTTATTATTTCTTTTTACATCACAAAGGTAATTACTTCCTTTGAAAAGTACTATCTTTTCATATTATACTTGTTGTTTTATATTATTGGAGTAATCGTATTGAGTTTAGTTGGTTTTGAAAATATCTATATATATGTTATTTTGAATGTGAAATTAGTTATATTATTTTATTTATCAGAAAACTATATTTACTATAAAAAGAAAGACTCAAAATCGATAGGTGATTTAAACAGCGGTTCACTTAAGGTTGTTGGGGCAGTTAAAGGAAATATTATAAAAAATCTTGAAATAAATGAAAAAATCTTATATGAACTGCTCAAAATTTTTAAAAAGACCAGTAAAAAAGAAGTTAAAAAGGCAATATATGAGATCTTAGTGGTGAACTTAGATAAAATACCGATTTATTATTTAATGAAAAATGCCCGCCATATTTCAGTAATAAATTTCATTTTAAATAGAATAAGAAAAGATAAGCAAAAAATAACGGTTAGGCAATTATTTAGGTTAATAAACTATAATGCAGAATACATGGAAGAAATATTACAAAACTATGAGTTTAAGGAAATTTTCGAACCGTTAAAAAATGAATTTAATCAAAAAAATATTGAATTAGATACATTGATTAAGATTGTAAATTATTATCATGATAGCTCAAGTGTAGAATTTCTTTTAACAATTTATGATCAATACAGCAACTGTTGGAAAAGGTATTTAATTGCGAACTCAGTTTTGAAACTAAGTTCAAAAGAAAAGAGGAGAGAGTATATTAAGAGGTTTAGCAAGGACAAATGTGGTCTAGTTCAGCAGGAAGCAGAATATTACATAAAAAAAGGAGGTCAATAAAATTGGTTGATATTATTAAAAAAAGAAGGAGCATAAGGTCTTATCAGGACAAAGATGTCTCAGAAGAAGATATAAATACTCTACTTAAAGCAGCAATGTTAGCCCCATCAGCTGGGAATGAACAGCCCTGGCATTTTATTATTATTGATGAAGAAAGTATAATAAATGAAATTCCTAATATTCACCCCTATTCTAAGATGATTACTCAGGTTAAGAAAGCTATTTTAGTCTGTGCTGATTTAAACCATACCAAATATGAAGGTTTTTGGATACAGGACTGTGCAGCAGCAACTGAAAATATACTTCTAAAAGCAGTTGAACTTGGTTTAGCTACTGTTTGGCTGGGTATTTACCCCGATGAAAATAGAGTTGCTAAGTTCAAAAACTTATTTAATTTGCCAGCAGATATAATACCGTTTTCTTTAATCCCGGTTGGATATCCTGCTGATAAGAAAAAGACTCCCAACAGATTTAAAGAAAATAGAATACATAGAAATAAATGGAAATAAAAGAGAAGAGGAGAGGTAATATATGGAATCTATAAAATTTAATGATTATCAAAAAGAGATCATGGATGTGATAGGTAAAGGGGCATTTTTAACGGTTAAAGATCAAAATGAATTAAATACAATGACCATTGGTTGGGGCAGTATTGGGGTTATTTGGGGTTGCCCAATCTTTACAGTTTTGGTAAGACATTCCCGACATACTCACAAAATAATAGAAAATACCGACCAATTCACAGTTTCAGTACCAATTTATGGCCAGTTAAAGAGAGAATTAGATTATTGTGGTACACATTCTGGCCGAGATGTTGATAAGTTTTCAGAACTGGGCCTAGAGTTAATAGAAAATCAACAACTGGATACTCCTTTTATTAAGGGAACGGATATTCATTATGAATGTAAAATAGTCTATAAACAGAATATGAATCCAGAGCTATTGTTTGATGAGGATATAAGAGAGAAATATTATCCTCAAGATGATTACCATACAATCTATTATGGTAAGATTATCAACACATATCAAGAAAGATAAAATTGGAAAAAATTAACATTAATTATTAATATATTATAATATAAAAAAAGACCCAAATAGGTCTTTTAAATTGCGCTGTAAATATTTTTTAGATTTTTTTAAAAAATATTTTACAGCGTTTTTTTAATTGTAAAAGTCGGAATATAAGAATGATTATATAAAATTGATCAAAAACTGATTAATAATGCCTTGCGGTCAGCATAAGTGGCAATAGTTGGACCAATTTCAGTAATTATAATATCCTTAAAATTATACTTTTTTTCAACTTCTTCTTTAAAATTTAAAGCTTTTTGATAACAATCATAATGGGCAATTCCTAGGTATTTATTTTCTAAATCTTTTCCGTGTTTTTCAATATATTTTAAGAGCTTTTGGGAGGCTTTTTTGGAACCTCTAATTCTTTCATATAATTTAATAGCTCCATTTTGATCTTTTCCCATCAATAACTTAATATTTAAAAATTTAACCAGCTTACCAACCATTTTATTTAATCGTCCGCTATTAATCAGGTTATCCATATGTTCTAGGATAAAAAAAGTATTTAAATCTTCAATATAAGCGTCTAACTCGTTTATAAGTGTACTATTATCCATACTTTTTTCTTTAAGCTCAAGTAGTTTTAATACAATTAAGCCTTCACCAACAGAAGCATTCAGAGTATCGAAAACATGTATGAAACTATTATCTAATTTTTCAAGAAAGATATTTTTAGCCAAAACAGCATTATTGTAACTGCTGCTTAAAGCTGAAGATATTGCAAAAATAAAATTTTCATGATCTTTTTTCAAATGTTTTAAAAAATCTCCCGGGGAAGGAGCAGCTGTCTTTGGACTATAATTAATTGATTTTAATTTTTCATAAAATTCCTCCGGAGAAATATCAATTCGATCTTGGACGACTAAATTTTTAAATTTTATTGTAATGGGAGCAATATTTAATTTGTCCAAATATTTTTTGGGAAGGTCACAGGAACTATCTACAATTATATTCAATTTCATTTAAAAACCTCCTAAGTGAAAAAATTACTCTTAACTTAGATTATAAACTATTAATAGAGGTTTTTAAAGTATTTTTTAAAAAAATGCACAAAAAGAGGCTATAATTTCGTAAAATATACATTTTACGAAATAAATAAAAAATAATTTTGCACTTTTTATACTTATAAACCTATTCTTTTGTCTCTAAATCATATAACTACAAATAAAAAAAATTTTATTAGATCATATATTTATTCACAATTAATAAATTGTATATTAAAAATAATCAAAATAATCTTTTTTAAAAAAGAAATTGCTTGTATATCTAAAGATTATTAGATAAATCCCTTATATTTTCAATCATTTCTCTTAACGAACATATATTTATACTTCTCTTTCGATTGGGACTCTAATAATCTGGCCGGGTTTTATATTTGCATCTTTTAGATTATTGATTTGTTTAATTTTGTAAACATATTTTCTTATATCATTTTGTGTGCCGAACTCACTTTCGGCTATATTCCATAGCGTTTGTCCTTTTTGTATCTCAATTTCTTTATATAAAAAGTCTTTTTGGGTGTCTGCTGTTAATGACCAGATACTAATAATGGTTAAAATAGTTAACAATATAGCTGATATAACAATGATAAAGCGAGGTATTAAATGAGATTCTGTCTCCTTGGTTAATTTAATATTACCTTTATACATTTTTATCCCTCCCGAACAAATGTTCTATAAAAATATTATATCAAAACAAATGTTTACTGTCAAATAAAATAAATATTTATTAGAACGATTGTTTGCTTTATAAAGATTTTTATGTTATAATTTAGACAGTTAATTGTTAATTAGTACATAATTTTTATATTTTAATAAATATATTTCATATTTTGGAGGGAAGTATATGGCAGATTTGAGTGAGTTAAGCCAGAGGCAAAAGGAAATATATCTTTTTATTATTAATGAGATAGATAACAAGGGTTATCCTCCCTCTGTAAGAGAAATAGGCAGAGCTGTAGGTTTAAAGTCACCAGCTTCAGTACATAACCATTTAAAAACATTGGAAAATTTAGAATATATAAGGAGAGATCCATCTAAGCCAAGAGCTATAGAAATTTTGGATAAGCATAAAGATGAAAAAGAATTCAAAGAACAATTTGAAAAAGAAATGATATATATTCCCATTGTAGGAAGGGTAACAGCCGGTATACCTGTTTTAGCAGAAGAGAATATTGAGGATTATTTTCCGGTTCCAACCAGTTTTATAAAGATAAAGGGAAAACAACTATTTATGCTGGAAATAGATGGTGAGAGCATGAAAAATGCAGGTATCAATGACGGAGATTATGTTATTGCACAGCAGCAGGGAACTGCCAATAATGGTGAAATAGTAATAGCCCTAATTGATAATAGGGCTACTGTTAAAAGATTTTATAAGAGGAATGATTATGTAGAGTTGAAACCTGAGAATCCAAATTATGATTCCATATTAGTGAAAAATGTAAAACTAATGGGTAAAGTTGTGGGATTATTCCGTAATTTTGATTAAAAGAAGTTTAAACATCATAGAGCTCTTCTATTCTCTCCATTGATTTTTTAATTTTCATAAAATCCTCCCAGACAGGTTTTTTCATCCTGGCGTTTCTAAGTAGGTAGGCGGGATGGAAAGTTGGTAAGAAATATATTTCACCTTTATTAAACCAATTACCCCTGTCTCTGGTAATTTTTTTATCAGAGCCAACTAAATATTTTAAAGCTACAGATCCTAAAGGTACTATTACTTTAGGATTTATGTATTTTATTTCAGTTTTCAAAATGGATGAACAGGCATCCATCTCCTGTTGGGAGGGGTTCCTATTATCAGGTGGCCTGCATTTTACGATATTTGTAATATAAATATCCTCTCTTTTAATATTTACAGAATCTAATATTTTATCCAGTAATCTCCCGGCCTTACCTATAAAAGGTTTGCCTTTTTGATCCTCATTATAGCCAGGACCTTCTCCTATAAGCATTATTTTATGATCTAATGAACCTTCCCCCATAACTACCTGTTTACATGTACTGCGTAGTTTACAACGATTACAAGATAAGACTTTTTCTTTAAATTTTGCATAATTATCTAGAGGGTAGTTAAAGAGACTATCATTGATATTACCGTTCTTATCAAAAATCATTGTATTATCTCCCATCTAGTTATTATTTATGAATATTGTTCCCAGAGTACCGGTTTGAGAAAACTCTTTAAATGCCTTTATCATATTACCTTGTTCATAATGAATAACACCTAAAATAAGGTGGGAAAATTTATTGTTTTTACTTTCTATGGCTCTATTTGCTTCTATTAAGGCAGAATTATAGTTTTTAAGCTCTAAATGAACTGCGGCTAAAAAATTACGTATATTATAGTTTTCAGGAGTTAAATTTAGGATTTTTTTGAAGTATTTTGCAGCAAAATGGTAGTCTTCTGTAATTACACCATAAAATGCAGCATAATTTAAAAATAAAATATCATCAGGTATTTTAGTTTGTGCCTTTAAATATGGTTCCAATATATTGATGAATTCATCTAGATCAAAATTATCTCCAAAATCATCTATCATTTTATAGAAGCTTTTTATTTCTCCCAAATTGACCATAGCTATTGCTAAATTATAATTAGCCATAATATTATTTGGATTTTTTGATACTATATGATTATTTTCATCCTTCATATCCTGCCAATTAGGCACTTCAACCGCCTGGGATAAAGAAGTTGTTGCAAGTAATATTAAAATAATCATATAAATAATTTTATTACTTTTTTTAAAAATTTTAATCAACCTCATTTTTAATTATTGTAAATAAAGTTGCTTTCTTCAATTCTCTTTATTGCCTCTTTGATCCTATCAGAATTAACTGTTAGAGCAATTCTTAGATAATTTTCTCCATAATCTCCCCAGCCAATTCCGGGTGTAAAGAAAACCCCGGTTTTCTTAAACAGCTTTTTGGAAAACTCAGATGATGTTAAATCTTCTAAAACCTCTACCCATAGGTAGAAGGTGGCTTTATTGGCCTTTATATTCCAACCCAATTTTGTTAAACCATCTACTATCAAATCTCTTCTTTTTTTATATAGTTTTCTCATTTCTATAATACTTTTTTTAGAATTAGATAATGCTTCTATTCCGGCATATTGGATTGCTTCAAATATTCCAGAATCAATATTTGTTTTTAAGCGTCCTAATGATTCTATTACATCCTTGTTACCACAGGCCCATCCTATTCTCCAGCCTGTCATATTAAAGGGTTTTGATAAAGAATTAAATTCCACTGCTACATCTTTTGCCCCTTCTACTTCCAGGATACTATGTGGGGCATTTTTGTCTAAATAGATATCGGTATAGGCTGCATCATGGGCAATTATAATATTATATTTTTTGGCAAAAGCAATAACTTCTTTAAAAAAATCGAGGTTGGCTACAGCACTGGTTGGATTGTTGGGATAATTTAAAAAGAAAATTTTTGCTTTTTCAGCAGATTCTACTTCGATCTTTGCAAGATCAGGTAAAAATTCGTTCTCTTTTTTAAGAGGAATCATAATAGTATTACCATCTGCGAGAAGTATACTTGTCTTATAGACCGGGTATCCTGGATCTGGAATTAAAGCACAATCGCCTGGGTTGATATAACATAAAGGTAGATGAGCTATACCTTCTTTCGAGCCTATTAGTGAAACCACTTCTGTATTTGGCTCTAGATCTACATCGAACCTATCTTTATAATAGTTACTTACGGCTTTCCTATATTCAACTAGTCCTTCATAGGAAGGATAGCTGTGTGTTGTGGGGTCCTGGACAGCTTCTCTCATTTTGTTTACAATGTTTTGTGGAGTCGGTTGATCTGGATCACCGATCCCAAAATTTATTACATCCATTCCCTCTGATTTTGCCTTATTGATCATCTTATCTATTTCAGCAAACAAATAAGGTGGCAAATTTTTTATGCGATTTGAATTTTCCATAATTAAATTCCTCCTGTTTTAATCTCACCCTTATAAACAAAGGTTGAAGGCCCTGTCATCATCATTTCACCATGATCATTTTTATATATTTTAAGGGGACCTCCTGGTAAATTTAATCTAAGATCATTATTTACTCTATTTTGATCTAAACTGACTGCAGCAACTGCACAAGCCCCTGTACCACAGGCTAAAGTTGCACCTGCTCCTCGTTCCCAGACAATAACATCTAATTCATTTTCACCAATAATTTTAACAAATTCCACATTGATTGCCTTTGAAAATAGTGGATGGTTTTCTATTAATGGACCAACATTTTCTAAATCAATATTATTGAGGGTATTTACAAAAATCACTGCATGTGGGTTACCCATAGAAACCCCGTTTAATAAATATTTTTTACCGGCTATTTTTAGTGGATAATCGGACAATTTATCTATCTTACTTTTTAATAATTTTTTGTTAATGGCCAGTTTATTTAATGAAAAGTCAGCCTGACCCATATTAACCTTTACAGTACTTTGCTCTTTATTGTATGTCAGTATTTCCGGTTTGATTAAACCGGCCAATGTTTCAATTACGAGCTTATTTTTGTCTGTTAAGTTATTTAATCTTAAATAATGGGTAAGACAGCGGATTCCATTGCCACACATCTCAGCTTCACTGCCATCTTGGTTAAATATTCTCATCTTAAAGTCAGCTTCTTTTTGTTGGGCTTTTAAAATAAAGATTACTCCATCAGCACCAATACCAAAATGCCTATCACATAACATTTTAATTAGTTCTTGATTATTATTATCCATATTTTTTTGAACAAGCCCATTGATCATTATAAAGTCATTACCCAGGCCATGCATCTTTAAAAATTGTAATTTCATTAGTCTTTACCCTTATTATTTTTAAATATCACATCTTTGATATTTTTCTTTGTTTCTATCGTAGAAACGGCATGTTTGTAGATAACCTTTAGGTCATTTTCTACCTCAAGTAGAATTGTGAAATCATCAAAACCAATCACCTGACCACTTAACTGGACTCCATTCATTAAGTATATTTTTACCATAATACTATTTTTCCTGATATGATTAAGGATTGTATCCTGAATATTAAATTTGCTTTTCATGATTTTCCTCCTTTTAGTTAAAGATTTTTTTGCAGATAACAGTAAACTTTTTGAAATAATTCATTATTTTTTAGTTTAGAAAGATTATACCATTTTATAGTTTTATCCCTTTTAAAAAAGCTCAATTGTCTTTTGGCATATCTGCGGGTATTTCTTTTTATCAGTCGGATGGCTTCATTTAGTTCATATTGACCTTCAAAGTAATTAAATAGTTCCTTATATCCAATAGCCTGGCGGGCAGTTGATTTTTTATCAAGATCATACTTATTATAAATATATTTCGCTTCTTTGATCAGCCCCTCCTTAATCATCAAATCTACTCTTTTATTTATTTTATCATATAATTGCTTACGATTTCTAGTAAGACCAATTTTAATAGATCTATATCTGGGGGGTGACTTTTTTTGTTTCTCTTTATAATATGTCTTGGTATGGCCGGTTAATTTATATATTTCAATACCCCTAATTACCCTCCTTAGATCATTTGTATGCAATTTATCGGCTAATTTCGGATCTATTTTTTTTAATTTATCATGTATGTATTCATTGCCTTTCTCTTCAGCTTTCTGTCTCAGTTTACGCCTTAATACCTCATCCGGTTTCATTTTAGGCAGAGTAAATCCTTTTAATACAGCATTGATATAAAGGCCTGTGCCTCCTACTAAAAGGGGAAGTTTACCTATTTTAAAGATATCCTCTATTATAGGGTCTACATCCTTTTGATAATCAGCAACTGAATAGTCTTGATCTGCTTTGATTATATCGATTTGATGGTGTTTAACCCTATTTAGTATCTCTTTACTTGTTTTAGCTGTCCCAATATCCATTTCCTTATATATTTGCATGGAGTCAGCAGAAATGATTTCAGCCCTATATTTCTCAGCAATCTTTAAGGAGAGTTCGGTTTTTCCAGCAGCAGTAGGGCCTAAAATTGTCACAATCTTATCAAATTCATAGGTCATTATCTACCTATCTCCTTTTTAATTTCATCTTTAGATAAAATTAGCAAAATCGGCCTTCCATGAGGGCAACGATCATAATTATCAAGTTTAAATAGGTTATTAACTATATAGGATATCTGGTCATTATTTAATTGATTGCCTGCTTTAACAGCAGCCCTACAGGCCATATACTTTAAGCTTTCTTCTATCAATTTTGCTTTATTTATATTTTTATTTTTAGTAATGATTTCATCTATGATACCTTTAATTATATTTTTTTGATTTTCGTCCTTAAGATATACAGGTATTTCATTAACAATAATACTCTTTGTTCCAAACTGTTCATAATATATACCGAGATCTGCAAACACAGATTGATGTTTCATTAATATATCCATTTCAGTATTACTGAGCTCAATATTAATCGGAGTCAGCAGTGATTGAGTATCTATATTTTGATTATCATTAATTTTATCTAAGAGCTTATTATATATTATCTTTTCATGGGCATTATGCTGGTCTACTAGATAGAGTCCTTCCTCTGATTCGCACATAATATAGGTATTATAGAGCTGGCCGAATATCTTAGTAATTTTTAAGTCAAATTCTAAGTCTAAATCTATTTCATCACGCTTGTTTTGGTAGTTTTTAATAACAGTTCTTGGCTTCTGATCTCTATAACTACCCGATTTTGTTTCCTTAAATAACTGTTCTTTTTTATATTTGCCTTTGTTATCTTGCTTATCTTCTTGTTTTTTAAAAGATTCGTATTTTGATTTATTGTTATTAAAATCAGATTTTGTTTCATTAAATCTAATTTTTTTCACCGTATTAATAGAATTCAATTTTGTTTTAATCGCTTTTTTTAAGACCTCCATAATTGTATTATAGCGGCTGAATTTAACCCTTCTTTTTGTAGGATGTACATTAACATCAACTAAAATAGGATTTAACTTAATAAAGATAAAAGCGACCGGATTTTTATTTTTATCTATATAGCCCTGAAAGCCGTTTTCCAGTGCTTTAGCCAGTAAATTACTTTCCACAGAACGCCCATTCGCATAAAAATATTGATGAATACGTGAAGAACGATTATAAGAGGGGTGAGCGATATAACCCTGTATTTTTACAAACTGCTCTTCATGTTCTATATAAAGTAGATTATCGGTCATTTCCTTACCGAAGACGCTGTATATCGTGTCCTTAACCTTACCGTTACCGGGGGTGTCTAGAAGTTTTTTTCCATCATGGCTGAATTTAAAGTTAATATTGGGAAAAGATATAACTTCTTTATTCAAGATATTACTTATATGACGGAATTCAGTCCTGGTTGTCTTCATATATTTATAACGGGCTGGTGTGTTAAAAAAGATATCAGTAACCGTTATATCAGTTCCAATAGGGGCGCCTATTGTGGTGTTTTCTTTTACTTCTCCCCCTTCAATAATCAGCTTTTTAGCCTTGACTTCATCCTGGTGGCGGCTGATTACCTCTATTTTTGCAATAGAGGCTATTGAGGCCAATGCTTCTCCTCTAAAGCCAAGTGAGGATAAAGAAAAAAGATCATCGGCGTTCTCTATTTTACTCGTTGTATAGCGCGCAAAAGCTAATTCAATCTGATCTGGTTTTATGCCTTTACCGTTATCTATGACCTGTATCTTTTTTTTGCCTCCATCTTTAATTCTTACAGTTATATGATCACTATCTGCATCAATGGAGTTTTCTATCAATTCTTTGACCACAGAAGCCGGTCTTTCTATGACCTCTCCGGCTGATATTTGATTGGCAACCGTTTCAGATAGTTGAATAATATCATTCATCTTTAATCTTCCTCATCTATGTCTTTTTTTATTTCATATAAGAAATTCATCGCTTCCATAGGTGAAACTTCTAAGATATCAAAGTCTTTTATCTTTTTTTCAAGTTCACTTTCTGTCTTAAACAGTTCCAATTGTCGGATTTCTTTTTTATCAGGGTTTATATTCTTTGGCTTATTTTGGTTTTCCTGATTTTCTAATTTTTTTAAAAGGCGTTCAGCATTTATGATTATCTCCTGAGGAATACCAGCTAATCTTGCCACCTCTATTCCATAACTTTGATCTGCCTGGCCTGGTATTATCTTATATAAAAAGTGTACTCCCTTTTCATCTTCCTCGACTAGTACATTGTAATTTTTTATACCCTTATACTGATTTTCCAGATCAGTCAGCTCATGGTAGTGAGTAGCAAATAAGGTTCGGGCCCCTATTTTTTTAGGATCATTAATATATTCTGTAACAGCCCAGGCAATGCTTAAACCATCATAAGTGGAAGTTCCTCGGCCCACTTCATCTAAGATGATCAAACTGTTTTTTGTAGCATTATTGACGATATTTGATACTTCATTCATTTCAACCATAAATGTACTCTGTCCTGTTGTCAGATCATCACTGGCCCCAACTCTGGTAAAAATCCTATCTACAAGGCCTATAGAGGCCCTTTTTGCGGGTATAAAACTACCAATTTGGGCAAGTAATATGATAAGGGCAACCTGCCTCATATAGGTTGATTTACCGGACATATTAGGTCCGGTAATAATTAAAAATCGTTTGTCTTGATTGTCCAAAAAACAATCATTAGGTACAAATCGATCTGAGACCATATTTTCCACAACAGGGTGTCGTCCGTTTTTGATATCTATTTTTTTGGAATTATTAATCTCGGGTTTGCAGTAATTATTTTCAATAGCAACGATACCTAAAGAAAGTACCACATCTATTTTACTGATAATAGTTGCAGTTTCTTTGATCCTTTTAATATTTTTAGAGATTTCATTTCTAAGCCCTACAAATAGCTGATATTCTAGATCATTTATTTTCTCTTCAGCCCCCAAAATCTTAGCTTCTTTTTCTTTTAGTTCAGGTGTAATATATCTTTCACTATTGGATAAGGTCTGCTTCCTCTCATAATTATCAGGAACCTTATCTAAATTAGCATTGGTTACCTCAATATAGTAGCCAAATATTTTATTAAAACCGACCTTAAGAGAAGAAATATTTGTTCTTTTTCTTTCCTCTTTTTGAAGATTTGTTATCCAATTTTTTCCTTCATCTCTTAATGATCTTAATTCATCTAATTCTTCATTGTAATCTTCTTTAATCAAATTACCTTCTCTGACTGTTACCGGTGGTTCTTTAACAATTGATTGATCAATTAACTTAAATAGATCGTTTAATGTATCGAAGTTTTGATACAGGGTATTGATATATTCGGTTTCAAATTCCTTTATACATTCTTTAATATTAGGCAGTTTTTTTAGCGAAGTTCTTAAAAAAGCTAAATCTCTGGCATTGGCGCTTTCATAGGTTATTTTACTGAGAATTCTCTCCAGGTCATATATTTCTTCTAAGTTTTCTTTAATCTCCTGCATCTTTAAATAGTTATCGCTCAATTCATCAACTGCATTTAATCTGGCGTTAATTTTATCCTTTTCAATTAATGGCTGGTTAATCCAGCGCTTAATCAAACGGGACCCCATTGCAGTAGTTGTCTTATCAATTACACTTAAAAGACTGCCTTCAATTTTGTTTTCTCTGATCGTTGATGTCAATTCCAGGTTTCTTCTAGTGGCATAGTCTAAAACCATGTAATCATCTATGTTATATCTCTTTAATTTATTGATGTGAAAGATGGTTCTTTTTTGAGTATTCTTTAAAAAATCCATAATCTGTCCGGCTGCAATTATACCTGCTTTATAGTTTTCACAACCGAAGCCGGAAAGAGATTGAGTATTGAAGTGATCAACAAGGAGCTGATAGGCTTTTTCATAGCCCATCTTTTCCTTTTCTTTTATTACGAATTTCAGCTTCTTTTTTAGATAAGAAAAATTTTCTGTTTTTTTAATTTCTTTGTCAAGCAGTACTTCACTCGGCTTTATTCGATCTATTTCATCCCATATTTTATCTTTTTTTTCTGCGTCTATCTCTGTAATGAAAAAATCACCTGTTGAAATATCAACATAGGATATTCCCATCTTTTCTTCAAATTGAAAAGCGGAGGTCAAAAAGTTATTTTCAGATGCATCGAGAATTTCATTTTCAATAATCGTGCCAGGTGTGATTACTCTAATAACATCTCTTTTGACAAGGCCACTAGCCTGGCTGGGATCTTCCAGTTGTTCACAAATGGCTACACTATAATCCTTATCGATTAATTCTGCGATATATGATTCTGCTGAATGAGCTGGAACACCTGCCATTGGAGTGCTCTCTCCTCCCCCTTTATTACGGGAAGTAAGGGCAATATCTAGTGTTCTTGCAGCCAATTTAGCATCTTCTTCAAACATTTCATAAAAGTCGCCCATCCTAAAAAAAAGAATGGAATCGGGATAGTTTTCTTTTACCTTATGATACTGTTGCATCATCGGGGTCAATTTGGACAAAATACCACCTCATCAATTTACCATATATATTTATTCTAATAACTATTATAGCACAAGTAATTTATCTAATAAAGAAAACCTAAAAGATTAGCTCTTTTAGGTCTGTATTATTTTGCCATAAAGGGTCCAGCTCTGTGCCTTATCTATTTTTACTTTTATTATTTTGCCGGTTATCCCCTCATTTTTGGGAAAGATAACTAATTTATTGGTTCGGGAACGGCCCATAAAGGTTTCTGGATTGTTTTTGCTTTCCCCCTCCACAAGTACTTTTAAGGTTTTATTTAATAATTTCTGATTCTTTTTTAAACTGATCTTGTTTTGTATTTTCATCAACTGCTGTAACCTTTTATCTTTAATATCTTCTGGTATCTGATTATCTTTCTTTGCAGCCGGTGTGCCGCTTCGTTTAGAATATTTAAAGGTAAAGGCCATATCGAACATAACTTCTTTTACTAAATCAAGTGTTTCAGCAAAATCTTGCTCGCTTTCACCGGGAAATCCAACAATAATATCGGTTGTAATTGAATTATATGGGACGTATTTATTAATCAGATTGATTATTTTTAGGTAGTCTTCTTTAGAATATCCTCTATTCATCATTTCAAGCACCTTATTACTACCCGATTGAATTGGCAGATGGAAATGTTCGCATATTTTTTCACTTTCTTCAATAGTTTTTATTGTTGACAGATCAAAATCACGGGGATGTGATGTCATATAACGGATTCGCTTAAGTCCTTTTATCTGATCCAGTTCTTTCAGTAAGTCAGCAAAACCATAGTTTTGGTTAAGATCATGTGCATATGAATTTACATTTTGCCCTAGAAGTGTTATTTCGACTACACCATCAGCTACGAGATTTTTTACCTCAGTAATGATCTCTTTTTTAAGCCTACTTCTTTCCCGCCCCCGTACATAAGGTACTATGCAGTAGGAACAGTAATTGTCACAGCCCTGCATGATAGTGACCCATGCTTTAAATTTACTTTGACGTACTGAAGGGAGATCAGGTATTATTCCTTTTTCTTGGTCCCAGACCGTGATTATTCTCTGATCATTATTTTTTATTTGATTGAGTAGTTCAGGTAGTTTATGCAGATTATGGGTGCCGATTACCAGATCAACCTGGGGAAATTTCTTTTTAATTTTATCTACAGGTTCTGAAACCTGCATCATACAACCCCCAACTGCAATAACTAAATCTGGATTTTTTCGTTTTAATTGTTTTAAGGATCCAATTTTTCCGTATACCTTCAATTCCGCATTTTTTCTGACTGTACAGGTGTTTAAAAATATAAAATCAGCTTTTTTTAGTTCAGTGGTTGGTTTATAACCCATCTCCTCTAACATGCCAGCTACCTTCTCGGAATCATGTTCGTTCATCTGACATCCATATGTTATAATAAAATAATATTTATTTTTATTCATTAAAAATTCTCCTCTTTTCATGCAAAATTTTAAGTTCCATTATGTATTATAACACAGGCTCTGAAATTTTTAAATCATATTAAAAAAACTTTAGTAATTCACTAAAGTTTAAGATTAATAGGTGTTGTGTATAGTAATTTTGTTTTTGAACTTGTCTGATGGCCTGATAGATCAACTATTTTTAGGTAATAAAGAATTTTTAGTAAAATAATTATACAAGAACTGTTAATTAATAAAAAATTACATTTAGGAGATTTAAGATGATTGACTTTGATTTTATAAAAAAAATTAAGCAACATGTTGTTAAGGGATTGATCAGTATATATTTACAAGCCGGGTAAATAAAGATTACCTTGTGGTTTCGGATATGTATAATTTAAATTCTTATCCTTGGATTTTTTAACATAAGATGATCTACCCCCAAGTCCACCCTGATAATTTGGGGTTCCTTGGGGGCTTATTAATTTCATGTATTTTTATTTTTCCCCTATCATTTGACAAAAAGTTCATTACAGAATCATGTAAATCAACTTAATATTAAATCTGATTATGATCAACTCAGTCAGTTTTATCTATCTTTGCTAATAACAAAAATATAGATCAATTCAATTCATTTACTAACCTCGATAGATTACATAAATGGAGTTGGATGGGGTGTTTGAAGGTTATTTTTTAAATATGGGTAACTTTCATTTTCATCTATCTGCCAGATATTTAAGAATTCCCAGTTGATAAAGGAAGCCTGTTTTTGCATATCTATAGGACTCAATGGAATGCCTTTAGTATTATCATTTTGACCTGTAGCAGAAGTATCATAGTAGCTATTATTAATTATACCGTTGATTTCATCATGATATCCTACTAACCCACCTGAGAAAGAATTAATTACAGTTACATTTCCAGCAGCGTAACATCTGGAAATTTCACCTCTATTTATTCCAGTTAGGCCTCCTCCAATATTGTTTGCAGTAATATTTGTTGTAGAATAGCTATTATATATTTTGCCGGCATTAACATTAGAGCCTGTTAATCCACCCACATATTCTTCTCCTGCAACATGACCTGTAGTATAACTTTCAAAAATATTACCTCCATAATTTCGTCCTACTAAACCACCGGCTCGAAAGTTACCGTTAACATTACTAACTGCATAACTTTTAGAAATATTACCTGCATAGTTGCGTCCTACTAAGCCACCCAAATATTCGTATCCAAAAACGGAAATTGCACTGTAACAATTATTAATAGTGCCATTTTTATTCATTCCCATTAAACCACCAATATGAGAATCTCCGTAGATATTGCCTTGAGATAAACCGAGATCAAAAATATTTCCGGCTGAACAAGCTAATAAGCCGATATAATCCTGATCCGGCCTTTTGATGTAGATATTATAAATAATATGACCACTACCATCAATAGTACCAGTAAATGGCGTCAAAAAACTGCCAATTGGACTCCAGCCCTTACCATTGTCTTCAGAAGTCAAAGCATTTCTTAAAGTTTCCTGATTATTGTCGTCATCATCCGAATCAAAGATATCAAGTCCCATATAGTTCTCATAGCTATTTTCATCTTCAAAATCTAGGTTTTTTCCCAATTTATAATAAGAAGCCAAACTGTAATCGTTAATTCCATCTACATCTAAGCCTTTACCAACAGCTACCAAATCCTCAACACTTTCAATTAAAAATGGATCTGAATATATTCCAGTACCTTGCATTTCAACATATCTTTCATTCCAGGCCTATCCTTTCGGATTTCAGCCGGTCTAAACCGCACGGGCGGCTTTCACCGCATACGGCTTTCCATCAGCAGAAAAATTTTTACTCACAGAGAATGGGGAAATTCTCTGATTTAAAGTTATATAGATCTACAATCACCTCCTTCGTTATTTTATAAATAAGCCTAACATAATTATTATATTTAACATCAATATTATAATTTCCTTTTTTTTCACTAATTCTTTAAATTTGGAGTGCAGCTTTTGATGTTAAAAGATTAAAGATCTATACTGGATAAATATAGATTAAATAGCTGTTAAATTGACTTTGTATTTTTATAAAAACGATATAGAACCAGCAGCCGGCTATTTTTATTATTTAGATCAAAAATCAACAACAAGTTTCTCGTTTTTAAATTAAGTAGTAGTAAATAAAATATTACTTCAAAATATTTAATTTAAAAATCGTCACTATTTAACTCATAGTCAGAACCGATTAGTTTATCCAGCCAGATTGAACTGATAATAATTAAGGGTAGTGAGGTAAACAGTCTGATTAAGGTGAACTTTATCCCCAAAAATGATACTTCAAACAGGGTCATAGGTATCCTTACTAAAGCAGCTGCCCCAATATAGGTGAAGATGATACTGTATCTGGCTCCTTTATGGTAAAGCGAGTAAGCGATGGGAAAGGCTACATATGTACCGCCAACTGTAGTGCTGGCTAAGATCATTGCCCAAATAAATCCCTTGATCCCTGAATCCTCTCCGAAATGTTTTTCAACTGTTTCTCTTTTAATCCACACTTCAAATAGTCCGATTAAAATAAAAGCAGCTGGCAGTATTTTGACCATACTTACCGCAAATTGTATAAAGTTATCCCGAATGGCAAGGCCAGGATTGTAGCCTATAAAAGTAGATATGAGTAGAAAAGATGTAAATAAAGAAAAGATTAAGATGTTTTGTATTTTAAATTTCATTAAAACACTTCCCCAAAAGATAAACCAATAACGAAGGTCACTATTATAGCAATTGCAAGGCTAATTAGATTTCTTAAAATTGTTAATCTACGACCTAAATATTTTTTTTCAACAGGATATGTTAAAATACCGACCATCATTAATGTGGTAGAAAAGCCGGCAATATTCATATAACTCACACCTTTATCCACGAGAATTCCAGCGAGCGGGAATGCTATAAAACCCGGCATCATAGTAATTGAACCAAATGAAAGACTGGCAAATAATCCATATAAATCAGAGTTTTGCCCTAAGTATTTAACGACCATTTGGTCAGGAACTAAATAAAGGATAAATGAAACTAATATGAGCATTTTAAGAAAAGCTGGTAGGATATTTAGTAATTTTTTAAAAGCGATCTGTATAGCCTGTTTGGTTTTGTTAAAGTCAAAAATTATCGAGATGAGTAAAGATAAGGCGGTTATTATGTAAATTAAGTACATTTATTTTTCTCCTTTAAATCAAATGAGTTGAAATATTATTTTATTTATTTTCAAAAAAAATCATTAAAAACAACTCATAGATTAGTAAATTTAAACTTGCTTAAATATTGATTAATTCCAATTATATCATCATCCTCTGTTATTTCAATAAAAAACCTTCTGAAACTTTTTAAGTTATCAGAAGGTTGATCTATTATATATTTAAAATCTATTTCTTATTTTTGTTTAATTTATTTTTAAAATAGTAGAAGATCTGAATAAGTAATACAGGACCAATAGAACCAATCAGGACTATATACCACATATTTATTGTTAACATTGTTGTATGGACTATATTTTGAAGAAATGGTAGATATACAACTATGAGTTGTAATGTGGTTGTAATAGCAATTGCTCCCCAGAGGTATTTATTAACAAGTAGGCTTTTATCAAAGCCCAGACCGTTTTTCCTTCTTACATTAAATACATGAAAAAGTTGTACGAAGGCTAGGGTCATAAAACCAATAGTCCTGCCTTCTGTTAGATTAAAGTGGTTTAATGCATACATATAGGTTAAAAGTGGTCCCATCGTAAGTATTATACCCTGTATCCCGATCTTTATTTTAAACTTATTGCTGAGAATAGCTCGATCAGGAGAACGTGGTTTTTTGTCCATCACATTTTCTTCCGGCTGTTCCCAGGCCATAACCAAAGCCGGGAAAACATCTGTTACTAAATTTAACCAGAGGATCTGTAAGGCCAATAAGGGTGTTGGCAACTGTAGTAGTATACCTATGAAGATAAATAAGATTTCACTTAAGTTACAGGAGAAAAGATAATGAATGAATTTTTGAATATTATCGAAAATCACTCTACCCTGTTTAATGGCTATAACAATTGTTTTAAAGCTGTCATCTAAAAGGACCATATTTGAGGCTTCTCTGGCTACAGCTGTACCTCTTTGGCCCATTGAAACACCTATATCAGCTTTTTTAAGGGCTGGTGCATCATTAACCCCATCACCGGTCATTGCTGTGACTTCATTATTTTCGTTAAGGGCATCAATAATGTCCAACTTATCTTGAGGTGCAACCCGGGCAAAGATGGAGTGAGTCCTTATTTTATCCTTGAGCTGTTTAAGGCTAAATTGATGGAGCTCTGTTCCCGTTATTGGTTTTTGGGCATGATCACCTATACCTACTTTTTTACCTATAGCATGGGCTGTATCACTTTGATCTCCTGTGATCATAATTGTCCTGACTCCTGCCTTTTGGGCGGTTTTTATCGAGTCTTTTACATCAGGACGAGGTGGATCCATGAGCCCAGTAAATCCGAGAAGTATTAGATTATTTTTGATGTCATCTCTAATATCTTCTTTATCTTTTTCCTTATATGCTACAGCCAGAATTCTCAGGCCTTTTTGACCCATTTTATGATTAATTTTTTCAAATTTGTCTATATGATCCTTTTCTAAATTAACAATTTCTTCCCCTATTTTAAGTTTACTACACATATTTAAAACCACATCCGGTGCACCCTTAAGATAAATATACTGAGAGTTATCTTTTATTTGATAGGAAGTGGCCATAAATTTTTTTTCTGAGGTAAATGGTATTTCATCAGTTCTTTTATAATCCCCATTTTCTAACTCTTCTTTTGAAATATTGCCTTTTTTTGCAGCAGAAATCAAGGCCCCTTCGGTAGGATCACCCACTACCTCCCAGATGTCTTCTTTTTTATTGAGTACAGCATTGCTGCTTAAAGCAGCTGCTTTTAAAAAAAGGGGTAAATCAGAATCATTTTTAATATCTATCTTTTTATTATTTTCTTTAAAATCACCGGTAGGGCGATAGCCCGTTCCCGTTACTGCGATATTTCTTTTATAGAAATAAATTTGTTTAACCGTCATCTGATTTTCAGTTAATGTACCGGTTTTATCTGTACATATAACTGTAGTTGAACCTAAGGTTTCAACTGCAGGCAAACTCTTTACAAGGGCATTATGTTCAGCCATCTTACTCATTCCAATGGCAAGAGTTATGGTGGCAACTGCCGGTAAACCTTCTGGAACAGCAGCAATCGCCAGGGCTATACCGGTCTTTAGCATTTCAATTATATCTCGACCTGTAATTATTCCAAGCATTGATACTATTCCTGCTAAGATGAGTGTGATCACAATTAGGGATTTCCCCAGTTCATCCAGTTTTTCTTCTAAGGGGGTCTTCTCATCTTCTGTTTCACTCAAGAGATCACTTATCTTACCCATCTCAGTTTCTTTTCCGGTTTGTGTTATAACAGCCACACCATTTCCTCGTGTTACCGCTGTTCCCATATAGATCATATTCTTTCGATCAGCTAGAGGCAGATCTTCTTCAACTTCTTCTGTAATCTTATTAACTGCGTCTGATTCACCTGTTAGAGTAGATTCATCTACAGCCAGATTGTCTGCTTCTATTAATCTTCCATCAGCGGTTATTCTATCTCCTTCTTCAATGATTAAAATATCTCCCGGGATAATGTCTGCAGCCTCAATCTTTTTGACCTGCCCTTCCCTTAAAACCTTGGCATGGGTGGTAACCATTTTCTTTAACTCTTCTACTGAT
Organism: Halanaerobiales bacterium; assembly: GCA_018399995.1. Classification (GTDB taxonomy): domain Bacteria; phylum Bacillota; class Halanaerobiia; order Halanaerobiales; family M55B127; genus M55B127. Next base: position 24,018 of record JAGYMU010000005.1, on the reverse strand, counting down.
TTTTCTGCCCTATATTCTGTTATAAAGCCGAAGAGGGCATTTATAATGATGACTGCAAAAATAGCAATAGCTTCTATTATATCACCGATAAAAAAAGAAATACTGGAGGCTATAATTAAAAGGATAACTATGATATTTTTAAACTGAGTTAATAAAATGTTCCAGATCGAAATAGTAGATTTTTGCTTGAGAACATTTGGACCGTACTGTTTTAATCTATTTTCTACTTCTTTTTTAGCTAAACCCGTTTTTCGATCAACCTGCAGGTTTTCTAATATTTTTTCATAGCTGAATTTATGTACATTTTTAAGCTCCATATATATAACCTCTTTTTTTAAAATAATTATCTAAATATTAAAAATAAGCAAGAATATAAAAAATTACTTTGAGCAATTAATCTTTTTGAAAAATGCAATAATATGCTTTAAATCTTAAGAATTAAAAATCTCTTACCTTATCTAAATTTTCATTTTTGCCCATTACTATCAGGGTATCATCTTCCAGTATTTTATCACTTGCTCCGGGTGTCATATTCAGGTGCTGACCCCTTTTTATGGCCATTACGTTGACATCAAAACGGCTCCTGAATTCAAGTTCACCTAAAGATTTACCAATCATATTTTGAGATGCCAAAATTTCTACCACACTGTAATCAGGTGCAAATTCAAGATAATCCAATACATTGGAGGAAATTAGGTTATGAGCGATTCTCTCACCCATATCCCTTTCAGGATAAACTACCCGATCTGCACCAACCTTGGTTAAAACCTTACCGTGTAAAGCATCTTGAGCTTTTACTATTACATAAGGCACACCCAGCTCTTTTAAGATCAAAGTGCTTAAGATATTGGCATGTATATTATCTCCAATACTTACAATTGCAACATCGAAGTTGCGCACTCCCAGTGTTTTAAGGGCTTCTTCATCGGTTGCATCTGCTTCAACTGCATGGGTTACGTCATTTGAAATGTCCTGTATTATCTGGTGGTTTAGGTCAATCGCTAAAACATCATGACCATTATCTGTTAATGTTTTTGCAACACTGGAACCAAATCTACCCAGCCCTATAACTATAAACTGCTTCATCTTTATACCTCCTATTTGAACAATTAAAATTATCCTACCATTACATCTTCGCTTGGATAATGGTAGGTTCCTTTTCTTTCCCTTTCTGCAAAGGCAACCGCAAATGTTAAGGGGCCAACCCGACCGGCGAACATTGTAAAGGTAATTAGAATACGACCTATTTTAGAAAGAGTTGGAGTAACTCCTGTTGAGAGGCCGACGGTACCAAAGGCAGAAACGGTTTCAAAAAGTATATCTATAAAATTATTCTGCTCTGTTATTGTTAAGATAATTGTTACCATAATAACCAAAAAAGCAGAGATCATGGTAATAGCCAGTGCTTTAAAGATGATTTCTTTTTCTAATTGTCTGTTAAAAATCTCAACATCTTTTTTACCGATTATTAGATTCCAGAGAGTGGCAACCATAATACCAAAAGTGGTTGTTTTTATCCCCCCACCTGTTGAACCAGGTGAAGCCCCTATAAACATGAGAATTATAATAAAAAATAAGGTTGAATTCCGCAGAGAACCGGTTGGAACTGTATTAAATCCAGCCGTACGCGGGGTTACTGAAAGAAAAAGGGATGATAACATTTTATCACCAAATTTTAGATTCCCCATCGTTTCAGGATTAGTGAATTCAAAACCAAAAATAACAACCATACCAAAAATGATTAGAAAACCGGATATTAAAAATACAATTTTAGTCTGTAAGCTGAGATGTTTAAATTTTTTGAAATTAAAAATTTCTATAATAACACCAAAACCTATTCCACCAAGAATAATTAAAATCATAACAACAAAGTTTATAGTAATATCACCTGTAAAACTCTCCAGAGAATTACCAAAAAGGTCAAATCCAGCATTATTAAAAGCTGAAATTGCATGAAAAGTTGCCAGATAAAAAGCCCTAAGAGCATTATAATTTCTAAGCAGTCTTATAAACATTATTAATGCTCCAATACCCTCAAAAAGCAGGGTGAATCCAATTACATATCTAATCAATCTGACCAAGCCTGATATTTTAAATTGGTTTAGATCTTCCTGGATAATTAATCTTTCCTTTAGGGTAATTTTTTTCCCGATTACAAAAGCAACCATGGTTGACATAGTCATTATGCCCAAACCACCTATTTGAATTAAAGCCATGATAACAAGCTGTCCAAAAGTTGTGAAGGCTGCGGCTGTGTTAACTACAATAAGTCCTGTAACACAGGTAGCTGAAGTGGCTGTAAATAAGGCGTTTAGAAAGCTCAAACTACCTGGATTAGTTGTGGCGTTAGGGAGCATAAGCAGCAGGGCACCTGTTAATATTATAATAAAATAGCCTGTTACAAGTATTTGAGATGTGGACATATCTGCTAAGTTTAACTCCATTATTTTCTTAAACAAAGTCAACAGCTCCTTATAAATAACAATCATCTTATCAGTCTTAGTTTATTATATTATATTTGAATAAAAAAGTAAAAACCGGGTAGATCCCGGTTTGATTACTTTTATTAATAAATTTTATTCATATGGTTCGAACATGTCTTTACCCACACCACAGTCTGGGCAGGTCCAATCTTCGGGTAAATCTGCAAAAGGAGTACCAGGTTCAATACCTGCATCGGGATCTCCTTTATCAGGATCATAAATATACATACATACTGTGCATTGATATTTTTGCATTCAGCTCTCCCCTTCCATATTTTATTAATATAATTATAACATATAAAAATTCCTTGTCAATAATTGTAAAATATTTACAATTTTCTTTTAAATAATGTAGGTGAATAAATACTTTGCACTCCTAATAAATTAAGTATTATATAGGGAATGAATGATATTAATATTAAGGGTATAATTAAATTAGGTAGGTAAAATAATTCTAATATCAAGATAACTCCGGTTATGGGTGCTTTGATTAAGCCCCCAAAAATTCCTGCAATCCCAAAGAGTGCTAAAAGAAGTGGGTTAATAGCGTAAACCGGTAGATAAATTAATCCGATATTGCCTACAAGCAGACCGGAAAGTAGGCCGATTAAAATCATAGGTGCAAAAAGACCACCTGAACCGCCTGAACCAATAGAAAATCCGCTAGCTACAATTTTTAATAACAGTATAAAAAAAAGCAGATTAATACCACCCTTAAACTGATCTAAACTACAGATAATCCTACTGCTAGTTCCCATAATTTGAATATAATGATAACCAATATATCCGACAAGAAGACCTCCAAACATGGGTTTTAAATATAGTGGTATTTCAATCGAGCAGAATATTTTTTCGTTAAAAAGCAGTATGTTAATAAACAACCAGCCGATAAATGAGATAAAAAATGCAAATAATAATATAAATAGGTATTGATTGAAGTTGGGATTTTCCATTTTGATATCGCTCTGGAAAAGATAGTTGTACTGGGGGTTTATCAAGTTCATAATATAGAATCCGGAAAAAGAAGCTATAGAAGTATAAAATAAGTTTTTGAGTGACCAATCTTTATGTATTACCTCTAAAGAGAATATTATACCTGCTACTGGTGCCTGAAAAACAGCGGCAAAACTGGCGGCAGCTCCACTGCCAATTAAGATTTGATAATCTAATAGATTTAATTTTAAATATCTTCCAACTAGATCTGTAATACCGGTTGTTAATTCTATGATCGGCCCCACCAGTCCGACAGAACCACCTGTTAAAATTGTAAGGGTAGTTGCTAATCCCTCTGAACTAAGATCGCTTTTAGTCAAACCTGTTTTTTCTGATTTAATAGTTGTAAGTAAAAGTGGTACTCCATGGCCTTTTGCACTTAAATTACCGTATTTAAGTATGAATCCTACCAATAAACCACCCAAACCGGGTATTAAAATTATTAGAAGACTGCTAGAAAAATAATTTATGATATTGATAGAAATATTATCAATTATAAAAATAAAAAGATATGTGATAAGTGTGGCAGGTATTCCAAGAAGTAATACTAAAACAAAGATATAAAAATGCTTTTTCTTTTCCATAATTACTCCTCAATTCCAACTTAAATTTTAGATGACTTAAAAAGATAATTATTGCAAATTATGATGAGCTATTATTTATTTATTCAATAAAAGTAGGAATTGACCTTTGAGTTGAAAAATTATTATCAGCGCATATCTGGCAGGTCTAATGCATAATAAAGGCTAACAACTGCAAATATTAAGGCCAAAATAAACATGGGCATATAGCCCCAGAAACTTACCATTATACCACCGACAAAAGGAGCTAAAGAAGCGGGAATTTTAACTACATTAATCAATCCTGCATATAGACTGCGTTCTTCGCTATCAACAGCATCAATCATATAATTAAAAAATATCGGCCAGCCATTAAGATAAAGACCCAAGATAAAATAGAGAAATGAATATAGTATTATAATATAATTAGTAAAATACAACCCAGTTAATATGGCAATAAGAGGTGCACTTGTGGTTGATAATGCATATATTAGCATAGATTTATGGTGACCAAACCTATCACCTATTAATCCATAAATAAGGCCGCCCAGGATCTTTCCTGCTGTCTGTACAATAATAAATATACCGACTGTACTATCGGCTATATTGAAGCTGGTTTTAGCATAGACGATATAAAAAGGTAGACTGATAGAGCTCAACATACTGAAAGCCAAAACCACCATTGATTTTGAAAAGGCTGAATTATTTTTAAAATAAAAAGACAAATTTTTAAGAAGGCTTTTTATATCCTCTTTTTCTTTAACCTGACTTGGTTTTTCTTTTATACCAAAAAATACTAAAATAGAAAAAGTATAGATTACTGCGCTAATCGTGATGATAATACCATAATTAGTTGGAAAAGCCAGGTTTTCTAGAGATAATATATATTTGATTATAAAGCCAGCAAAGATAGATATAAAACCTGAAATGATTTGTCTTATCGAAAAGAATTTACCCCTTTGATAGGGATTGATAGATTTACCTATGACATCTATCCAGGCGGTAGATAAAGCACCGTCACCCGACCAGAATAATAACTGGATAAATATTATGAATAGTCCCACCATCACTACATTATCATTTTGAAATAATATCAAATAGAGCCCTAAAAACCAGATGGGGAAACGTGATAAAAAGCTGTATTTTATTAAAAAGGGTTTCTTGTATTGGGCGGCTCGGTTCCAGTTACCGGCCAGAAGGGAAAATATGCCGGATCCCAAATACTTAACCATTGATAACAGACCAACTAAAAAGGAAGAACCGGTTAATCTTTCTATAAGTAGAGGTAAAATTGTTGTGGGGTCAAAAAAAACAAATCCTACATCAAAGAGGATTCCTTCAATAATAAGGTATATGTAATTTTTTTTATAAAAATTTTCATCATGCATAATATTACTCCTTTAACACGGAAAGCAGGCAGTATTATTTGGGGGTAATACTGCCTGGTTATTAAATCTACTAATAGTCTACCTTACCCATATATTTTCTTGTTTCTAGAGGGTGATCTCTCTTATCTGCTAAGTTTTTAGAAAAAACATCCATTACAGACGAAATAACTAAAGGTGAAAAATAACCTCTAAATTCTTCTGGTATTCCGGGTAATTCATAATTTTTTGAATCTACTATGATCAAGTGATCAGAATATTTTTCAGTAAAGTTTTGAGCCCTTTCTGCTAATGATCTGGTTCTATCTTCTCCCTTAAAGAGGATTACTTTAGTATCTTCTCTTACTATTTCAAAGGCACCATGAAAATATTCTCCTGAGTGAACGGGTTGAGCATGAATCCACTGCATTTCTTCTAAAATACAGGTTGCATAGGTATAAGCCATTCCCCAGAGAGGTCCAGTACCTAAGACCATAAAATAATCAGCATTTTGATATTTTTCAGCGAAATCTTTGGCCCTTTCTTCTATCTCATACTTAACATCTACCAGTAATTCTGGTAATTTATTCATGACTTCCATGATTTCATCGTAATATTCATAGTTATCTTTATGTTTTAATATGTTAAATATTATTTGATAAAGCATAACCATTTTAGAGTCAGTTACACCTTCATCTGCTTTGTTGGCAAATACATAATCTACGTTTTTACCAAGCGGTGAATCTGCTTTTCCTGTAAAACCAATTGTGGTTGCTCCAACCTCATTGGCATATTTAGCAGAGTCAACAGTTTCTTTTGTTGTACCACTGTATGAAGAAGTTATTACTAAAGATTTATCATTGAAATTTTTGGGTTTAATGGCTAAAAATTCACTGGAATTATATACATATACAGGTAATTTAGAATTAGTTTCTAAGATGTATTTCAGAGGATTCATGACAGCCAGTGAGCCGCCACATCCTACTAGGTATATGTTTTGTACATCTTTTTTTAATATTTTTTCCATTGTCTCTTCAATTTCATCTCTTTGATCCACCCCTTTTTGAATCATATTCTTATAGATTTCTACTTTTTTCTCATCCATTTTATTTCACTCCTAAATTATATTTTTTTACTAAATTATTAACCCTTAACGCTTCCTGCAGTTAGTCCTTTAATAAACTGTTTCTGCATAATTAAAAATAAAATTATCATAGGCAGAGCTGCAATTGTTATACCTGCTAACATAGTGGTATAGTCTGTGGTCAGTGCATTTCTAAAATGTGATAGACCTATGGGTACTGTATACTTTGATCTGTCTTCTATAAAGATTAAAGCAAATAAAAATTCATTCCAGAAAAAACGAGAAGTTACTATTGCCGCAGATGCAATGATTGGCTTACTAATTGGAATTATAATTTTATAAAAGGTGGTAAAGGCATTACACCCATCTATATAAGCAGACTCTTCTATTTCTCTCGGTATTGAAATAAAATATGATCTCATCAGAAATATTGAGAAAGGCAAGTTAAATCCTACATAGGGCAAGATAAGAGCCCAATATGTGTTATATAATTTTAGCCTGATGAGTAACTTATATAATGGTAAAACCGCGACCTGAGGTGAAAGTAATAACCCTGCTAAAATTGTGAAAAATATTATATTTTTACCTTTGAAATCAAATCTAGCTAGACTATATGCACAAGCTGCCCCCACACTAACAGTGATTACAACTGAAACAATATTGATCAATATACTATTTAAAAAGTATCTAGAAAAACCCTGATTCCAGGCTGAAATATAATTTTCAAATCTTAATTTTGCTGGTAAGCCCAGTGGGTCTGATAAAAATTCATTATTAGTTTTTAAAGAACTAATTACCACCCAGTACATAGGATAAAGGACTAAAATTGTCAACAGAATTAAAATGAAAATAACTATAGTTTTTTTAAATATATAATTCTTATTTGAGTGCTTATATTCTTTTATTTTAATCCCCTCCCCTATTTGCTAAACTTATTTGAATTACTGAAGTAGTAAAAGTTATAAAGAATATAATAACAGCTATAGCAGCTGCATAGCCCATCTTGTCATAAAAAAAGGCAGTTTTATACATAAAAGTACCTAATACTTGAGTAGTATCATATGGACCTCCCCGGGTTGTTACGAATATTTCAGTAAATAACTTAAAGGCACCTATTACTGTTATAACACCTGTTACTAGTATCATTTCTTTTATTTGAGGAATAGTTACATAAATTGCTTTTTGGAAGGAATTTGCTCCATCAATTTCTGCAACTTCATATAGCTCCTGCGGTATCTTTTGTATTGATACGATCAATAATATCATTATATAACCGGTGAACTGCCATTGACTCATCGCAATTATTGCGAAGATGGCTGTATTTGGCCTACCTAACCAGGCATATCTGAAATCACCTTCTGTAAATAATCTTATAACTGCATTTAATAGACCAAGGTTTGGATTGTATATATAGTAAAACATTAGTCCTACTGCAGCAATAGCAATAACTGAAGGTAGGAAATAAATTGTTCTAAAAAACTTTTTTTCTTTACCCAGTAGTTTACTTTCAAGTATGATTGCTAACGCTAAGCCCAATCCCACCTGAAAGATAAGTGAAATGACAGCATACCAGGTATTATTTATTATTGCAGTATAAAAGATATCATTTTGGAATATATCCTTATAATTATCAAGACCCAAAAATGTCTTGCCTGGCATGTAACTATTCATCCTAAAAAAACTAAAATAAAAATTTTCAAAGATTGGGATGTAGACAAATATTAAAATCAATAATAATGCAGGAATAATAAAAAGATAAGGCGTGAATTTCTTTTTATACATAATAATCATTCCTTATAATGAGCTATTGGGTAATTAAATTACCCAATAGCTCTATCAATTTTTATTAGAATTGAGCTCTGACTTCCTCTGCAATATCTCTCATTTCTTCTAGTGCTTCTTCAGGTGTTGCAACACCATCAGTTAACTTTTGTAATTCGCTACCAACTACACTCCAAATTTCAGCGTGAAGTGAAGAGTCAAACCAGTTTACCAGACTATCGGTTTCTAAGACCAATTGTGTTGTGTTGTATACAGAATCTGGAATTTCACCAGGACTTACCACATTTTTGAAACCATTAACAAAGTAGAGGTCCTGTGCTTCTTTTTTACCTACCTCTTTACCTGTCAGATATTTCAAGAATTCAACGGCTTCATCTGGGTGTTTGGTGTTAGCAGAAATTACGAACCCTTCGGGATATCCTAATAGTGCATTTGGATCTCCTTCTGCGCCTTCTATCCAAGGCATTACGAACACATCGTAGTTTTCCTTAAATTCTTCAGGTGCTTGTTGTTCAACTGTAGGAATTTCAATAATTTCTAGATACATCATGGCTGCTTCACCATTAAATAAGGATACTCTTGCTTCATCATGACGGATTGCATTGGAACTAGGATTGAAGTATGGGGTCAGTTCTTCATATTTTTCTAAGGCCTTTAAGTAACCCGGATGAGCAAAATCTCCTTCAGCTGGTTTTAAGTCTTCCATATAAGTTTCATAAGGTACACAGTAAGAATTTAATTGCCCCATATAGTGTGATACAGCCCAGGGGAACATATTACCGAAAGCAATTGGTGTATAACCTGCATCCTTAATTTTTTGTAATATTGTAATAAATTCTTCAAAATTTTCTGGTTCTTCTACTCCAACTTCTTCGAATATCTTTGTGTTGTATACAAAAACCTTAGCATCTAGTCTGTAGGGGGCTCCATAGATTTTTCCTTCATATTTAAATGGTTCAACAACTGAATCGATTAACGTATCTTTCCAACCATCTTCCATATAAGATGTTATATCCATAATCTGATTGGCCCTGATAAATCTATTTGTAAATTCACCTGGCCATGTAAAAAAGACATCTGGTGCATTTTCAGTTCCCAACATGATTTTAATTTTTTCTTTAAACGGGTCATTAGAAACAACTTCCATATCAATGTTAACATCAGGATTTTGTTCTTCATAATTGGCTACTATTTCTTCAAAGAAAGAGTTGTCAGGTTCCTGGGTCCATCTGTGTAAAAACTTTAAAGTTACTTCCTCTGCCCCTATTGTTAAAGTAAAGGACATGATGAATAACATAGTTAAAACAATCGATAAACTCAATAATTTTTTACTCAATTTTCCATCCTCCTATTTTATATTTTTGCCATTTCCAAAGGCTCCATAGAACATACAGGTTTTCGAAGCAAATTCTGCAGCTTTTTTTAACCCCTTTTTAATCACCTCCTCGCTGAATTCTTTATTTTCCATAAGTTCTAGTAAAAGTGTGGTAATAAAAGAATCGCCTGCACCCAAAGTATCAACAGGATTTACTTTATGAGCTTCTTGATAGTAAAATTTATCATTGTATAGTAAAATGGCTCCTTTTATTCCCATTGTTCCAACTGCTAGTGAACATCCTCGAGCAACTATATCCTTTAATAGTTCTTTTATTTTATTTTTAGCTAAATGACCGCATGATAGAAATGCATAGTCAATATGTGGGCAGACCTCATCTAAATAAAAATCTTGAAAGTTTTTTGAAAAATCATAGGAAACCGGTGTTTTTAAATCAGCTAATTTAGGTAATTCTTTTTCTATAAAACTGAAACAACTGCTGTGTATGAGATCATGTTTATCTATATATTCCAGGTCATCGTTATCTAAATTTAAGGGATATTCTTTAGAAACACCGCCGCCATTGCCGCCTACGAAAACTCTATCACCATCTTTTAAATTGACCTCTGCTATTCCATTTTTACCTTGATAAGTTCTACAATGTGAGATATCTATATCTAAATCTTTTAATACATTTTTAACATGTTTGCCGGCTGCATCTGTACCAAAGACACCCATATAAGAAGACGATTCTCCAAGTTGTTTAGCATATACAGCAATATTAAGAGCGTTACCTCCCGGAAACATCTTATTTAGATGTAAGTATTTATCTACGACATTGTCTCCAATTCCTATTATTTTCATTTTTCCACCTCAACAGATTAGATTTTATGGAATTGTGGGCTATCCCATTAATTTATAATAATACACGCTTGTTTTTCTTTAAGAGGATCAATAAAATTATTATTCAATAATTTTTGAATTTACTAAAAAGTTGAATTGATCTGTTCTGTAAACTGATTTGGTATATTCTATAGGTATGCCTTCTTGTGAGTAAATAGTGGCTGCTTTTATTAATAGGGGGGTATTAAGCTGTAAATTTAATAGCTTTGCTTCTTCTTCTTTTGCCATAATTAAATTGAAGAAGCCTCTAGATTTGTCTGGATATGTATTATACTTTTCTTTTAAAATTTTATAAAGAGATTGATTAAAATCGTACTTTTCAAGCTCAGGGAATAACTTGCTGGGTAAATGTGCGTATTCTAAAATAACCGGGATGTCTTTAATATATCGTATCCTTTTTAGATAAAAAATTTTATCATTAATATCGATATTTAATAAATTGGCATATTTTTTTTTAGCTTGAATTATTTTTTTTTCATTGACAACTGTTTTTATCTTATCTGCACTTGCCTGTAAAATATTAGTAGTACCTTCTAATTTATGTACATTTATTGGTATTTTTTCATCTGAAACAAAGATCCCTTTCCCAACTTTTTTTTCACATAAACCTTCTGCAATTAGTCCCCTTATAGCTTTTCTTATGGTGACTCTGCTGACATTTAACTTATTACTCAGTTCTCTTTCTGTTGGAAGTTGCGTACCTGGTTTTAACAAATTATTTTCTATTTTTTTGCGAAAATATTCCTGTATTTGAAAATATAAGGGTATGTGCCCATTTTTATTTAAACTAATGTTCATTAATAACCATCTCCAATATTAACATAGATAAGTGGGCTATCCCACTCATATTATAACTTTATCACATTTTTATTTTGAAATCAATATATTTCTATAATAATACTTAATTTTGTATTTTTACACAATAATATAAGGTGATTATGTTAAAATAAATAAATAGTTAGTCTATCTTAATTTCATCTAAGATCGAAGACAGTTTTTTATATACTTTGTATTGACACTACAAATATATCTTCATATATCACCAAAAATTATTATATTTTGTATTTTATTTCAATTATTTATTATCTATTTATTTAATTAAGGTTCTTTCATAATTGCTTTATTTAGTCTGAAAATAATATTTTTAACACAATCAACTCAATTTTTCCTAAAAACAATAAAATTTAGATGAAATCATTGATTTGCAATATATTCCAGTTAAATTAGGGTCCAATTCTCTTAGGTAAGTAGTTATTCTTAATTTTTAACTATTTAAATTTATGCGGCCTGTACTTTCTGTAGGGTTTAAGTTTTTCAGTTGTAATTTCAGCGGTAATTAAACCGATACAGCTTAACACTGGTCCTTTTATCAAAAATTTTTTTCCAGATACTCGATCCTCGATGAAAAGTCGAGATATACTGGGGATCTTGTTTCGGTCTTCTTTTAGTTACATGACCGTAGTTGGAATCTGAACACCAGGCAGATCAGATTCATGCACACAATCTACTTTGCCCAATACATGAGGACATCTGAATTTGTTATCTCCGTTATAGTGATCCCAGTGTAGACCATCTTATGGCCGGCACTACAAATAGGTGTGCCGTCATAGTTATAATATCATGCTGGAGGCTCGTTAGAGTTTCTCACATTAATGGGGATAATAGTTTGTCCATTGTAATCGAATAAAATATCTTCATAGATAGTTTTACGATCATAAGCAGAATCCATGGTCCAATAATTAGGATGTTCACATTTTATATTAGTTAGTACTTCACTTGCTTTATCTACAAGAGGTAAAGCTATGTCACCATTACTTTCATTAGCAGGTGTCACAGAGACAGCAAGTGGAAGTTCACTTTCCGTATCAACTGCTAGATGGACTTTCCAGTCGAACCAGACTATCTTGTTTTTATGAGAATCTAACTTACTGCCCTAATCAGGGGTATTAGGATTATCTTTATCAATCTTTGTTTTTGGTTTTGCTCTCTCATAACAATTAAGCTTGGAGGCATCTATTGCAATATTTTCAGGGTCAATAATATCTAATTTATAAGCTTTTTCTATTAAGTTTTGAAAAATGAGTTCCAAACTATCTGACTCAGCCAGTTTGTTAAAATACCGACTTAAAGTTGCTTCGCCTGGTACTTTACCATAAAAGCCAAAGCCCAAGATATAACTTAAAACAGGATCTTTCTTAAGACTGCGAACTAGGGCAGCCCTGGTAGGTATATTTTCTATTTTTTGAGCTAAAAAAGCCCTAATGATTGGTCTAATGTCATAGCCTTTTGGCCTTTTTTAGAATTGTTTCTCAATGAATTAACGACAGGATTTAAGTTTAAATTTTCAAAGATAAGTTCTAATTTTGATTTTTCTTGAAGATCAAATAATTCTTCCAAGGAAAACAGACTCTTTTGTTGAATATAGTTACTAATAGGTTTCACCCCTTTTAGTTTATTATTTTTCTATTAACTATATTCAACAAAAATGGGGTGAAGCCTTTTTTGTATTGTTGTCAAGACTGTTAACTTAAGGCTTATTTATATGAAATTTCCTTAATTGATAATTATCTGTAATCATATTTTTAATTTCTAATTATTTAATTCTTTTGGTTTTTTAAAAATTATAAATAATAATCCTATAAAAGCTGGTAAAAATGATATAAGTAAAAAAGAGTATAGATTTCGATAGGTATCAAAAAATAATGTGAAAACAACTGCTAATACAATATATGACACGCCACAGTAAAAAGGTTTTTTCCAAAAAATAGCCAGGACTGCTATTATGATGTAAGTGGGAATTAAATGAATTAAAAAACCAACTACTTCCAGATCAGGGATCTTCTGTTCCAAATGAATCTAGAGCAAAGATAGAAATAAATATAATAAACAGGATGGTCAATATACGTGGAATCCAGAGATATCTTTTCATTTTAAATACCTCTTTTCTTTTTTTATATTAACTATATTATACAACTATTTTATGAATAAATAAAATAGATATGTATAATAAAAAAACTGATCAAATAAATTTTTATTTAAATGAAGCCTTTCCAAAATTTAATAAAATTTAGTAGCTAAAAAAACCCACAATTTCTTGTGGGGATGTCTTTGCTTATATATCAATTTCAGTAGCCAAATCAGCGTTTTTAAATATGAATTTTTTTCTTAATTTAGAATTTGAGCCCATTAATTTAGTAAAAACATCATCTGCCTCTATTTCATCATTTATTTCAACTTTTTGTAGTTTTCTGCTTTTAGGTGCCATAGTTGTGTCCCAGAGTTGATCAGCGTTCATTTCTCCCAACCCCTTGTATCTTTGAATACTGAAGTTGCCAGATCCATATTTTTCTCTATACTTTTTTAAATCCTGTTCATTGTAGATATATTGACTATTTTTGCGGTAAGTAACTTTATATAAAGGAGGTCTTGCTAGATAGATATGTCCTTTTTCAATTAAATCTTGCATATAGCGATAAAAGAGGGTCAAGATCAAAGTTGAAATATGGGCTCCATCTATATCCGCATCAGTCATTATTATGATTTTTTCGTATCTTAGATTTTTAAGGCTGAAATCTTCTCCAACTCCTGTACCTAAAGCTGTAATGATTGAAGCTATCTCAGTATTATTTAAAATTTTATCAAGACGAGCTCTTTCTACATTAAGAATTTTACCCTTAAGGGGCAAAATAGCTTGATTATGGCGGTTTCTAGCCTGTTTAGCTGAACCACCTGCTGAATCACCTTCAACGATGAATATTTCGCTTCCCTCGGCTTTTTTACTGGCACAGTCGGCCAATTTACCTGGCAAGGAACTTGAGGAAAGTACTGATTTTCTTTTGGTTAGTTCTCTGGCTTTTTTAGATGCCTGACGGGCGCGCACTGATTTTAATCCCTTATTAATTATTGATTTTGCCATTTCAGGGTTTGTATCAAGATAAAGGCTTAAATAATCATAGGTACTCTTTTCAACTATACTTCTAAGTTCACTGTTGCCAAGTTTTGATTTGGTTTGTCCTTCAAATTGAGGGTTTGGTAATTTTATATTTATAACAGCAGTTAATCCTTCTCTAACATCGTGTCCATTTAGTCCATTAACATTTTTGGGCAAAAGATTGTTTTTTTTAGCAAAATTATTAACGGCCTTAGTCAAAGCTGATTTAAAGCCAGTTAAATGGTATCCCCCATCCACAGTATTTATATTATTGGCATAGGAAAATATTCTTTCAGAATAACCCATATTATATTGGATGGCAAATTCCAGTTCATATTCTTCTATGCTCTCTTCATGATAGATAATTTCTTTATGAAGCAAATCCCTATTTTGATTCAGATAATTTATAAAGGCCCTTATTCCCCCATCATATTGATAACTTTCTTTTTTGCCATTTCTCTTATCTTCTAAAGTAATTGTAAGGTCCTTGTTTAAATATGCCGATTGTTTAAATCTATGTGACATGGTTTCAAATTTAAAATTAATTGTATCAAATATTTCTCTATCCGGTTTAAAGGTAATAATTGTACCGGTTTTGTTTGTTTTGCCTTCTTTTTTTAGATCATTAATAGGTAGGCCTCTTTTATAGGTCTGTTTGTACTTATATCCTTCCCAGTGTGTTTCTATTGTCAGTTTCTCAGAAAGAGCATTTACAACAGATACACCTACTCCATGTAAGCCACCCGCAACCTTATAACTTTTATTATTAAATTTACCTCCCGAATGGAGGGTGGTTAATACAATCTCTACTGCAGGCCGCCCGGTTTCTTTATGCAGATCAGCCGGGACACCTCTCCCCTCGTCTTCTACACTAATTTTGTTATCCTTTTGAACAGTAACCTTAATTTCTTTACCAAAACCAGCTAAAAATTCGTCGATACTATTATCAACTACTTCCCATACCAGATGGTGCAAACCTTTTATGCCGGTAGAACCAATATACATACCGGGGCGTTTTCTAACGGCTTCCAAACCCTCCAGTACTTCAATTTTATCTGCATTATATCTATCATTGTTAAATAAGTCCACTTGTTAATCCACCCCTTATCATTTTAACAATTATTATTATAACAAAGAGTTTGTCTATTTACCACCAATTCTTGCAATAATGTTGTTACATGGTATAATATTCATTAGAAAAGTAGTAATAAATCAACTGTTTGGAGTAATATTTTCCAACCTTAAACAGTGTTATTATTTATTATTGGAAAGGGGTATTCCATGACTGAAAGAATTTCCTCAATTGCAATTGAAGAAAAGATGAAGGAAGCCTATTTAAATTATTCCTTAAGTGTTATTGTTTCAAGAGCTTTACCAGATGTTAGAGATGGACTTAAACCTGTTCACAGAAGAATTTTATATGCAGCCCAAAATTTAGGGCTTACATATGACACAGATCATAAAAAATCAGCCAGAATTGTAGGAGAAGTTCTGGGTAAATATCATCCCCATGGTGATCAGGCTGTTTATAATGCTATGGTCAGGATGGCTCAGGATTTTAATCAAAGATATACTTTAATAGATGGTCACGGTAACTTTGGTTCAATCGATGGTGATTCACCTGCCGCCATGAGATATACAGAAGCAAAACTGACCGAGTTGGCGGAATTTGTTTTAAAAGATTTACAAAAAGAAACCGTAAGCTTTAGTGATAACTTTGACGGTAATCTGAAAGAACCGGATGTTATGCCTTCCCGCCTACCCAATTTATTAATAAATGGCTCCAGCGGTATTGCAGTAGGGATGAGTACTGATATTCCTCCCCACAATCTTAATGAAGTAGCCGAGGCGCTAATAGCATTAGTTAAAGATCCCCAAATATGTATGGATGAAATTATTGATCATTATATTACAGGACCCGATTTTCCCACCGGTGGTACCATTGTAGGCAGTCAAGCTATCAAAGAAGCCTATAAAAATGGTAAGGGCAAAATCAATGTTCGAGGAAAGTCAAAAATAGAAAAGATTGGCAGGCATAAACAGCTTGTTATAACAGAAATCCCCTATCAGGTTAATAAATCTAAGTTAATTGAAGAAATTGCTAAATATATAAATAAAGGAAAGTTAGATGAGATAAAAGATTTAAGAGATGAAACAGATAAGGAAGGTCTGCGGATAGTTATTGAATTAAAACAGGGAGCAGATGTGGATTTAATACTTAATAGATTGTATAAATACACCCATCTACAAAACAGTTATCGGATCAATCTTTTGGCATTAATAGATAATAAGCCGGAAGTTATGGATCTTTTAAAAATATTGAAGTATTTCATTAGGTTCCGTAGACAGGTTGTAACTAAAAGATCTAAATATGAATTAGAAAAGCTGCAGTCTAGACTCCATCTTTTGAAGGGATTAATGAAGGCTGTAGATAAATTGGACTTGGTAATATCTATTATTAGAAATTCGCAGTCTTCAGATCAAGCCCGGCAAAAATTAATAATTAAATTAAATATTACAGAAGAACAGGCCAAGGCTATTTTAGACATGAAGCTTAAGAGATTGGTGGGAATAGAAATTGAAAAACTCTCTGTTGAACTAACTGATTTAAAAAGCGAGATCAAGGATTTAGAGAAGATTTTGCACAGTAAAAAGAAAATGGATGAGGTAATAATTGAAGAAATTGAAGAGGTAAAAAATAAGTTTGGAGATTTACGCCGAACAGATATCAGTTCTGATGAAAGCAAGGCCGTAATCACCAAAGAGGATTTGATCAAAGAAAAGGAAGCTGTAATCTCCTATTCACTTCGTCAAAATATTAAAAGGAACTCAGATAAAAGTAATATGAGGTCATCTAAAAATGATTATATTATTGAATTGATGAAAGGAAGTTCATATGACAAATTACTTTTCTTTACAGCAAATGGGAAGGTTTATACCCTTTCAATTCATGATATAGAGGAACACCATGGTTTATCAACTGGCGAGCCTCTCAGTAAGTATCTTAAAATTCCCATGGATGAAACAGTGGTCAAGATCCTCTGTCTTAATGCAGAATTAAAAGATGAGCATATCCTTATGCTGACTGAACAGGGTAAAGTAAAAAAAAGCTCGGGTCAGGAGTATGATTCTAATTATAGATCGATTAAGGCTATTAAGTTAGCTGAGGGTGATCAGGTTGTCAATGTGATTAAAAGCAAGGGTGACAATGATCTTATTATTGGAACTGATAATGGCAGGACAATCAGGTTTGCCGAGGATTCAATCAGTGTCACCGGACGTTATACAATGGGAAGCGCTGGAATTAAATTGGATGATAATAAAGCAATATTTATGGATAAGGTTAATGATTATGATTATATCGTATCAATATCAATTGATGGTAAGGCTAATAAGATTGATCTTGCTAACTTTCAAAAACAAAACAGGAATGGCAAGGGTCGCAATACATCAAAATCAGGTGATTATAAGATGCACTCCATGTTATCAGCAAAGAGTTTAGATAAAATTTTGATTGTAACGGAAAAAAACAAGCTAGTTGAAATAGAGGTAAGTGATATTTCCTTAACACAAATGCCCGGCTATATGTATAAATTAAAGGGAATTGACAAATCTGATGATATTAAAAATGTTTATAAATTACCAAAACTTCTTACAAAAGAGGCTTGATTCAAAGTAATTAGGATGGTATTTTTATAAAGACCACCTCCTTTTCATTTCTGATCATAAATGTAAAAAAAGATAACTGATTAATAAGATTAAATTAAAAATTTTCATATTTGAATTAAAAAAGCATGTAGATCAAAAATTAAGATCTACATGCTTTGTTAAAATATTGATATATTTATTTAGCAAAAACATGGTTACCTATTATAACAGTAACTTCATATTTATTGAAGGCATCAGGGTTTTCAGACTTGTCCGGGTTAAAGAAAAACAGAGCCCCCTGGGAAGGATCTTCCCCATCTACTGCTCTCTGAGCAGCTTGATATGCGATTTGATTAGGGGTATTATTAATTTGTCCATTGTCTATACTTCTAAATTGATTATATTGATATAAGACCTCTTTTATAGTATTGGGAAATTGATTACTTTTCATTCTATTAACTATTACAGCTCCAACTGCAATCTGTCCTTGAAAGGATTCGCCTCTTGCTTCAGCATAGATAGCCCGCGCAAGAAGGTCAATATTAATAGAATTCACCCTGATTTCAATCTCCTCTTGGTTATTTAACTCCGTTTGATCAATTTTTATCTCATCGGTGTAATCATTATCAACTGATTCAAACAAAAGATATAAAATAAAGGCAGTAGCCAATCCAGTTACAACATCTTTAGTATCAATTCCTGCAGCCTGGGCTGTGGGAGATAAAACCGGATTACTGAATATAATGGAATTGATCATTACCATTAATATTATTATTAAAATAATTGAAGTGATCCTTATTACTCTTGTCTTCATATTAGCTTCCCAGCAGGAATATTAATAGTACTGCAGCCCCTACATATAAGGCAGCATTACTTGCATCGATTGGACTTTCTTCGGTTTCTTCTGCAGTTTGCTCAGCTTCCTCTTCACTCGTTAATTCTGCCAGTTGGTCATTATTGTTATTTACTCTATTTTCCAAATTTTGTAAATTACTTTCTAAGGTACTGACCTTATATTCTAATTCTGAATTTCTATCTTTTAATTTTTGAATATCTGTAGACTGTAGTTCTGTTTTAAGATCTGCTATCATCTCATCTTTTTCTGCAAGTTCTTGATTGGTGGATTCTAAATCTTCCTCTAAAGTTACAACTCTATTTGTTAATGTATCTACATTTGTATTAAGTTCTTTCATGACAACAATTTCATCAATAATTTCATTAACCTCTGATTGAACTTCATTCATTCTTTGACTAATTTTGCCGATTGCTTCATCCTGAACTACATTTTTCTTTTGTGTCCGGTCAAGGTTAGTAGAAAATATGTTTTGTTTATTTGCTATATCAACCAATTCATCCCTAAATTCAAGAGATAGTTCTCGTAAGGTGTCTACATCCTCATCACTCATTTCAGTATCTCCAGCTGCAGTATCGCGCAGCATTCTCGCAATAATTTCAGCTAATTCATACCTATTGACTTTATTAGCTCCCTTAAAAGTGTCATCTTCATAAAGTGAAAAATAGCCCTTTTCTACCAGCACTTTAACACTATCATAGGCCCAATGACTTTCTGGAACATCTTTAATTTCAACTCCAAAAGCCGTATAAGAAAACAGCATAACAAAGATCAAAGTTAAAATTAATAAATTACTAATTTTCTTCATCTTGATTATATTCCTCCTTTAATTTTCAAAGTTAATTTCAACTTCATTATTTTGTTCATCAAATGCTTTAATACTTTCAATTTTTAAGTTAAGCTCCTCTTCTTGTTTTTGACTAAATTGAATGGTGCCGATAATACCAGAATTTGCATAGTCAGGTAAAAATTCATCAAAAGTTATACTTCCCTTTGAAATTGCAGGATCTTCCCAGAGAATAATTTTATTACTTTGTACAAACATATCTCCCGGGAATATATAGTTGATATTATAGGCAGGGGAGTTATAGCTTAAGTCCATAGAAATATTATTAATTGAGAGAAGATTAGCACCAACTATATTATAGGTTTGAAAACTATCTTCATATTCCACCTTATCTAGATATATAAATGGTTTCAATTCCGGAATATCAAGATTATTTCTTGTACTCTTTCTATAATTATTCAAACCGGTTATTTCAATGGAATAAGGCATATTGCCCGTAACGTTTAATACTTTAACAGACCAATTTACCTCTAATTCTTCTCCGCTTTCAATATAACCTAAATATTTTCGGCTAGCTTCTTTATCGGCAAAGGTTAAACCTGGTGGCAGAGCCAATTCTGTTTTGGCATCAAATAAAGTAGAACCTCCCACATTGGATAATTTAACATTTAAATCAAATGGATTTGGAGTAATTTTACCCTTAACTTTAGTTAAATCATCTTTTAAGTTAATTTCAGCTTGTATCATAGGTGGCCCTACAAACTGGATACTTCTTTGTACCTGGTTTGAATCAGTATTGTCTGCTGATACTTGAACAGAGTAAGTCATATTGCCAGGAATTTCTTCTGCAGATTTTCTAACCTGCCAGATAACCTGGGCAGTTTCTCTAGATTGTAAATTTCCAATTTCTTTTATTTCATCTCCTCCATCAAAGCTGTTTGGCAGATTAATCTCTGCTATTACATTATTGGCTGTTATATCAGATGTGTTTTCAATATATGCAACTACCGGGAAGTATTGATTATTTTGATCATAAGTAAATTCAGAGGGTGATGTAATCCCTAATGCTAACAGGCCAGGAACTACCTCAATACCACCCAAACCGTAATTGGTAACATATGTTACTTCCTCATCTGGTGCTATAGTTATGGGTTCCCAGACCATAGCAACAGCACTATCAATTTCATACTCTCCCTTGCGAACAAATTCTTCACCTGGATTGAAGTCAAAATTCCACTGACCATCAGCCAGACTACCCCAATCTGCAAAATACACCTCATCTGGTTCTGTTACTCCAGGGCCTTTAAAGGTACCTTGTGAAGTTACGGTTGGATTGCTGATACTGTCAAATGCCTGCCAGAAAATAGGTAACTCTTCCTTTAGAAATAAACTGTCAGTTGTAATTGCTTGATCGGCTAATCTAAAAGGAGCCCCATCATTTTTACCAAGCATCGTATCAAGCATTATTCTCAAACCAACTTCTTTAACTTGTTCACTATTATTTGTTAAGCGATATTTAATCTGGGCAGTATCGTGTAAGCCTGTGGTATTACTTTTCACAATAGATAAAATTTGTTCAACTTTAATATTTTCTATGAGTGTACTAGTATATATTTGGTCATTTTTAATTACAGGTCCTTCTGTAACCTCCCCATAATTAGCATTTTGACCGGCTCTTCTCTTGGTAGAACCACCAAATACGTAATTAGTATTATTTATCTGCAAAGTAGTATAAGAGGTCCATGGTTTGGGTCTGCCATAAACCAGAGGCATACTCTTATCACTGGTTTTCATAGGCGCTCCTCCTGTTGTTTCAATAGCGAAGCGGCCCTTGGCATTATTATCTTGATTGGTGAAAATGACTATATATTCGTTACCCAATCTTAGATTATTATTATCATCAACCTCTGTAAAAAGATCAGATTGTGCTGAAATTACAGCAGTAATAAACAAAAATGAGCTAAATAAAATTATAATAAATATTAAAACCTGTCTTTTTTTCAATTATGAAACCTCCCACGCTGAGTTAGAGAAAGTTAACTTTACCTATTTCAACATTAACATTCGGGTTACCATTTTCATCTATATTAAAGACCACAGTTACTTCAAGTTGATATCTTTGTTTGTAGCTTTTAAATTCCCACCCGTTTTCTAGAGTTAGTTTAGCGTTTCTATCCATACTATCTATTTTACTTGAATTAGTAATAACAATATTTTCTAGTTCCCCATCCTGATTAATTTTAAGATTTAAGCTTACTTTTCCACTTTGGGCCTCACTAACGAGGTACTTTGGATAAATTGGTTTAGGTGATAACCCAATAAGTTCACCTGCAGTAGGTGGTGGCGGAGGTGCTGGTTCTGGTTCAGGTTCCGGTTCAGGTTCTGGCTCAGGTTCTTCATTGCTGGTCTCTTCTTTTTTAACTTCTATTTCAGTGTCACTTTCTTCACTTGTTATTATATTTTGATCTTGTTGAGTTTCTGTTTGCTGAACCTCTTCTGTAGTTTCGTTTTCCTGGGCAATTTCTATATTTTCATCGCTCGTTTCTTCTTTCGGTTCTGGTTCAGGCTCTGGCTCTGGTTCAGGTTCCGGTTCAGGTTCAGGTTCGGGTTCCTGTATGGGCTCAGGTTCTGGTTTAGGCTCCGGTTCTTCTTTTGGTTCTTGAATTTGTTTGTTTTGTGTTTGAAATTCAACATATTGAACATAGCCGAAATTATCACCGGCAGCTTCTTCATTACTGAAGCCCTGCAAATAGCCAAGAGGGAAAAAATAGAATAATATTAAATGTAGTATTAATGATAATGTTATATATAAGAATAATCTACTTTTGTCATTATTATTCATTTTAACACCACCTAACCATCCTTCTTTTCTGCTGCTAAGGCAAGATTGAATATTCCTACTTGTCTTATACTGTCCATGACTGTAACGATTGAGCTGTATTCTGTCTGATTATCTGCATTAATGACTACAACTAAGTTATTATTGGACTGATATTGTTCTTTGGCCATTTGACTAATCTTGGCTATGGGTAAATTATCCCCCTGATAAAAAAATCTTCCGTTTTTATCTATATTAATAACAAAATTTTCCTGTTTTTGTTCGGTTACTGTAACTGCTTTAGGCAGCTTCATTTCCATTCCATATGGATTTGTACGAAAAGAGGTAAAAAGCATGAAAAACACCAACAAGAAAAAGATTACATCGATCATGGGTATAATATTAATGGATGTCTTCTTTTTATGTGTAGGTTTGAACATTATCTTCACTCCTGTCTGTAATAACATCCATTATATCAATCATGCTCAGATTCATCTCATGAGATTTATCCTCAACTTTGTTGATATAATAGGAATAAAAGATTGCAGTTGGTATGGCAATAATTAAGCCTAAAGCTGTACTTATTAAGGCTGCAGCTATTCCAGAACTTATTTGAGCAGCATTTGCCGCTCCAGCAGCAGTTCCAAGTATATTAAAACTGCTTATAATACCGATTACAGTTCCCAATAAACCTAATAGAGGAGAAATCATAGCAACCACATCTAATACAGGCAGATGTTTTTCCATTTTTTGAATTTCATCTTCTCCTACCACCTGTAAGACCTCCCTGATTCTTTCGGGGTTCTCTTCATAATGTGAGAGAGCAGTAGATAAGAGCTTGGCACTGGCTCCCTTTTCTCCCTTTAGTTCATTTAATGCACCTAATATATCATCATTTTCAACCTTTAATTCAATTCTTTTTAATAATCTTAAACTATTATCTTTTCTTCTGAAAAAGAATACTGCTTTTTCAATAATAACAGCTAAACTGAAAATAGAACAGATAATGAGTGGGATAGCCATCGGGCCCCCAAGTGAAATAAAATTATAAATTTGATTATACATTAATTGACACTCCTTGTTCTATAATTATTTGAGTTCATTAATATTATTATTAATCCTAATTAAAATAATTCTATGTTAAAACAATAATTCCTTCTTAAATGGTCTACCATTTAAAACATTTATACATATATTAATTGTCGAATAAGAGCTGTAATTATGCCGAAAGCCAGCTATAAATCTTTGTTTTGACAATCTAAAATAAAAATATTAAAACCACAGATTAGACAGGCAACTTTTCTGCAAAAATTCCAATAGCATTTAATATATTTAAAATATAGCATAACATAATGTGTTTTTATATTTTTTTAAAAATCACTTCTTAAATATTAATATACAAGATAATAGATATATGACTCAAAGGCTTTTTTTATTTAGTGAAAATAAATTGAATAATGTTTAACAGCAAATATCTATTTATATTATATTGAAAAT
>JAGYMU010000049.1 GCA_018399995.1 Halanaerobiales bacterium | reverse complement strand
TACATTTTCTAAGCTTTCAAACAATTTTTTAACAGTGAATTCATGGTAAATAAACACTTGTAAAAATAAAGCATATACAACAGCAATAACAGCAGCTTCTGTAGGTGTGGCAATTCCAAGTACAATACCTCCTAAAATAATGATAGGAGTAAATAATGATAGAATAGCATCTTTAAAATCATTCCATAATTCTTTTAGACTACCTTTTCTATATGTCTTATAGTCCTTCTTTTTAGAAATAAAATACACAATCAACATCAAGCTCAAACCCATTATTACTCCTGGAATTGCACCACCTATAAAAAGAGCTCCAACTGATACATTTGCTATAGCACCATAAAGTATGAAAGGAATACTTGGAGGGATGATAGGACCAATAGTAGAGGATGCAGCAGTTACTGCTGCAGAGAAATCTCTATGATATCCTTCTTCTACCATAGCTTTTATTTCTATCGCGCCTAGGCCAGCACTATCTGCCACAGCGGATCCACTCATTCCCGAAAAAATCATACTTGCAACCACATTAGCATGCCCAAGTCCACCAGGAATATGTCCAACTAGTGATTTGGCAAATTTGAATATTTTATCTGTAACACCTCCTGTATTCATAAGCTGCCCTGCTAAAGCAAAGAAAGGAATTGCTAAAAATGGGAAATTTTCAAAAAGGCTAACCATAACTTGGGGTACAACACTGAATGGAATATCGCTAAAATAGAAAAATAACAAACAGGAAATACCCATACTAAATCCTATAGGTATGCCTATTATCATAAATATTATAAAACATATAATAAGAATTAATCCATTCATTCGTTCCGCCTTTTCCTATTAGTAAAATTATGATATAGATGAGTCATGGTATAAATTGAAGATACAAAAAAACCGGGAACCATTGAAATACTAAGCATCCAAAAAGGTATCCCAAGACTATATGCCATTATGTTCCCCTGAACTTTTGGAAGTAATAATGCACTCCAAGATACTATAATAAAAAACACAATCATTAGTAACATTGAAAATGATTCCAAATAATATTGAATTATTTTTGGTAGCCTTTCCACAAAAAAAGTTACTTTTAAGTGTGATTTATCAAAAGTGGCTATTGAAACACCAAGGAAACAGAACCAGGCATATAGATATCTTGATAATTCTTCACTCCACATAAGTGGATTCTCGAAGAAGTAACGCATAATTACCTGAGAGAATATTGTGACTACCATTATAATCAGTATTGCCTTTGCAATAACCTTAATTATTTTATTTAATTTCTGACAAAACAAATTCACTAATTTCAACCCTTCTTTTATGGTCAATTATTAAATCATTTATAATAAATTAAAATTTTTTTATGTTCTTTACGTGTTTAATTGTTTGGGAGGGGACTAAATTTTTGTTAAGCAGGCAATTAATTGCCTGCTTAACAATTTATATCATTAATATTGTATTTATTTTATAGAATCAGCAATGCGTTGGTAAAAACCTTTCGGCCAAATTTCTTGTTCTTCTAAGTTATATGCAGCAACTTTTCCTTTTTCCCAAAAAGCATCCTGATCTACTTCAATATACTCAATACCAGCCTCTGCCATTTTGGCTTTTATCTCTGCCTCACCTTCTTCTACTAGTTGTCGATTGAATTTTCCTGCTTCAGCTATACATTCTTCAAGTATGGTCTTTTGTTCATCTGTTAAACTTTGATAAAATTTTTCAGTTACGCCTAAAGCAACTAATTCAGGTAAATGTTCTGTAATAGAAATATAATCAGCTACTTCATAAAATTTTTGGGAATAAATTAAATCAAGGGGACACTCCATAGCTTCAACAACTCCCTGCTGTAATGCAAGATATACTTCGCCAAAAGCAACAGGAGTAGGTGAAGCCTCTAAAGCTTTCCAAGATTCAATATATGAAGGAGTTTCTGGTACTCTTATTTTCAAACCTTCAACTTCTTCAACAGACTGTATTGGATTCTTACTTAATAGATTCCTTGCACCTCTTCTCCAATCTCCAACGGAAATTAATCTTATTCCATGTTCTTCAACTAATCTTTCTCTTATCTCCTGGCCAACTGGTCCATTAATTGCTTGTGCGTATTCATCAAATCCTTTAAATGCAAAAGCAGTATTAAATAAGAAGTATTCTGGGATAAAATGACCAGGCCATCCTAGTCCATTTAAGTGTCCTTGCTGAATTCCTTGCTTCATATTTTGTATTTGCACAAAAAAACTACCTAATTGGTCAGAAGGAAATATTTGTACATCAATTTCTCCATTAGTTCTTTCTTCAAATAATTCTTCGAATTTTAATAAAGCTAAATGTTCTGCATGTTCAGGATTCATTTGATGACCAATTTTCATTACTTTTTGAGCACCAAAAGCCGATAGTGTCGTTGTAAATATTATTAACAGTAAACCTAACAATATTACTCTAAATATTTTCTTCATTTTAATATTCTCCTTTTTATTAATATATTTTAAATTGAATTGCTAATGTAGATTAAAAATATTAAGATTATTTAAATTTTCACCTCCTTCTATGCTTAAAAATAAATTTTGGTTTCTATTAATTTGTTGGCTTAATATTTCTTAGGTAACTATTTTGATATCTTTTTTCTTAAAATTGTCAATTATACTTTGATCTAATTGAGAGTCTGTAATAATCTCATCAAGGGCATCTAGTGGTGCTACAGTAAGTAAGCTGTTATTGTTAAATTTTGAACTATCACCAATAAAAATAACTTTATCTGCTTTTTCGATTACCTTCTTCCTAATTTCAATAATAAAAGGAAATGAACTTTTAATTCCTTCCTCGACATTAATTCCACCTGAAGATATAAATGCTGTATCTATATGAATTTGTTCTAGTGAATTAATTGCTAACGGTCCCACAAAACCTTTAGTTCTAATGTCAAGTTGACCACCAGTTGAAATAATATTCAGATTTACACAGTCCGAAAGTTCGTATATTATAAAGGGAGAATTTGTGATAAGTGTTATATTATTAATATTTTGCATTGACAATTCTTTTGCTAAGACAAAGCAAGTAGTAGAAGGATCTAAAAAAAGAATATCATCTTCTTTTATAAATTTTAGAGCTTTTTTTGCAATTTCCTTTTTTTGAGAAAAATTCATATTCATTCGTAATTCAAACATTAATTTTGCTGAAGTAGATTCATTAATACGGACTCCGCCATGTATCTTTTGAACAAGACCTTCTCTTTCTAATTCATTTAATATCCTATGCACTGTCATTTTAGAAGTGTTCAAATATTCACTGAGTTCACTTATCTTACATAGCTTTTCTTTTTTTAATAATTTTAGTATCTTTTCTCTTCTTTCAAAAGGAATCAATCTTAACTCCAATTATTTTTATAAAATGTTATTTTATATTATATATTTCATAATATAACATTCTGTATCTTGAATGTCAAGCAAACCCTCTTTCAGTTCATTAATCAATTTTGATTTGCGATTTTTGATAAACTACATAAACATATAGAAGCATATTTGGCTTCTTCTGAATCTGATCTAGAAGTTAATATGATTGGATATTTTGTTCCCCATAACAAACCTGCAACTTTTGCTCCTCCCATATAAACAGCTGATTTGATCAAAAAAGCTCCGTTTTCTAAACTAGGAGCTACTAATATATTTGCAGGGGGGTGGAACGAAAATGATATATTCTTCTTTTTTGCCGCTTCCTCTGATACTGCAGTATCAAGAGACATAGGTCCATCTATGGTTATAATCTCTTTGCATATTTGACCTCTTTCGGCCATCTTACTCAATACTGCACAATCATATCCCGATTCCAACCCTTTCAAAATTAACTCATTTGCACTTAAGAGGCCAATCTTTGGTGATTCTATCCCCATAATATTGGCACATTTAATACAATTTCTTATAATTATAATTTTCTGTTCTAATGTAGGATTAGGGATAACAGTACCATCAGAAACGATGAATATTCTCTTAGGATCTTTTAGTTCAAGTATGGAAGTATGAGTAAAAAGTTGATTATCCAATTTAGAATTAATTATTTCTTTTAAAAAAATAGAAGTATTAAGTAATCCCTTAGCAAGGGTATCTGCTTTTTCATTAATAATTAAATCAATTCCTTTGCGAACAGCTTCTTCTTGGCTGTTCACAATTATAGAATCTGTCAACTCATTTTTTTTAGTATCAATCACAATGAATTGGGCTACATTTATTTGCTTTGCAAACTCAGCTGCCTGTAACAATGTATCATCCGGACATATAAGAACAATTCTTATTTTTGCTTCATTTTTTTCAGCTTTTTCTTTGATAAAATCAAAATTTATATTATTGGTATTCATTTATTGTCATTTCTCCTTTTATAGCTAAAAAAACATTACAAGCCAACGATTCACTTTCAAATTCTCCCGGATAAAACATAATTTTCCCTAGAAATCCTATTTTTTCATGTAATTTTTCTCTTATAAAATCTGAACGGCAAACTCCACCAGTAATCACAGCAGCGTCCAAGTTGCCTTCAAATACAGGCAAAAGACTGCAAATATATTTTGCTATGTTATAAATATATGCGTACAATACTACAGATAATTTCTTATTTTTTTTAGACTGGGCTTCAATAACAATCATATCTCGTGACTTAAAATAACTAAACAAACCAGCTTTATGAGCAATTTCATCTATAGATTCTGACAAAGACAGTTTATTCTGGTTTAGATAGTTAATAAGATCCAATGAGGGCAAATTACCGGCTCTCTCAATAGAAAAAGGACCTTCTTTATCACTATTGTAAACATCAACCATTCTCCCATTTTTGTGAGCGCTTATTGAACCTCCGCCTCCTAAATGGGCTACGATTAAATTGGATTCTTTATATTGCTTACCAATTTCTTTAGCAGCTTTTTTAGCAACAGCTTTCATATTCAGAGCATGAGAAAGACAGTTTCTAATTATCCCATCTATTCCAGTTATCCTGACAAAATCATCTAATTCATCAACACTAATTGGATCAACAGTATAAGCAGGTATCTTATATTTTTTAAATAAATCCCATGCAATAACAACTGCCAGATTTGAAGGATGTTCGCCCTGCAGACCAACCTTTGCATCTTTTACCATTGCTTTATTGACAAAATAAACTCCAGAACTCAAAGGTTTTAATCTTCCACCTCTAACAGCTAATGCATCAAATGTTTCAAGTGAATGATGCTTTTTCTTTAAATAATCCAGAATATCCTTTTGACGAGAAATCAATTGATCAGGAAATAAAGGTTTATCAATTGTTTTTTGATCATGGAATATTGAGTAATTCTCTAAACATTTTTTATTTAGATAAATTGATATTTTGGTAGAAGTTGAACCTGGATTAATGGTTAATATTTTTAATATATTTTTCATAAAATCCTTCTTATAAATGCTAATATTTAATCCTAAGGGAAAACCATACCCCCATCTACATTAATTGCTTGACCAGTAATATGTTCCGACATAGCTAAAAATAATGCAGTTTCGCCAATATCTTCAGGTGTCTGTGGTACACCCTGGGGAATTCCATTTTTTACAACTCTTTGAAAGCTTGCTTCTTCATCTTCACCTGGCAAGGCTTTCTTTTTTCTAGAATATTCCCACATCTTCGTTGCTACAATACCAGGACATATAGTATTGACATTTATGTTGTCTGGAGCCAATTCCATTGCTAATGCATTACTAAATCCAACTACTGCAAATTTTGATGCACAATAATGACTCTGCCCAGGGTAACCTCTTTTCCCTGATATAGAAGCTATGTTTACTATTTTTCCACCTCTATTTTTTTTCATCACTGGGACAACTGCTTTACAACAAAGAAAAACACCTTTACAATTTACTTCCATCACATTATCCCATTCTTGTTCACTTAAATCCTCTAATCTATTTCTGGTAGCAATCCCTGCATTGTTAACTAAAATATCAATTTCCCCGAAAGTCTCAAGACTTTGATTTACCATTTTCTGAACATCAATCCACGACGTTACATTAGCTTCTAATGCAATTGCCTGAATACCTTCCTTTTTAAATTCTTCAACCAGGATACAGGCATTTTTAAAACCATCTATTTTTTTGCTTTCATTTTGATTAAAAGACGTGTTCAAAAAATCTATACCTGTAATAACTAATTTTGCATTTTCACGTGCAAATACTTGTGCAATTCCTTTTCCAATACCGCTTCCCCCTCCAGTTATTACAGCAACTTTCCCCTCAAGTGATTTCATATAGCTCTCCTTACTAGCTTAATAAATATTTTTTTTGTAAAAAAGGTCCCTTATATTTGTATTTCTCATTATTTTCTATTTCCAGAAATCTATTATAGATTCCTGTTGCTGGGTAGCCAGTTACACATCCCGCTTTAATCTGTGTTGCATTTACTGCAATAGAAAAATCAGCAAGAAAAAGCTCGTTCGTGCTTTTACTTCTTATAGATGAAATAATGTCAATATCTTGCAGGTTAGCATATTCAGCCACTTTCATTAATTCAGTAATTGTGCCAATTTGGTTAGGTTTTAAAAGGATGCTGTTTATTAATTTCTTATCATAAGACATCTCTAATCTCTTTTTATTAGAAGCAATTAAATCATCACCCACAATTTGAACATTGCCATGGGGCATTTTTTGGTAATTTTCTGTGTCTTCTTCATCAAACGGATCTTCTAAATAAATAAAAGGATAGTCTCTGATCATATCTTTATAAAAATCAACAATTTCTTTTTTACTTATTTCCTTTTGATCAATATGATACGTATTTCTTTTCGAGTTAAAACATTCTGAAGCTGCAGCATCTAAGCCCAATCTATAGTTTTTTTCAAAACCGCATAATTTTATTGCCTTCATTAAATAATCTAATGCTTCCCTTGTTTTGCTCATTTGGGGTACAAAAGTAATACCAGGAACAACTAAATGTTTTTCTTTTAATAAATCATATAGTTTATAGTATACTTCTATTCCACTTTCTATGGCTTCAGAAAAAGACTCAAAACCAGTTGGAATTACACAAAAATCTTCTAATTCAAGGTGATTAACAAATCCAATCCCGCCATGTATCATGACTAAAACTGGAACTGGGATTGAAAACTCCTTATTATTGGGAGACAAATATTGATATAAAGGTATTTTTAGTGTCTTTGCTGCTGTTTTTGCTACCGCCATAGACACACCTAACATTGAATTACCTCCTAAATTTTCCTTATTAGGTGTACCATCTAATTCGAGCATTATCTTGTCAATAGCCTTTTGTTCAGTTAATTCCAACCCAGTTAATTCAGGGGCAATTTTTTCATTGATAATTTGAACTGCTTTAATATTTCCTTGCCCAAATAACCTATCACCACCATCCAACATAGTTAAAACTTCATATTTGCCTGTTGAAGTTCCAATGTCAACAGCTGCCCTGCCTGTTATTCCTTTTTCGGTTTCGATTTTTACTTCAATGGTTGGCATCGCCATTAAAGATAAGATCTCCCTAGCCGATATTTTTTTTATTTTATCCATTTTTTTTACCTTACCTATTAATTAAAGATAAATAATATTTTAATGTATAACAATTACTTTTAAACTCTGTAAAGCAACATTTGTCGCTCCGGTTAAAATGTGATCCCCTAAATTATCTAAAACATAAAATGAATTATTTTTATTTAACTGCTCAAATAAATTTATATTTTTTTCATGGCATTTTTTTATAGTTTCCCCATCAGCTATTCCACCAGCAACATCTGTAGGTCCATCAGTCCCTTCAGAATCAATTGCTGCTACAGTTATGTTATAACCATCTATATAACCGGCCAAACCCAAAACAAATTCTTGATTTCTACCACCTTTACCATTTTTATTGACAACTTTAACCGATGTTTCTCCCCCCGCAATTAGAACACAAGGTGGTTTTGTGGGATTGTTAAATTTTATAACTTCCTTGGCAATACTAGCCACTGCAATACCTACTTCTCTACTCTCCCCTTCTAACATTGATGACAAAATAATAGCATTATAACCAAGATCTTCAGCAATTTTTTTCGCAGCATTACAAGCAGCATATCTATAGCTAACGGGTATATTGTATATTTTTAGGTTAAAAATATCTTTGACAGTTTCTTCTTGTTTTCCTTGTATACCATCTAACAAATGCCTTTGAATAGGTAAAGGCGTATTTTTCCAAATATTATATTTCTTTAAAATAAAAATTGCATCCGAAAAAGTAGTTGGATCTTCCCAGATCAAGTCAGGCCATGGCATTGTTTTAAATCTTTCCTTTTCATTTCCGGGTTGAAAATTCAAGATAGCTCCTGGAAAAATATACTGACCTAAACGACCACCAGATATTACAGAAACATGCTTCCGTACACAATTTATTTCTTCTATATTATTAATATTGTCTAGCAATAATTTATATAAGATTTGCATATCCTGTAAAGATATACCTTCTGCCGGAAGGCAGAGCATAGAAGAAGTTCCGCTGGAACCAACAAAAAAAACTAAATCTTTTTCATTTATACTTTTAGCAATTCTTATTAATTCTCTGGCTGCTTTAAAACTACCTTCATCAGGCAAAGGATGACCAGCTTTAATAAGATCTAAATTACCTAAACTTTGTGACTCTATGCCTTTAACTGCAATAATCCCTCTTTTAATCTTATCCTTAAGAATTATATTTAGGGCTAAGGCAGTTAATAAAGAGCCTTTTCCTCCCCCTAAGACAAAAATATTGTTTATCTTTTTTAAATCAAAGGAAAGAACATTTTCTTTTGTATCTATAGAAAGCATATTTTCTTTTAATTTAATCTTTTTTAGAACCTCATCATAGGGATTAATTTTATTTAAGGTCTTTTCAATAATATCCAGGGCTACTTTTCTACCTTCTTTGTAACCACAGTTTGATAATTTATTTTTATTAATAATTTTTGGTAAAAACCTGTTTAAGATAAGCTAATTCCCTCCCTGATAGTATTTTTATATATTTTTGTTTAAATAGAAATATCTGTCTTGTCTATATTTTCTATTGACTCTTTAAGGTCATTTAAGAATTCGTAGGTAGGAACACCATCAATGATTCTATGATCAACTGTAATAATAAAATTAGCAATTGGTGCAATGGTTATTTCCCTATTTTCCACAATTGGTTTATCTTTAGTCCGCGTAATTCCTAAAATAGCTCCTTGAGGGTAATTTAAAAGTGGTTGTATAAAATCTACTTTATACCCCCCTACACTAGAAATTGAAAATGTTCCACCTTGCATCTCCTCAGGTGTGATAGTTCCTTGGATTGCCTTTTCACTTAGATCTTTGATTAAAAAAACAATTTCTTTTAAATATTTTTTATCAGCTTGTTGAATTACGGGTAATAATATCCCTGAGGTTTTTCTCCTTTGAATAGCTACTGCAAATCCTATATTGATATTTGTATGATATATAATATAATTATTTTCCGAATCTAATTCTACATTGAGATCAGGATGTCTACTCAATGTTTTAGCTATTATATAAACCAAAAGCGGTAAGAATGTGAGCTTCAATTGATAATTTTTTAAAAATAATTGGCTTAAGTCTTTCTTAACATTTGACAAGTTTGACATATTCACTTCGATACTTACAGTAGATTGAGCTGTAATATGATTACTCCAATGAAAGTTTCTTATCATAGCTTTTCTTAAAGGACTTAATTTAATTTTTTTAAATTCTGTTTCCATGTTTATTAATGCTCCTGTAAACTGCTTGCAATTCTAATATGATTCAGAATTATAAATTTTATAAATTCTTATTATACTCATCTTCTGAAGCATAGATCTTTGCAATAATTTTTCCAACTGGTACATCTTCTTCTTCTTGAACTAATATATGCAAAAATCCTGAACAAGGTGCTTCAATTGTAACAACTGCTTTATCTGTTTCTACGCTAGCAATTTCTTCATTCTTTTCTACTTTTGCACCTTCTTCTTTTTCCCATTTGACAACAATTCCTGTTTCCATATCTGGAGAACCTTTTGGCATTAATATTTCAATCATAATTCACCTCTTTTTAGATTTTTATAAAAAAACTATTTTTTCATAAGTGATTTAATTTCTTCAATAATTCTTGAAGTACCTGGAATTACCATGTTTTTCAGACGATCATTAAAAGGTATCGGGACATCCAAACTAGAAATTCTTAATATAGGTTTCTTAAGGTAGTCAAATACATTTTCCTGAACTAAAGCAGTTATTTCTGCACCAACTCCTCCAGTTTTATTCTCTTCTTCTACTATAGCTAAACGACCAGTCTTTTTAACAGATTGATTTATTGTCTCAATATCAAGAGGCACAATAGTTCTTGGGTCAATAATCTCGATATCGATTCCCTCTTCTTCTAAATCCTCTACCACACTCAAAGTTCTACTTACCATCCTAGCAGTAGCAACTACTGTAACATCTTGTCCTTCTTTTTTAATATCTGCTTTTCCAAATGGAATTGTATATTCCTCTTCAGGTACTTCTCCTTTTGTGTTATATAATGCTCGGTGCTCATAAAAGAGCACAGGATTATCATCACGTATTGCAGTTTTTAACAAACCTTTGGCATCATACGGATTAGATGGAAGTGCTATCTTGATCCCAGGGGTATGCATGAATAGTGCCTCGTTACATTGAGCATGCTCAGCACTTCCTCCAAAAGTTGCACCCGCTGAAGCTCTGATTACTAAAGGTACTTTGAACATGCCTCCATGGGCATAACGCCATTTTGCAGCTTTATTATAAACTTCGTCAAAACAAACTGATAAAAAATCCGCAAACATGATTTCAACTATTGGTCTAGTTCCCGTAATAGCCGCCCCTACTGCTGTGCCTACTATAGCAGCTTCAGAAAGTGGGGTATCCTTGACCCTATCTGATCCAAATTTATCTAATAAACCAACTGTTACTTTCCATAGCCCACCTACTGCAGCTACATCTTCACCATAAATAAAAACCCTTTCATCTCTTTGCATTTCTTCATGCAAGGCCTCATTTAAAGCTTGGGCAAACTTTATTTTTCTCATCCTAATTTCCCCTCTGCTATTTATTTTTGATTTTATTAATATATTATTTAAATATTATGCATAAATATCTTTAAACAAATCTTCTTCATAGGGATCCTCATTATTTTCAGCAAAACCAATAGCCTCTTCGATTACTTTTACAATTTTCTTTTTTTCCATATCTATCCATGAATTTGTTATTATCCCTTTTTCGAGTAATTCATTTTCAAATCTCTTAATCGGACACTTTTTCAACCAATGATTTTCTTCCTCTCTTGTTCGATAGGAGCATTGGTCGCCTTCCATGTGCCCTCTGCAACGATAAGTTTTAGCCTCGATTAAATACGGTCCATTTCCAGATAATGCATAATCGATAGCTTCTTTTGTTGTTTCATATACCTCAAGAATAGAATTACCATCAACAATTTTGGCTGTTATATTATATGCGCTGGCACGGTCCGCTATATTAGCAACAGCAGTAGATTTTGTCATATTAATAGAAATACCATATTGATTATTATCACATAAAAATATAACGGGCAATTTCCAAAGAGAAGCTAAGTTTAAAGATTCATGAAAGGTGCCTCTATTAGATGTATCATCTCCAAAAAAAGCCAGAACTACATTCTTTTTATTTAATAACTTTAACGATAGGGCTGCCCCTGTCGCAATCACAAAAACTCCTCCCTGTGTACCACTCATCCCCAAAACTTCTTTACTGCAAATGCGGATTGCTGCTCCTTTGCCATGATTAGTACCTTCTCTCTTCCCAAACAAATCGCAAAATATTTTATTAATTTCAATACCCTTAATCCAATTAGCACATACAGCTCGGTGTGTAGTCATCATATAATCATTTTTTCCTAAAGCCAGACACCCTCCAACAAAAGTAGCCTCTTCTCCCACCCCTGAATGTACTGAACCGGGTACTCTACCTTGATGATATAATTCAACAATTTTTTCTTCTAACATTCTTGCTTTTAGTAAATTAATATACATTTTTTGTAAAAAATCATGGCTATAATTCATTAAATACATTTCCTCCTATCAACTGTTTATATAATACTTACCAACAAGTTAATCCCCCATCGATAACTATATTAGAACCGGTCATAAATGCTGAGCTATCGGAAGCTAAATAAATAACTAAACCGTTTAACTCTTCTGGCATCCCCGCTCTTCCCACTGGTAGCATAGAAATCTTTTTTAAATAATCTTCTTTGTCTTTTTCCCATTTCATATCGGTCATCTGGGTTTTCATATATGCCGGGCTTATTGCATTCACTGTGATTTTGTAAGGGGCTACTTCTACTGCTAAAGCTTTAGTTAAAAGGATCACTCCTGCTTTTGAAGCACAATATGGAGCAATATGTGGACTCTGATAATTAACTACTAATCCTGAGGCAGAAGCCATATTTATTATTCTACCTTTTTCCCTGAGTATCATCTTTTTCAGTACAGATTGGCAAGTGAAAAAAGTGCCTTTTAGGTTAACATCCATCACTTTATCCCAGTTATCTTCTCGCATTTCTAATATTGGCTCTTGATCAGGTGTGATCCCAGCACTATTTAATAATATATCTATTTTGCCAAACCTTTTTATCGTTTCATCAACCAAATCATTTATCTCATGAATAGAGCTGATATCGCATTTAAAACTATATGCATTTCTACTAAATTCTAATATTTTTTTTCTTGTGTTTTCTGCTTTTTTAAAATCAATGTCTGTCACCATAATTGAAGCTCCGGCTTTTGCTAAAGCAATTGCATTAGACTGCCCAAGACCTGAGCCACCTCCAGTCACTAGTGCTATTTTCCCGTTCAAATCAAACATATTTGATGAATTTCTCATTATTTATCCTTCTTATGCATGTTATATTTTTTTATATAAATCATTTTATATCATATTATATCATTATAATATCTATGTCAAGAACTAAACAATTTTTACAGTATATAAAATCTAGGCATAACTAGTTGAATGGGTATAATCAATTATCTTGTTCTGGGCTCAGCTTTAAACAAACTAATCGGGGATTTTTGTAAATAGACTTGAAAACCATTGTAGATCCCATCATTTTTTTATCTGAGATAACATGAATAATACGAAGATGAATAAAACAAATCTTTTTTGAGGAGAGAAATTTTTTGGAAAAAACAAACAAAGCAATCTCATCCCATTCTACCCAAGCTTTTTTCCTTTTCGAATTATATCTGACAACT
>JAGYMU010000048.1 GCA_018399995.1 Halanaerobiales bacterium | reverse complement strand
CATCATAGGTTAGATGTTTCCCTTTTCGGTTATCTGTGGTATAATTATCTTGGCACATATTTCCCGCCCCCCATGTATTTTGGTTTTTGTTCTAAAAACATTATACATGAGGTGGGAGTATGTGTCATCTTTTTTTGCTTTCTTTTATCACTTTGTGCATTTAATTATACAATGCTCCCTTATAAGTATCTATCATAAATTAATTAGTATCAAAGCAACAATTGTCATAACAATTGCAGATTTCTCCTTTTTATTTAAAGATTCATTGTAAAAGAAATATCCACCTAAACTAATTACAACTATACTGCCTGCACTAAAGATAGGAAAAACAACAGCAGTTTTTAATTCATTTAATGCATTAATCAAAAAAAATGATGAAAACAAATTAGGTACTCCAACAAAAATTCCTATAATAAAGTCGCGTTTTTTAAACTTATCTCTTCGTATAAAGACGTATATTAAACTAATAATAAATGCTGTGAAAAACACAAAAAATAAAAATAAATTTTTTTCATAGATCTGTCCATAGTATTGAAAAATCTTATTCACAAACTCTGCCATTCCTCCGAAAGCAAATAAAAATATTAAAGTCCATCTTAAAGCTTTTTTTAAATCTTTATCAAACGGGAAGTTTACAATAATTATAGCAAATAAAGCTAATATAATACCTACCCATTGGATAATTTCTGGAACCTCATTCCAGAAAAATATTGCAAGGATCATCGGAATTAAGATCCCCAGTTTAGCAAATGTACCTGCTAGTCCTACTCCTTCTTCTTTAACACTTTTTTGATAAAAAACAAAGGCTAAAAAGAAAAATATACCTCCAATTATACCTATAAAAGCAGCCCATAGATTACTGGTTTCCGCAGTAAATTTCAAATTTTCAGAAGTAAAAACAAGCCTAAATTCCTTTAAAAAACTTCCTATATGTATTAATCTGGGCCAAAATATTTCTTTTGAAATACTAATAAATACTAGACTTATTACTGAAGCAATTAGATAATTTGAAGTTGTTACTAAATACCTATTTGCCTTTTTTAGTTCACTATATTTGAATATTAAAGCTATCGAAGAACTACATATAATTGCTAGAAATAAAGAAAACAAAATATCCTCTCCCTATAAAATCGTCCGCTTTTATTATTTTAACATATTTTATTACAAAAATATATGGAAAAAGCCGGGTTTTTACACCCGGCTTCAAATAATCACTATATCTTTAACTATTCATTATCAGGTTCAAGTGATGCTTCTAGTCTCTTATAAGATTTATATCTATCTTTAGCATCTTTTTCTGCCTGTT
The DNA here is from genome assembly GCA_018399995.1 of Halanaerobiales bacterium. Classification (GTDB taxonomy): domain Bacteria; phylum Bacillota; class Halanaerobiia; order Halanaerobiales; family M55B127; genus M55B127. The sequence continues at coordinate 12,159 of JAGYMU010000048.1, read as the reverse complement.
CGAATAGTTCTTCTGCTATTTCTGGGAATTCTTGCTGAAGTTTGGAATAACGTACTTCACTTAACAAAAATTCTTTAAAGTCAGCTGATGGTTCTTTAGAATCAAGACTAAATGGATTTTTACCCTCTTCTTCTAATTCCGGGTTATATCTATATAAGTGCCAATAGCCGGCTTTAACTGCCCTGTCTTCTTCTTCTATACTACAACTCATACCTTTACTGAGCCCATGTGCAATACAGGGTGAGTAAGCTATAACCAAAGATGGACCCGGATATGCTTCAGCTTCTTTAATAGCTTTTACAGTTTGATTCATATTTGCTCCTAAAGCTATTTGAGCTACATAAACATAACCATATGTCATAATCATTCTGCCGAGGTCCTTTTTCTTAGTTTTTTTACCGGATGCATCAAATTTAGCTGCTGCTCCAGTAGGAGTAGCTTTGGAAGATTGACCACCAGTATTAGAATATACCTCAGTATCAAATACTAAGACATTTACATCATCTCCCTGAGCTAATACATGGTCTAAACCACCGTAACCAATGTCATAAGCCCAACCATCTCCACCAAATATCCATTGTGATTTTTTAATTAAGAATTCTTTATTTTCTAGAATATATTTTGCAACTTTACTTTCTTTTTCTTCTTCTAATAAAGGCATCATTTTTTCTTTGGCTGCCTTGGAAGCTTCTGCCTTATCTTTTCCTTGAATCCATTCCTTAAATACTTCTTTTAATTCATCGGATATATCAGATTCTAAGGCCTCTTCCATCTTCATTTTTATTTGATTTCTTATTTGCTCCATACCTAGATACATACCATATCCGTATTCTGCATTGTCCTCAAATAAGGAGTTCGCCCAGGCAGGTCCATGCCCTTCATTATTTGTTGTGTAAACCGATGTTGGAGCTGTACCTCCCCAAATAGAAGAACATCCAGTTGCGTTGGCTATAATCATCCTGTCTCCAAATAGCTGAGTAACTAATTTAGCATAAGGTGTTTCGCCACAACCCGCACATGCTCCACTAAACTCAAGCAATGGTTGGGAAAACTGACTGCCTTTAACAGTATATTTATTCATTACCTCATCTTTATAACTTACATTTTCAGAAACATACTCCCAATTTTCTTTTTCTTTTTTAACCTGTTCTTCCAGAGGCTTCATAACTAAAGCCTTTTCAGGTGCTGGACAGACTTCTGCACAAACACCACAACCCACACAATCTAAAGGACTTACCTGAATCTTATATTCAAGCCCTTCCATTCCTTTACCAATCGGTTTTAGTGTCTTTAATCCTTCTGGTGCATTTTCCCTCTCATCTTCATCTAATAAATAAGGTCTAATTACAGCATGGGGACAGGATATTGCACATTGATTACATTGTATACAATTATCCGGCTGCCACTCAGGCACATTTACAGCAACACCACGTTTTTCATATTTAGAAAGTCCTGGTGGAAAATGTCCATCCTCTCTTCCCTCAAAAGTACTTACCGGTAGATCATCTCCTTCTTGTTTGTCAATCTTTCTAACTACATTTTCTACAAATTCTGGTAAGTCTTCTTCTTTAACCTCTTTTTCTTCAGCATTTAACCATTTATCAGGTATTTCAACTTTTTCAAGAGCATTCATTGCTTTATCAACCGCTCTTTTATTCATTTCAACTATCTTTTCACCTTTATGTCCATAAGTATCTTTAATAGCTTCTTTTAAATATTCAATTGCTTCATCAACCGGTAAAATATCAGCTAGTTTAAAGAAAGCAGTCTGCATAACCATATTTATCCGACTGCCTAATCCTACTTCTTGGGCAATATCAACTGCATTGATGATATAAAAATCAATATTATGCTTAGCGAGATATTTCTTCATATCTGCCGGTAATTTCTCATCTAATTCCTGCTTGTCCCAGGTAGTATTTAAAACAAATTTGCCGCCCGGCTTAAGATCAGAAAGCATATCAAATTTTTCAACATAAGAATCTTTGTGACATGCAACATAATCCGCCTCATCGATTAAATAAGTCGATTTGATTGGTTTTTCTCCAAAACGAAGGTTTGAAACCGTTACTCCTCCAGATTTTTTTGAATCATAGGAGAAATATGCCTGTGCATATTGATCAGTATTATCACCTATAATTTTGATTGCATTCTTATTAGCTCCAACAGTACCATCAGAACCAAAACCCCAAAATTTACATTTCACAGTACCTTCTGGTGTAGAATCAATTTTTTCAGCTGGTTTTAATGATTTATATGTAACATCATCTTCTATAGAAATTGTAAATTGGTTTTTAGGTTCATCTTTTTTCAGATTATCGAAAACTGATTTTATATCTGTTGGAGTAGTATCTTTAGAACTTAATCCATAGCGCCCACCCACAATAATAGGAGATTCTTCTCTATCATAAAATAAAGAACGAACATCCTCATAAAGAGGCTCTCCTAATGAACCGGGTTCTTTTGTTCTATCTAATGTTGCAATTTTCTCTACTGTATTAGGTAATGCTTTCATAAAATATTTTTCAGAAAATGGTCTATATAAATGGACTTTAATTACACCCACTTTTTCTCCCTTGCTTAATAAGTAATCAACAGTCTCCTCTATTGTGTCAGTAACAGAACCCATTGCGATTACAACATATTTGGCATCTCCTGCACCATAGTAATTAAAAGGATGATATTCTCTGCCTGTAATCTTTGTTATTTCCTGCATGTACTCTTCGACTATATCAGGAACTCTTTCATAAAATTTATTTGCAGACTCTCGAGCCTGGAAGAAAATATCAGGATTCATAGCAGTACCCTTTGTGACTGGATGTTCAGGATTTAAACCCCTATGCCTGAATTCCTTAACAGCCTCATAATCAACTAGTTCTCCCAAATCATCATAATCCATGACTTCAATTTTTTGATATTCATGTGATGTGCGAAATCCATCAAAGAAGTGAACAAATGGTAAACTAGATTTAAATGCTGACAGATGAGCTACACCACCAAGATCCATAACTTCCTGTACACTACCAGAAGCTAAGAGAGCAAAACCAGATTGCCTGGTTGCCATCACATCTGAGTGATCTCCAAAAATCGATAACGCATGTGTTGCAATACTACGTGCACTAACATGAAATACTCCTGGTAATAATTCGCCAGATATCTTATACATATTGGGTAACATTAACAATAAACCCTGTGATGCTGTGAAAGTAGTGGTTAATGCGCCTGCTGCCAATGAACCATGTACAGCACCAGAAGCACCTCCCTCGGACTGTAGTTCAGATAATTTAACTTCTTGTCCAAAAATATTTTTCCTTCCGTGAGCACTCCATTCATCTACTAATTCAGCCATCGGGGATGAAGGAGTAATTGGATAGATTGCAGCTACATCTGTAAAAGCATAACCAATATGAGCAGCAGCTGTGTTGCCATCCATCGTTTTCATTTTATTTGTCATCTTCGTTCCCCCTTTAAATTTATCTATATTAAGGCTTATTCCATTGAATTCTATTTTAGTATAATATACTAAAATTACTCTGTCAAATTATATAATATTATCACAATCATCTCACAATTGTGCCCTACTTTTTTAAGAATTTTGGACTTGAATTTATTATTATGCTATACTAATATATAAAAGGAAATATCATTTCAAGAAAGGAGATGTAATATAATATGATCTATAAAAAATTTGGAGAAAAAGATTGGAAAAGTTCTATATTAGGTATGGGTTGTATGAGATTACCTGTAGTTGATGATGATAATGAAAAAATCGATGAAGCAAAGGCTGTAGAAATGATTAGATATGCTGCCGATCATGGCATAAATTATTTCGATACAGCCTGGCCTTACCATGGAGGTAATAGTGAGGCTGTATTGGGAAGAGCACTACAGGACGGTTACCGTGAAAATGTAAAAATTGCAACTAAACTGCCCTCTTGGAAGATAGAAAAAGAAGAAGATTTTGATTATTATCTAAAAGAACAGTTAAATAATCTCCAAACAGATTATATAGACCTTTATCTACTGCATACATTAAGTAAAAAATTCTGGGAAAATTTAAAAAGTTTAAATGTAATCGACTGGCTAGCAGAAAAAAAGAAAGATGGTGTGATAAAAAATGTTGGTTTTTCCTTCCATGCCAGTTATGATGTATTTGAAGAAATAGTTGACTACTATGATTGGGATTTCTGTCAAATACAATACAATTATCTCGATACTGAATTTCAGGCCGGCAAAAAAGGCCTTAAGTATGCCAGCAACAAAGGCATAGCAGTTGTGGTGATGGAGCCTTTAAGAGGAGGCACCCTGGCTAAAACTCCACCACCTGAAGTAAAAGATATCCTTAATCAAAGTAGTAATCAGAGAAATGCTGTAGAGTGGTCTCTACAATGGCTGTGGGATCAAAAAGAAGTGGATGTAGTACTTAGTGGTATGAGTACAATGGACCAGTTAAAAGAAAATATCAGACTGGCTAAGCAGGCGAAGGAAAATAAATTAAATAAAAATGAAAATGAATTAATCCAAAAAGCCCGCAGGAAATTTTTAGACATTTTTCCCGTAGCATGTACAGGTTGTAATTACTGTGTACCATGCCCCCAAGGTGTGGCTATTCCCAACATTTTTGCCCTTTATAATGAAGCAAAAATTTATGATGAGTATGAAAAAAATAATAAAAGTTATTCCAACTTCAGTGATAAAGCTAAAGCAGATAACTGTATAGAATGCGGCGAATGTGAAGCAGCCTGTCCTCAAAATTTGTCTATAATTAATTACTTAAAAAATGTCGAGAATTACTTTGGATAAAATATAAAATAATAAAAACTACAGATAGGCCTATCTTATTTCATATAATAGGCCTATCTTTTATTTGTTTTATAATATTATCAATATTTATTCGATCTATTAAAAATATATTCAAGATTTGAGAAATATTTTTTTGGAACTTTTAACTTGAAATTATAAAATATATCTAATCCAACTTATAATCAAGATAGACTTTAATCTTTTATCTCTATTTGATCATTGTATTCTATTTTTACATTGAAATTTACATAGATATTAACATCTTTTGGTGATATTTCCGGTATAGGTAAAGATTGTGCATCATTAGATACTTTGCTTCTTGTTGTTTCAAAGCTATAGTTGTAAATATTATAACTATCATTGATATCAAGTCTAACAATTTTATAGTTACCTTTTTCCAGGCTTTCTTTAATCACCTCAGCCTTGTCTTTTATCTCCTGTATTCCAACTTTGATTACCTGGTTTTTCGCCTTTTCAGAATATTTTAAGCCGTATTTTATTCCCTTTATATCAGTCGCTTCATTTGATACTGCCCTTTCAATGATATTTCCAAGTTGAGTTAGGTTGTCAGTTTCTGTTTCTATTATCGCAGATACTTCATAATACAATTCTCTCTTCTTATCTTCTTCAATATATCTTTGATTAATACTAAAGTTTTGCGTTTTATAAGTAACATTTTCAAAAGATCTAAGTACTTTTATAACTTGATTCATTCTATTTGTAGTTTCAGTATAAGCTTCCTTAAGATCTTTATTTAAAGTCCAAACTTCTAAATTAATAGTTGCAGTCTCTGGTCTAAAAGACCTCTCAATTCGGTGACTCAAATTAACAACTATAATTTGATCGTCTTGGTCTGCATAAGTAATTTGCGTGAAAACAATAAGTATAAAAACAACAAACATAACATTAAAAATTTTCCTCCTGTGTTTCATGTTCGTATACCTCCTCTTATAATTTCAGCAAATTGATCAGGTAAGCCACTTTTTTTGATCTCTTCAGCAGTTTTTTCAAAGTCATATCTAACACTTCTTATTGAGGTATTGACACTGTCTTTTCCAATTTCCAATATGAGATATTTAGCCTCTCTACTGTAGATATTCTGCCCTTTATTATGAGGCTTTTGTTTCCCTACACTGCCATCGTTTATTACCATCTTATTACCAATCTGTCTAATATAGGAAATATGGGTGTGGCCACATATTATTATATCAGTTTCATATTGATCTAGCATCCTCTTTAGACTTGAATCAGGGTGATTAAAAAATAGATATTGATTAATTTTGCGCGGACTTCCATGTACTAAGAGGATTTCTTTTCCTTCAACTTTCAGCCTGATATTCTCTTTTAAATTTCTTAAAAAATGTTTATTTGTTTCGGTAACTTTTTGTTTGGTCCACTTAATAGATTTATCACCCAGTCTTTTTTCTTCTTCTGTTTTATATGCACAACCACAGTCATCTAAATCAAATCCTACACCACGATCATAATTACCCATGACAGTTTCTATGTTATGTTCTCTTATAAGATTGATTACCTGATTGGGGTGAGGGCCATAACCAACTAAGTCCCCCAGGCAATAAGTTTTATCTACATTTTCCCTGCTTATATCATTAAAAACTTCTTTTAATGCTTCAATATTACCGTGTATGTCTGAAAAAATAGCTAATCTCAATATTTTGACCTCCTTTTATTAAAATAAATTTCTGATATTTATGAGATGCTTTTATTATATCATAAAGTTTGACAATTACTATAAATTTCTTAATTTCAATAATGTTTACAATTGTTGAAAATTAATTAAAGGATATCAACTAATTACATATAACTTATTATAAGGAAATCATATTTTATGTGGAGTGTTAAAAATGAAAAAAACCGAGCCTAAATATTCATTAAAATATTTTATAAATAGATACCGTTCAAGATATATTTTGGGTATAATCTGGTTGATTTTAGTTGATAGCTTACAGCTAATAATCCCCTGGTTATTAGGAGATTTAACAGATAGATTAAAATTAAAAACAATTGATTTTAGAGGAATAATTTATTATACTCTCATAATTATAGTAGTTGCTATATTAACAGCTATTTTTAGATATCTGTGGAGACTATATATAGTAGGTACCTCCCGAAAGTTGGAAAAACAGATCAGGGAAAACTTTTACAGACATCTTTTAAAACTATCTACTAACTATTTCAATGAACAAAAGACCGGTGACTTAATGGCACATGCCACCAATGATATTAAAGCTGTCAGACAGGCCATGGGCGCTGGGATTGTTATGTTTTTTGATGCCCTCTTTTTAACTGTTGCTACAATTATAATATTAATCATTAAAATTGATATAAGATTAACTTTAATAGCCTTAATCCCCTTACCCTTTTTAGCTCTGGTATCTACATATTTTAGCAAGGCAATTCATCAGAAATTTACCGCTGTTCAGGAGGCTTTTGCTAATCTGACCGATAAAGTACAGGAAAACTTCTCCGGTATAAGAGTTATTAAAGCCTTCACCCAAGAAGATATGGAAATAGAAAAATTTGCAAGTGCAAATAAGTTAAACTTTGAAAAAAATATAGACCTTATTAAAACATGGGGCCTATTCCATCCCATGATTCAATTTATTACTTCCTTAAGTTTTTTAATTGTAATCTGGTACGGGGGAATGTTGGTAATCGATGAAGTAATTTCTTTAGGTGATTTTGTGGCTTTTAACAGTTATTTGGGCCTTTTAACCTGGCCAATGATGGCTGTTGGTTTTGTTATTAACTTAATGCAGAGGGGTACTGCCTCCTTAAAAAGATTAAACAAGATTTTCCAAAAAGAAGAAGAGATTTATGATAAGGATACTATCCCCCTTGATCATATTAAGGGAAATATTAGTTTTAATAATCTTTCTTTTAAATACAATGAAAAAGAAGAATATGTATTGAAAGATATTAACCTGGAAATAAAATCTGGACAGACCGCTGCTTTTTTAGGTAGAACAGGCTCGGGCAAGACTACTATAATAAACCTCTTATTAAGGTTATTTAATGTAAATGAAAATGGAATTCATATTGATGAATATGATATTAATTCAATACCAATTAAACTATTAAGAGAAGAAATCGGCATAGTGCCTCAGGATAACTTTCTTTTTTCTTCTACAATAGCCAAAAATATTGCCTTTTTTGATCCTGAAGATACTGATGAAAAAGACATTAAAAAAGCCGCTAAAATCACTGAAGTATATGATGATATCATGAACTTCCCCGAACAGTTTGAAACAATCTTAGGAGAAAGAGGTGTAACTCTTTCCGGAGGTCAAAAGCAGAGAATATCAATGGCAAGGGCTATTATTAAAAATCCTAAGATTCTAATTTTAGATGACAGTTTCTCAGCTGTTGATACTCATACAGAAGAAAAAATATTAAATAATATGCAAAAAATAATCAAGGACCGAACAGTAATCTTAGTTTCACACAGAATATCCACTATTAAAAATGCTGATATTATATATGTATTAGATGAAGGAAAAATACTTGAAAAAGGTCAACATAAAGAATTAATAGAAAATGAAAAATTATATTATGATATTTATAAAAAGCAACAACTCGAAGAAAAAATTGCAAATATTAATTGATTTGAGGATGATCTATTATGGCTGATTTTAGAGAAGAAGAAATTATAGGTAAAGCTTATGATGCAAAGTTAATGAGGCGTCTTTTAGAATATGCCTACCCCTATTGGAAAATACTATTAGTTTGTGTAATGCTACTCTTAATTGTAACGGGAATTGAACTTGCCCGGCCTTATTTAATTAAAATTGCTATTGATGACCATATCAATGCACTAGATAAACCAATGGTAGCCTTTCAAACAGATCAATTCCAACAAAAAGGCCTTGTTTATAACAATAAAAGGTATATACGATTAGACAACCTTGCAGATCAATACCCTCAAGAACAGAAATTTCAATTCTTTAAAGTAGAGGGTAACTATTACCTTATAGAAGGTATCATCAATGAAAAAGAAGATAGTTCTATAATAGACAGTGACCAGTATATTCAAATTCGCAATGGTGATAACATATATAACGCTCAACTGGTCGATGAAAACCTAATAAGTAAATACAGGGAACAGGATTATTATGCCCTTAGTAGAATAGGCCTTTTCTTTTTGACAATTATAATAATCGGCTTTGGAATTAACTATTTACAAATATATCTACTAAACAAAACTACCCAAAAAATAATTTATAACATGCGGCAGGAAATATTTTCCCATCTACAGAAGATGTCTTTGAGCTACTTTGATAAAAATCCCGTGGGAAGATTGGTTACAAGAGTAACAAATGACACTGAGACACTCAATGAAATGTATACAAATGTATTGATTAACTTATTTAAAGACATTTTCATCATAATCGGAATTATAATAATAATGTTCAGGATGAATGTCAAGCTCACCTTTGTTTCACTGACAATCTTACCTGTTGTAATAACAGCTGCTTTTATATTTAGAAATTATGCACGGGATGCCTATAGAATGGTCAGAATTAAACTAGCTAAGATTAATTCTTCACTTTCAGAAAATATATCAGGTATGAAAATAGTCCAGATTTTCAATCAGGAAAAGAGAAAATTAAATGAATTTATTAAAGTAAATGATGAGTTCTACCAGGCCGCTATGAGACAAATTAAAATATTTGCCATCTTCAGACCATCAATGGATCTGCTTTATTCACTTGCTCTGGCTATCTTAATCTGGTATGGTGGGGCAAATGTTTACAGAGGTGTTTTAGAATTTGGTGTCCTTTATGCATTCATAAATTATATACAGAGGTTTTTTAGACCCATTAATGACCTCAGCGAAAAGTATAATTTGCTGCAGTCAGCCATGGCTTCTTCTGAAAGAATATTTAAAATATTAGATACCGAAATTGACATTAAAGATCCCAAAAACCCCGTAGCTTTACCAAAAAATATTAAAGGGAGTGTAGAATTCAAAGATGTTTGGTTTGCTTATGAAAACGAAGACTGGGTTTTAAAAGATATCAACTTTGTAATAGAACCAGGTCAGACCGTTGCTCTGGTTGGGGCAACCGGGGCGGGGAAAACTTCAATAATTAATTTAATAAGCAGATTTTATGATATACAGAAAGGAAAAATTTTAATCGATGATACTAATATCGAACAAATCAAAACAAGTGAGTTAAGAAAAAAAATTGGGTTAGTTTTGCAAGATGTCTTCCTCTTTACAGGTGATATCGGCAGCAATATTTCCCTTAATGCTGATCTGGATGAAAAGAAAATTAAAAAAACAGCTCAATATGTCAATGCAGATAAATTCATCTCCAAACTTTCCAATAAATATGACCACGAAGTAAAAGAAAGGGGTTCAACCCTGTCTGCAGGACAAAAACAGCTGCTGGCATTTGCCAGGGCTTTGGCTTTCAACCCCGACATACTGGTCTTAGATGAAGCAACTGCCAATATAGATACCGAAACAGAGATGTTAATACAGGATGCATTAAAAAAGCTGACCTTAGAACGAACAACAATAGTTATTGCACATAGGCTTTCTACCATCCAACATGCCGATAAAATTCTGGTAATGCATAATGGTAAAATCAAAGAAAGAGGAACTCATCAGGAACTGCTGGCTGTAGAAGGCCTTTATTATAATTTATACCAACTCCAATACAAAAATCAATTAATTTAAGGCTGTTTGTTTTTTAAATTGCAGGAATAATCTATTTTTTAAAGAATTATATCTATATGTGGAGGCGATTATATGGAATTAAATCCGCCTGAAAAAGATGGTTATTATGCTTTATTGCTCGCCATACTTAAGGGTTATTCTGCCAGCAAAGCCTTATCTTATATAAAAAATGGACAATCAAGAGTTTGATCAATTATATTATTATTTTTAATATATTTTGATTTTTTACTAAAAAAACTTATATTTATAGATTTATTAACCACTTATCCACAATTGTGTATAACTGATAACTATTACTATTTAAAATAGACAAATTTACTCTTCTTTAATTCAAATTAACAACACCCCGAAATATCGGGGTGTTGTTATTGTACTGTTAGTTTAATAATAGTTTTTATGTAAAACAATATTGTTCTCGATAAAATTTAAATAAATATATATTTAAATATCATATTACTTTATCTGTATATCCTCTTTTAATCGAAATATATTTTTATCAATATTTTTCTTATAAAAGGCTTAACAGAAATCTAAAATATTTTACAATCCTTATTATATAAGTAATAAAGGCCCTCTTTTTAAAAATAAGGGGACTATCATATCATATTTCAAATGAAAAATTTACTTAAAGAGGTTTTGTTTTGAAATTAAAATAAAATTTAATAATAATAATAAAACAGCTCAGAACACATGTTTTAATTTAATAAAAGAAAGTATAAATTTTAAAAATTTCATACTCTTTAAAGTTGTTATTCACTTTTAAAGGTACAAAAAATGTTAAATTCTTATAAAATTAGAACAATAAACGAACTCCTGTTTTAGTTATGCACAGTCTGTGGATAAATTGTGAACAGATATTCGGATTCTTTAAAATCATAATTTAAATATTGAATAAATAGTTAATAATTTTTTTTCTGTAAATAAAACCCGCCAAAAATATCAAACCTGCAATAACAGAAATAATCAGGGCTATCTTATAGTTTCTATTACCAATATTCGCACCAATATATGCCGAAAAAACTATAGCAGGCAGTCTGGCCAACATAGAAATATAGAGAAACTTTATAAAACTAATCGGGGTAAGGCCGGCAAAATAGGCAAGAGCGTCTTTGGGTGTGCCGGGAATGAAATATAAAAGAAAGATAACCGTTTCGCCCCGTTTATCTTCATTTATGAAATAAGACAATTTGTTAAACATCTGTTTGGAAACTATCTTATGAACAAACTCATATCCTAAAAATCGAGCAAGCACAAAACTAATAGCTGATCCTAATAATATACCAATTATTGAGTATAGTGATCCAAAGACAGTATTATATAAATATCCACCCGCAATTTCTACAACCTCACCTGGTATGATGAAAACAATAACCTGTAAGGTTTGAATTAAGATGAAAATCAGTATATCATAGACACCAAAACCAGAAATCCATTCTTTTAAAATTGCTGGATCTTTAATAACAGAATAAATATCTCCAGAAATAAAAAAAGCAAGACTGAATATACCTATGAAAAATATAATTAGGATTATCATTTTTGTTTTATAATGATAAGGTGTGTTGAACATTTTTATCATCCTTAAAAAACAATAAACAAATCATATCTCCAACTCAATAATAACATATCTTAATAGATTTAAAAACACTAAG
>JAGYMU010000047.1 GCA_018399995.1 Halanaerobiales bacterium | reverse complement strand
AAATGTCCTAAATGTAAATTTAATATAAATATTTTAGCTAAAATCTTTTAGACATTTAGATATTATTTCTAATTTTTTAAGCCCCTCACCCCCCAAAAATGAGGGGTATTTTTTTATATTTAATCAAAAAAATACTGGCAGTCATATTATTAATCAGCGGTAAGTTTTTATTCATTGTAATTATTTTAAAAAAAATCATAAGACAACTTATCACAAGTTCATCAAAATGATAATCATAAAAATAATTATGAAAAATATTTCCTTGAAAATAAAAAGATGTTTATAATTTATATTTCAATTAGTTCAATATATAAATAAAGGTGATTTTTAAAAAAATAGGTGGAATTTCTTTACCCTTTGTTAAACTACTACTCAAACCAGGAGAAACTAAGTTGAGTTCTGTTGACTTGACAGATATAAAACTACCTTCTGTTGTTAAAAATCAAATATTAGAGAGATAAAATCATTATATCAAAGATTTAAAAAGTCTGATTCTGATAAAGATAATATAGAGATTAAGAGCGATCATGCTATCTGCTATAATAATCAAAATTATAAAATTGATAATCATATAATTTCAATATGTCTTTATACTAGAAAGTGTAAAAGATTTGGTTTTACTGTAAAACAAACTAAACGGTTTAAAGAGTTGCAACAACATAATAAAAATGATTGTAAATTGGGTAGAGCAAGTCTGTTTTATAAAAAAGGTAAATGGTACTTTACAGTAACAATAAAAATTGATGATAAAGAAACCATTAACTCTAATGTAATGGGAATTGATATAGGGCTTCTAAAATTAGCTGTTGTTAGTGTTAAAACTTCTAAAGGTAAAGAAATTAATCGTCAATTCTATAATGATAAACAAACAGGTTTTATTCATAAAAAATTTAGAAAACATCTGTCGAACTGCTCAAAGTATTGATCGTGCTGATAGAATCCTTCATAGCTGGGCTTTTTATCAACTGCAACAATTTATTGAATATAAAGCCAAATAAGCTGGGATTAAGGTAGAATATATTAATCCTAGATATAATTCCCAGAGTTGTTCTAAATGTGTTAAAGTCAAAAAATTAATCGTAAAGCTAATTTATATTCTTGTGAGTGTGGTAATCATATCCACGCTGATTTATATTCAAGTGGGAAGCTAGCTAATAAATATTCAGATCGACAATCTGCTTAGATGATAAAAGTCTAAGTGCCTGAGTGCCTATAACAGTATTTATACTGGGATTATAATATTAAATGTATATATAATCGGCTATCTCAGGAGGGCTGATGACACAGTCTGAATTATGCATCATACTTGCCTGCCAGAAATGGCCTGGTGTTTAATCAGCAGACAATCTCGCAAGTTTGTTTAAAAATCTTCGTTTGTAAGGTTACGAAAGTGTGGGGAGAATGTCAAAGATAAATATAAAGGAAGTTTTTTTAAAAATCCAATAGATACTTAACACTATCTAATTTGATAAAATCCTTGACAGTTTTATACAGCTGGATTATAATGAATTTAACAAAAATTGAATATACTATTGCCTAATTCCTAATGATCTTAATTAAAAGGAAGCGGGGGAACCATTTTTATTGGGGCGAGTCCACCTTTGGTAAGGTTACCCTTTGACCTGAGCCCGACAGCTAACTCCGTAGGCGTACGAAAGGGAGGTAGAACCATATGGGTATATAAGATAAGATCCTTGGAATTTTTATATACATTTTAGGCTACAGCTACCTTGCTGGAGTCTTTTTTATTTTGGGAGGTATTCCATGAAAAAGAGATTAAGTTTAAAACATAAAATTTTGTTTGGATATGCAGCGATAACATTAATTTTAATCGTATTAGCAGGTTGGGCAATATATAACTTTATGTCTTTAGATGAATCCATTCATGACATTATGGTAGAAAATTACCGTAGTGTAATCGCTTCTGAGGGTATGATGGAGGCCTTAGAGAGGCAGGATAGTGCAGAACTCATATTTATCTTTGGTCAGCAGGAAGAGGCCCTGGATATATTTCAAAAAAATCAAATAGAATTTATGAAACATCTTTCAAGGGCAGAGGATAATATTACCATAGAAGAGGAAAACCAGATAATTTCAAATTTAAATGAAGATTATCAAACTTATTTAGATAAATTTATAAATTTAAGAGAACTGGCTAATAATGATAATGTTGAAAAAATGCAAAATTATTATCTGACAGAAATAATGCCGCATTTTCAAAAGATTAAAGATGAAACTAGAAACTTACTCACAGTAAACCAGGAGCATATGAGGCAGGCCCAATCAAAAGCGAATAGAAGAGCTACTCAAGCAATTTATTCATCCATAATTTTTTCTGTAATTGCCATAATATTAGCAATAACCCTCGGTATATATGTTTCTAATAAAATAATTAAACCAATAAATAGCTTAACAGATACTATTAAAGAAATTGCTGGTGGTAATTTAGAAAAGAAGATAAATATAACTACAAGGGATGAAATTGGTGAATTGGCAAAAGAATTTAACAGCATGACTGAAAGGTTAAAAGAATATGAACAACTGAATATCAGTAAGTTAATTGAAGAAAAAAATAAGTCAGAAGGTATTGTAAAGAGCATTTCTAACCCACTTATTGTAACTGATGATGAAAACAGAATATTATTAATCAATCCTGAAGCAGAAAAATTATTTAATCTAAAAGAAAAAGATGTGAGTGGAACACACTTTTTAGAAATAATTAAAGAGGAAAAAATATTTGATTTAATAACAAAAACGCTTGAAACAGGACAAGAAAAGAAGGGACAAAAAAATGAGGTAATAGAGTTTACATATAATAACACTGAACATTATTACAGGATAACAACAAATCCTTTAAAAGATAAAACTGGAGAAATAAACCTGGTGGTAACTATATTAGAAGATATTACACATTTAAAAGAAGTAGATAAAATGAAATCCGAATTTGTATCAATGGTTTCTCATGAATTTAGAACTCCTCTCACATCTATGAATATGAGCATCAATATGTTATTGGAAGGTGATGCAGGGGAAATTAATAAAGACCAGAGAGAATTATTAGAAGTTGCAAAAGATGATACCGAGCATTTAAACGATTTAGTCGATGATCTATTAGATCTGTCTAAATTAGAATCAGGTAAAATAAACCTTGAATTTGAAAATATAAAAGTCAAAGATATATTTGATAATTCTGCAAAACCTTTCAAACAAAAAGCAGAAGATAAGGGTATTAATTTAATACAAAAAGATGTTGATGATCTTAAAGTATATGCTGATCTAAATAAAATCACCTGGGTTATAACCAATTTAATAGGTAATGCTCTTCGCTATACAGAAAAAGGAGACAAAATTGTCCTTGATGCTAATAAAAAAGGTCATAAAGTACATATATCTATCACAGATACAGGTGAAGGTATCCCTAAGGAATATCAGCATAAAATATTTGAAAAGTTTGTAAGGGCTGGTACAGATCAAGATGAGAGCTCTGGAACTGGTTTAGGCTTACCTATTGCCAAAGAGGTAGTAGAGGCTCATGGAGGAAGAATATGGGTTAAAAGTCAAGAAGGTGAAGGAAGTACATTTACTTTTACATTAAAGCTTCCTAAATAGGGGTTGGTTTATTTGAAAAAAGTATTATTAGTAGAGGACAATAAAAATATAATTAAAGTCATATCTATGTTATTGAGAAGCAAAGGCTTTGACTTAAAAATTGAACAAGACGGTGTTAGTGGAGTTGAAACTGCTTTAGAATGGGAACCAGATATAATCTTACTGGATATAAAATTACCGAAAATGAATGGATTTTTAGTCTGTGAGACCTTAAGAGATAATGAAAAAACTGCTAATACAAAGATTATTATTGTTAGTGCAAAAGCGGAGGAAGAAGATATCAAAAGAGGTTTTGAATTGGGTGCAGATGAATATTTGACTAAACCAATAAATCCTAATGAACTTTTAGAAGTGATTAACAGACATTTAAAATCTGCATAGGAGGTTATTATGATGAGTAAAAAAAAGAGTATTTTGATTATTGATGATGAAAAGAATATTAGGTTTACATTAAAGAAGAGTTTAGAAGATGAATATAATGTAATAACAGCAGTCAATGGTGAAGATGGAATTGAAAAATTTCAAAAAAATGATTTTGATCTTGTTTTACTTGATATGAAATTACCTGGTATGGATGGAATAGAAGCATTAAAAGAGATTAAGGATGAAGATAAAACAGCTAATGTAATTATTATTACTGGTTTTGGTTCTGTTGAAAGTGCAGTAGAAACTATGAAATTAGGAGCTATTGATTATCTTAATAAACCCTTCACACCAAAAGAGATTAAAGATAATGTAAAAGAAGTAATTTCAAGAGAAGAATTGGAATTAAAAGAAGATGAACTGGAAAGTTATAATGACCATTTAAAATTTGCAAAAAAATGTATAAACAATCAGAAATTAGATAAAGGATATGAATATTTACAGAAAGCTATAAGTATGGATACTTCTAAGCCAGAGGCTTTTAATTTGATTGGTGTAATCTTAGAATATAAAAACAAACCATCAGAAGCACAAAAACAATATAGAGCAGCTTTAGCCATTGATCCATCATATAAACCTGCTCAGGAAAACTTAGAAAGAACTAGTCAGTTTAAGTATTCCAAAAAAGATATCAAAATGGAAGACGAGAATGAAGAAAACAAGGAGAGCTAATAAATGTATGTTGTCATTATCGGATGTGGGAAAACAGGTTCAGCTATTGCTGACTTACTATCAAAAAATGGCGAGAATGTTGTAGTCATTGATAAAAAAAGCATATCATTTGAAAAATTATCTCCTGATTTTACAGGTTTTACAATCAATGGAGATGCAACAGAGTTATCTATTTTATTGGAATCTAAAATAGATAAAGCTGATATGGTGATTGTAACTACAGAAATTGATTCAGTTAATTCCATGGTATCTCAAATTGCTAAGTATATATATGAGGTTCCTAAAGTAATTGTAAAGATCAATGAACCAGATAAAGCAATTATCTATAGGAATACCGATATTATGACTTTAAGTCCAACCGATTTATTCATAGATAAACTAAGATATAGATTAGCAAAAGAAGGTAGTGGAACGTTAAATGAGGAGAGTTTATCATGAGAATAATAATTGTAGGTGATGGGAAAGTAACTTACCATTTGATTAAAAAATTTATTGCAAAGGGCTATGAAGTTTCAGCTATTAATGATCAGGATGAATACTGTGATTATTTAGCAGGCAAGACAAATGCTTTGATTATTAAAGGGGATGGTACAAACCCATATTATCTAAATCAGGCAGGAGCAAATAAAGCCGATATAATTTTGGCTCTTACAGATAATGATCCTGATAATTTATATATATGTCAGATTGCGAAAAGTTATTTTCAAATACCAAAAACTTTTTCAGTTGTGAATAATCCTGACAATGAAGATGTTTTTAAACAATTAGGAGTTGAAACAATATTTAACACCACTAAACTTATTTCTCTTTTGATAGAGCAAAGGGTTGAAGTTTCTAATGTTAGTAATTTAATTTCAATTGAAGAAGGAAGACTAAATATCTCACAAGTTGTACTCCAGCCCGATTCTCCTATAATTGGCAAGACTTTAAAGGAAATTGATTTACCCCTTGACATTGTTTTTGGATGTATTATTAGAAAAGAGAAAATCTTAATTCCAAAAGGAGACACCGAGTTATTAGAGGGGGATAAGGCTTTAATTATTACTTTACCTGAAAAACAAGCAGAAGCCTTTGAAGTACTACTTGGAGAATAAGCAGGTGAAATAATGCGATATATAGAGATATTAAAAGAGAGGTATCAATTATTAACTAAATATATTGGAATCTTGATAATGGCTTCATCAATGTTTTTACTACTACCGTTATTAAGTCTTCCTTTTTATCCCAAAGAAGTTAAATACAGTTATGCTTTCTTTGTACCTGCGATCATAATGTTTACTATAGGTTTTATAGCATGGAAATATACTAAACATAATAGAGAAGAAGTTTCGCTTTCTTTAAAAGAGGGTGGAATAATTGTTCTAATTTCATGGATAGTGACAGTTATATCTTCTGCTATACCATTCATGATGATAGATATGCTTAACCTTACACAAGCAATATTTGAATCCATGAGTGGTTGGACTACAACCGGTCTATCTGTTGTAGATGTTACAGAAGCGCCAAAAGTGATATTGTTATGGCGTTCTATTATGCAGTTTTTTGGTGGTGCAGGTTTAGTTGTAGTAATGTTATCATCTGTTTTACACCCTTATGGTTTTGGCTTATATAATGCTGAAGGAAGAAGTGATCAACTTCTTCCCCATGTTAAAAGATCAACTAAGGCCATAATGGTTATATATAGCGGTTATACAATAGGGGGCATACTCTTATATATATTAGCAGGCATGAGTTTTTTTGATGCTTTTAACCACTCATTAGCTGCCTTATCCACAGGCGGGTTTTCGACGAAAGCTAATTCTATTGGATATTACAATAGTCTTTCAATTGAAATTATAACCTGGATTTTAATGTTGATTGGGACAACAAATTTTGCTACCCATTTTGCTTTATTAAAAGGAAATTTTAAAGTTTTCTTCAAAAACGGTGAAATTAGATTATTGATGTTATTAAATGCTTTTTTTATTCCAATTTTGATGTATTTTTCGGTTAATAATATATATGATACATTACCACAAGTAGTCAGAAGAACTATATTTGAAACCATAACAGCAATTTCAACTACGGGTTTTTCTTTAGATACCTTTAATAGTTGGAATTTATTTGGAATCTTGATTATAATTATTTTGATGTTAATAGGCGGGGGAACTGGTTCCACGGCTGGTGGTATTAAACTTTATAGAATATACATAATATTTAAATCAATATATTGGGAAATCAAGGGATATTTTTTACCAGAAGATGCTGTTAGAAAAAATTTCATCTGGAGGGGAGAAAAAAAATTAGCTCTAAAATCTGATTTTGTCATGGAAGCCGCTAATTATGTAGTTTTATATATTTCCACTTATTTTTTAGGGGTCTTAATATTTTTATCCCAGGGATATAATTTATCAGATTCTATGTTCGAATTTGCATCTGCATTGGGAACAGTTGGTTTATCAGTAGGAATAACTTCTGTTGATGCCCCTTCATTGATCTTATGGACAGAGACACTGGGAATGTTTCTGGGAAGATTGGAATTTTTTGTTATATTCTTTGCCATAATTAAAATATTTAAAGATATGAAATACTATTATGCAAATAAATAAAAAATATTTTTAACTATTTACTTTTATGACATAAAAGTTTTCGGAGGCTGAAATAATGTCACAGTTTATAGTAATAGGACTAGGGAGATTTGGACTTAGTATTGCAAAAACTTTAGCAGAATATGGCCATCATGTGTTGGCCATTGACAGTGATGAAAAAAAGGTACATGAAATATCAAATTATGTAACACATGCTGTTCAAGCAGATGCGGCAGATGAAAAGGTATTGCAAACTTTAGGGGTGAGAAATTTTGATGCTGCAATTGTAAGTATAGGAGACAACCTGCACACAAATATATTAAGTACTTTAATATTGAAAGAGTTAGGAGTTTCATATGTAATTGTAAAAGCACAAGATAATTTACATGGAAAGGTATTAATTAAAGCTGGCGCAGATAGGGTAATTAATCCCGAAAAAGATATGGGAGAAAGGCTGGCCAAAAATATACTATCAAACAATATCTTAGATTATTTTGAATTTGCCAGTGATTATAGTATAGCTGAGATTATAATTCTGCCTTCTATGGTTGGAAAATCATTAAAACAGTTGGAATTTAGGACAAAATATAATTTAAATGTAATGGCAATAAAAAGGAATCAAAAACTGATTATGTCTCCTGGTGCAAATGATAGATTACTTGAGGGGGATACTTTGATAGTAATGGGGAGCAATGAAAGTTTAGATAGGGTAAGAAAATTAATTTAAAATTAGAAGAAATTTATTATTATTACAAAAATTAAATACTGGTTTTTTCTGAAAGTTTAATTTCAAAGTAATTCAAAATAAGGAAAGCCATTTATATAAAGTGAATTTTAAGAGGGAGAAAATAACCTGTTTGCTGAACTCATAGTATTAAAGAAGGGTAGATAACTGTATATGATAAGCTATTACAGTTAGCCTGTTGTGGCTTTTATTTATATAAAAATATGAGGTGATGATTATGGATGTGGGTAATATTATTTTATTTGTTGTGACTTTGTTTGTATTTGTATATTTAATATATGTTTTATTTTTCCCAACAAAGTTTTAAGAAGGTGATGATATGTTAATTATATTTGGGTTATTAATATTCTTTATTTTATTGGCAATTTTAGTATATGTTTTTGGAGAGTATATAGCATGGATTTATAAGGATGAAGCGAAAAGCAAAAGTTCTTTACCTAAGTGGTTAAAGTGGATTAATAAGTTGGAAAAACCTTTTAGTAGTATTGAAAATATGATCTATAAATTTCTTAATCTAAATGAAGAAAAAGAAATGAACTGGAAAAAATACCTATATTCACTACTCGTATTTAATTTTCTATTATTTACATTATTAATTTTAATATTTAAGTATCAAAATATACTCCCCTTTAATTTCTTAAATTTAGAAGGAATGAGTTGGGACCAGGCCTTTCATACAGCCAGTACTTTTGTTACTAATACAAATCAGCAGCATTATGGAGGAGAAATATTATCCACCTTCAGTCAAATATTTGGTGTTGGTTTAGCTATGTTTTTATCTGCTGCAACGGGATTGGCTTTAGCTCCTGCCTTTACAAGGGGAATTCAAAATGAACAGAATGATAAACTGGGTAATTTTTATAAAAATGTAATTAAAGGATCTATTAGATTTCTTTTTCCGATTTCTTTCATTCTGGGTTTGTTTTTGATTACTCAAGGCTCTCCCCAATGGTTTGGTGGAGAAATTATAGTTAATACAATTGAAGGTATTAAACAATCAATTAGGATAGGTCCTGTTGCAGGTGTAGAAGCTATAAAGATATTAGGAACGAATGGGGGAGGTTTTTTTGCAGCCAATGCTGCACATCCATTTGAAAATCCGACTATATTATCTAATATTGTATTGAACTTAGTCTTACTGGCCAGTCCAATGGCTGTAATTTATGCTTTTGGAATTTGGTTGGGAAAAAGAAAACATGGAATTATTTTAATTTCTGCTCTTTTTGTTATTTTTGTAGCTTTATTATCAGTTTCTGTGATAGGTGAGTTACAGCCAAATCAAGCCTTTGCAACTATTGAAGAGAGTGGTTTATCAGTTAACCAGCAGATTGGCAATATGGAAGGTAAGGAGATGAGATTTGGTCCTACTTTAAGCGCTCTCTGGGCTGTTTCAACTACTTCTACAACCAATGGAGCGGTAAATAGTATGCATAACAGTTTTACAGCCATGGGTAGTATAGGTCCTTTTCTCGCAATGGCAATGAACTGTTTATTTAATGGGATCGGAGTAGGGTTATTAAACTTAATGACCTATATCATTATATGTGTTTTTATAGCGGGGCTTATGATAGGAAGGGCTCCTCAATATATAGGTAAACAGATCGAGTGGAGAGAAGTTAAAATAGCTGCTTTAATCATCCTCTTATTGCCTGTATTAGTACTTCTTCCCACTTCTTTAGCAGTAATAACAAAAGCAGGTACTTCGGCGATGAATAATCCGGGTTTCAGGGGATTTGCCGAGGTTCTTTATGAGATGTTTTCTGCAGCAGCCAACAATGGAAGCGGTTTTGAAGGTTTAATGGATAATAGTGTTTTTTATAACTCCCTAAATGGGTTGATTATATTAATGGGTCGTTACCTTCCTATTTTTGGACAACTCCTTATTGCTGGATATCTTGCAGATAAAAAAATCCGGCCAGAGACTGAAGGTACTTTAAAAGTAGAGAATTTTTCCTTCCTGATATTATTTGTTGGAGTAATGATAATAATTGGTGGTTTAATATTTATGCCAGCTTTAGCAGTAGGCCCTATTGCTGAAATGTTAGGAGGTATGTAATATGAA
Organism: Halanaerobiales bacterium; assembly: GCA_018399995.1. Taxonomy (GTDB): domain Bacteria; phylum Bacillota; class Halanaerobiia; order Halanaerobiales; family M55B127; genus M55B127. The sequence goes on along the minus strand of JAGYMU010000047.1, from coordinate 3,602 downwards.
CTTTGATATAGATTGGGAACAACAATTTACAGCAATTAAGCAATCTTTTATAAAACTTGACCCCATGTATTTAATAAAAAATCCGGTTATGTTTGTTGTTGAACTTTGTACAGTATTAACTATTATTTTAACTTTTTATCCACCATTATTCAATGGTGAAGAGCCGACCTGGTATTATGCTACCATAACTCTGATTTTGGTTTTCACCTTATTGTTTGCAAATTATGCAGAATCCTTAGCAGAATTACAGGGAGAGGCACATGCAGATAGTTTAAGGGCTTTACAGGTTGAAACGGAAGGTAAGAGATTAAAAGAAGACAAACCATTAGAAGAAATAACAGAAGATGATTATGAAATTGTACCCAGTGAAGAAATAAACAAGGGTGATATAGTTTTTGTAGATAAAGGAGATATTATACCAAGAGATGGAAGTGTAGTTGAAGGGAGTGCCTCTGTTGATGAATCTGCCATAACAGGTGAATCAGAACCAGTAATTAGAGAAAGTGGAGGAGACAGAAACTCTGTTACAGAAGGAACAGAGGTTTTAAGTGATAAAATTAAAATTGAAGTAACGGCTGAAGTAGGAGAATCATTTTTAGATAGAATGATTGGTCTGGTAGAAACTGCTTCTAGACAGAAGACTCCAAATGAAATTTCAATGACATTACTTCTAGCCAGTTTTACTTTTATCTATTTAGCGGCTGTAGTAACGATGAGATTTTTTGGAATGTATATTGATATGAATGTTGATGTTGCTAATTTAATTGCTTTATTAATTGGACTTATGCCTACCACAATTGGAGCTCTATTAGCTTCAATTAGAATAGCTGGTATGACGAGAGTTACAAGAGAGAATATTATTGCTAAGTCAGGGAAAGCTGTTGAATCAGCAGGCGATTTGGATACTTTAATCTTAGATAAAACTGGAACTATTACAACTGGAGAAAGAATAGCTGAAAACTTTATAGCTATTGAAGAAGATGTAAAAGAAGAACTTTATAAAGCCTGTTTACAATCATCATATTTTGATGAAACACCGGAAGGAAGGTCAATTGTTAATCTTGCACATGATGAGGGTATAGAGGTAGATGAAAAAGAATTAACTAAAGAGCATTTTGTGGAATTTTCCGCCAAATCTAGAATGAGTGGTATTGATCTAAAAGATGGAACTGAAATTAGAAAAGGTGCAGTAGAGGCATTAAAAGAATATGCAGAAGAGGTTCCCGAGGGTTTAACTGATAAAGCAAATGAGATAGCAGATAACGGTGGTACACCTTTAGCAGTCTCTGTTAATAAAAAGATATTAGGTTTAATAGAACTTCAGGATGAACTTAAATTAGGTATCAAAGAACGAATAAAAGAGCTACAGGAGATGGGTGTTGAAACCATCATGGCTACAGGTGATAATGAAAGGACAGCCCGTTATGTGGCAAAACAAGCTGGTATAGATAAATATTATGCAGAGTTTAAGCCAGAAGAGAAGATTGAATTAGTAGAAAAGATCCAAAAAGAAGGTAAACTCATTGGGATGACAGGTGATGGAACAAATGACGCACCTGCTTTAGCTAAAGCTGATGTTGGATTAGCAATGCAGGCTGGAACTAATGCTGCTAAAGAGGCCGGGAATATGGTTGATTTAGATTCAGACCCTACTAAGCTAATCGAGGTGGTAGCGGTAGGTAAACAGCTATTGATGACAAGGGGTTCTTTAACAACCTTTAGTATTGCAAATGATGTTTCAAGATATTTTGCCTTAATTCCAGCAATATTCAGTGCAGGTATACCAAGTTTACAACATATGAACATCTTGAATTTATATTCTCCACAAAGTGTAGTTATTGCTTCACTAATTTATAACTCGCTTATTATACCATTTCTAATTCCATTGGCAATGAAAGGTGTAAATTATAAGGCTCAGAGTTCAGCTATCTTATTGAGGAAAAACTTATTTTTATATGGTGGAGCTGGCTTGATAGCACCCTTTATTTCTATAAAACTCATTGACACTTTATTAGTTATGTTGGGGGTTTTTTAAATGAACATTAAAAAGAATATTATGATTTCATTAAAATTAATAGTTGTAGGAATGATAGTGTTTTCAGTGATATATCCTCTTTTACTTGGTAGTGTGGGGCAAATTTGGAGAAATAAAGCCAAAGGCAGTCTAATTGAATATAATGGAGAAGTTGTTGGTTCTACTTTGATCGGGCAAATTTTTGATGAATCACAATATTTTAGATCCAGACCTTCTTCAATTAGTTACAATGCTAATAAATCAAGCAGTGCAAATTTAGCACCCAATAATCCTCTTTTAAAAGAAAGGATAAAAAAAGATCTTATTGAAATTAATAATAGATATGGTATCAATAAGGAATCTATTCCAGCAGATTTTGTTACAGAATCTGGTTCTGCATTAGATCCTCATATAAGTCCTGAATCTGCATATATTCAGGTGGATGCTATAGCTAAAGCAACAGGTCTAGATAAAAAAACAATAGAAAAATTAATTCAAGAACATACACAAAATAATTTATTTGGAATCTATGGGGAAAAAAGAGTCAATGTTTTCAAATTAAATTTAAGCCTTAAAGAGGTGATAAATAAATGATTGCTGGAAAAAATGAAGGAAGTTGGTTAGGGTATAAAAATATACTATTACCCCTTGGACATAAGGCTGATATTAATAACCTGACAAATTTAACCTCTTATTTAATTGATAAAAAAGATGGTGAAGTTGAGTTAATTCATATAATGAAAGAAGGGAATTACTCAGGTTTACCAAAGGAATGGAGAGAAGGTTCTAAAAGGGTAACCGAGAGTCACCATAAAATGATGAGATTGGGGCTTCATAGTAAAAGGAAAATGACTACAGCCCAATCAATAGGAAGAGGAATATTAGAAGAAGCATTTGAAATAGATGCAGATTCTATTATTTTAGGTTGGGGACCTAAACCGAAAAGTAAAATATCTGGTATGGCTTCAAAAATAATGAATAATGCTAATTGTGATGTAATAATTTATAAAAATAGAAATGATCTAGATACAATTGAGAACATATTATATCCAATAGCTTTTGAACCTGATCATAGTAGATTAAATTTATTATCAAGAATTATTAAAGAGACCGATGCAACTTTAACTATTGTCCATATGATAGACAAACATAATGGGGATGAAAAGCAAGGCCTAAATTTACTTGAGAGAGCTACAGAAAAAGCAAAAAAATATGATATAGAGGCAAAATCACTTCTTTTAAAAGGAAAATATGTTGAAAAAGAAGTAGGCAAGGTATCAGAAGATTTTGAACTATTAATAATAGGTCCTTCCCGTGATTGGTGGGTTTATCAAACTCTTTTTGGTAAAAAAACCGACAAAATAGCATCCCGAGCTAAATGTTCAATATTGTTACATAAATATAAGAAGGAAGAATAAGAAAGCGATATAAATATGAAGGATACAACAAATAAAGTAAGTTGTAAAATAGAAAAATTATAGAATAAAAAATAAATCATCATGTTTTTTCAGGTTTTACTTATAAATACTAAAAAGCCCCTCTTAACCTAGGGGCTTTAATCGTTGTTTTATTTAGGTGGTGCCGAAGA
>JAGYMU010000046.1 GCA_018399995.1 Halanaerobiales bacterium | reverse complement strand
AAGCCACCTCCTAAACCGCCGGCTGCACCAGCACCTGCGAGATGATTGATGTCTCTGCCGAGTTCTTTTTTAACTACTTCATTAAAATGTCTGAGATTATTGTCCAGTTTTTTGACCATTTTATGATCTGCTCCCTTTTGAGGGGCATATATGTATGCTGCACCTTTTCTGCCATAGAGAGGGTTGTCAACATCACATGCAACAAAAATCTCTATGTCTTTTAACCTTTGATCTAAGCCATTCAAATTAATATTTTTGATTTTATCAAGAAACTTCCCTCCCAAGCCAACTTCTTCACCATTTTTATCAGTAAACTTAACACCGAGAGCTTGGGCCATACCGATTCCTGCATCATTAGTAGCGCTACCACCAATCCCTATTATTATTTCTGTTATATTATGTTCTAAAGCAGATTTTATTAATTCACCTGTCCCATAAGTGGTTGTTTTAAGGGGATCTCTTTTTTCTTCTGGTATAAGCATCAAACCCGAGGCTGCAGCCATTTCAATAACTGCCGTTTTATTATTACCAAGAATCCCATAGAAGGCTTTAACTTCTTTTTTCAGGGGTCCGGTAACATTTTTATTTATTATTTGACCACCGGTAGCATCAACTAAAGACTGTACGGTACCTTCACCACCATCAGCCAGGGGCAGTAATTCAATATCAACATTTAAAGTAAATTTATGGATTCCTTCTGCGATACAGTCACATACTTGTGCAGCTGTTAATGAACCTTTAAAAGAATCCGGTGCTACTAAAATCTTCAACTTCATCACCTCCTTAAAAATTCTTATAATTAGTTTAATACATTTTCAAAATAAAAAAAGGTATTATTCTTTTTTGATAGAAATGTTCTTAATAGAAATATGTAAAATATAAATTGGGGAGCAAAAGGCTGAGAGGATGTATTCACATCGACCCATCAAACCTGATCCTGATAATGCAGGCGTAGGGAATATAAACTCAGTTATGTTCCTCCCATAATAATTTAGGAGGGTTTTTTTATGAAAATAAGTTTAAGAGCAATTACAGAAATTTCAGTTGCAGTGGCACTATCATTAATTTTTAATTTTCTTCCCCTGTGGAAGATGCCACAGGGTGGATCTATAAGTTTGGAAATGCTTCCAATATTTTTTATCGCATTAAGATGGGGTCTTAAGGAAGGTTTATTAGCGGGTTTTGTTTATGGTTTACTACAACTTGCATTTAACCCCTTTATCATTCACCCCGTTCAATTAATACTGGATTACCCACTTCCCTATATGTTGTTAGGTTTATCGGGCATTTTTGTAAAACAAATAAAACAATTTAAAGAGAAAAAAATCAATATATATATTATATTTGCAATGTTATTAGGTGGGTTTTTCAGGTTTATATCACATGTGCTTTCTGGAGTTGTTTTTTTCTCAACATATGCACCGGAAGGCACCAATGTTTGGATATATTCTATTATATACAACGCCAGCTTTATAATACCTTCTCTTATTGTCTGTTATATAATAATCGCAGTAATGAAGAAAAAGGTGCTATATATTTAATTTTTGCTTAAATAAAATTTATTACTTACTATTAAAACAATTTACAAAATACACCACAATTAGTAAAGGCCGGAGTTTTTAAACTCCGGCCTTTTTTATCTATTTTTCTGTTCGCATAGTTGGAAATAATATAACATCTCGTATTGATTTTGAATTGGTCATCAGCATAATCAGTCTATCGAGGCCGATCCCTAAACCTCCAGTAGGAGGCATTCCATATTCCAAAGCCCTTACAAAATCTCTATCCATCATTTGTGCTTCTTCATCACCGGCTTCTCTTTGTTCAACCTGCTGTTTAAATCTATTTTCCTGTTCAAAAGGATCATTTAGCTCACTGAAGGCATTGGCAATTTCCCAGCCATTGATAAATGCTTCAAATCGATAAGTAAAACCAGGATCCTCTTCTTTATTTTTGGCAAGTGGAGATACTTCAATCGGGTAGTCCATAACAAAAGTCGGCTGAATTAAATTTTCTTCTACCAGTTGTTCAAATATTTCGTATAGAATTTGGCCTCTGCTTAATCCTTCTTTTTCAACCTTGACTCCCAGTTCTCTTGCCCTGTTATAGGCCTGAGAACTATTTTCTATTTGATCATAATCAAAACTAGCTTCTTTTTTTACAAGTTCTTTCATAGTAATGCGGCGCCAGGGTATACTCAAATCTATATTCTTACCCTGATAATCGATCTCTGTTGTATTAAGTGTTTTTTTAGCCGTTTTTACAATAAGCTCTTCTGTAATATCCATCATATCATGATAATCAGCCTGTGCTTGATATAACTCCAAGGTTGTGAATTCAGGATTATGCTTATAGGACATCCCTTCATTTCGGAAATTTCTATTGATTTCATAAACCCTGTCAAAGCCACCTACAATTAGTCTTTTTAGATAAAGTTCAGGAGCAATTCTTAAATAAAGATCCATATCTAAAGTATTATGATGAGTTACAAATGGTTTGGCATTTGCTCCACCGGGAATAGGATGCATCATGGGGGTTTCAACTTCAAGGAATTTTTTTTCTTCCAGTATATCCCTAAAAGACCTAATAATTTTACTCCTGATGATAAAGTTTTCTTTCACTTCAGGATTCATTATTAAATCCAAGTATCTCTGGCGGTATCTCATCTCTTTATCTTTTAAACCGTGGAATTTTTCCGGCAAAGGCCGTAAAGACTTAGTTAAAAGAGTGAAACTTTTGATCTTGATAGAAATCTGACCGCGGTTAGTTTTAAAAACTTCACCTTCAAATCCAATAATATCTCCCATATCTAATTCAGTAAAAAACTCATATCTTTCTTCTCCTAGTAGATCTATCTTGGCATATAGCTGAATTAAACCAGTCATGTCTCTAACATCAGCAAAACTAGCCTTGCCATGAGTTCTCAAAGCCATCAATCTACCGGACATTTTTACAATATCCCCTTCATATTCATCGAATTTATTGATGATATCTTCTGCATAAGTATCTACATCATACTTTTCATCATAATTTTTTATGTCCCTGTCTTGAAAATCGTGGTATTTTTCGATCTTTTGTTTAATTAATTTGTTAAAATCTTTTTCAAATTCTTCAGACATTATATCCCTCTTCCTTATAACCTGGATTTTTTAATCGATACTATCTTATAATTTATAGTACCTTTAGGAACTGTGACTTGTAATTTAGTTCCAACAGTTTGGCCCAATATTGCTTTACCAATTGGTGATTTGTCTGAAATCTTGTTCTTTGATGGATCTATTTCAGCTGTACCAACCAATTTATAAGTTACAAAGGTATCTTCATCTAAATTGTGCAGCCTAACTGTGGTTCCCAAGTTTACTTTGTCATTGCTTATTTCGTCGCTTTTAACTACTTTTGCATTGTCAATTAGGTTTTTTATTTCTTTAATCCTACCCTCTATAAAGGCCTGTTCATTTTTTGCATCGTCATATTCTGAATTTTCCGAGATATCACCAAATTCTCGAGCAACTTTAATTCTTTTTGCTACTTCTCTTCTCTTGACAGTGGTTAGTTGTTCAAGCTCTTCTTCTAATTTTTCATAACCCTTTTCTGTTAATAATACTTCTTCAGCCATATCCAAATACCCCTTTTATCAAAGATTTTATGATATATAGTGTGCAACACACCCATATTTGCATTATTTCAATTATTAATTATTATAAGTTAATTGTAATTTAAAGTCAAGATGATAAGTCATAGTTACAGCTTTTTTACAGCAAAATTTTTGTTTAAATATAAAATATTAAAAGAAATAATAAGACAACTGGTATAAATAAAAGCTGACTCTGAATGGTTTTGGGTAAAAAGTCATATACCATCTTAGCAAAATTTATTGCAATATTATAGATTTGATTTTCCATATCAACTTCCAATCTTTTTAACCTTGGACTTCCATTAAGCCAGCGATAGCCATTTTTGATTCTTATCAATAATAAATCCATGGAAGGAACCGGTTTTTCTTTTATATGTATCCAATTAAATAATTTTAAAACAGTTATAGAAATCAATATATATATTAAACTGATTATAAATCCATGTAATAGATGATAATCTGTATAATCAATACCTGTTATAATATTACTTCTTAAGGTGATAAGTACAACTAATATAATTGGCAAAATCAGGGCAGACAGCGCATTTAATCCGATTACCTTACGATCTTCATCTAAATCTCTTTTTTCCTCATTATTTAAGTTAAATATCCCCAATTTTATAAATCTCAAAACATATAAATAGGTAATAAGGCTAAGCCCATGGAAAACATACTTTAAAATCCATCCATTCCCTGCTGCATATTTTATCAGATGTTTGCTGTTGTAACCCGCCAAAATGGGGAAACCAGCCAGAACAGTTAACCCCAGTATTGTAATTATTGAATTAGTTTTGTCTTTAAACCAACCATTTTTAAATTGATATATAGATCTGCTCTTCATACTTTTTACCCAGTAACCACTACTTAAAAAGAGACTGGTCTTAGCCAGACCATGTACTATTATATGTAAAGCACTACCCCAATAAGCATAGTAGTTTCCACTACCAATTCCGATAGCTATAAATCCTAACTGGCTTATCGTACTGAAGGCTAAAAGAACCTTATAATCAGTTGCCAGAAGGGCCTGTATCCCAGCATAAATAACCATAGCAATTCCTGCATAAAATAAGAGGATATTGCCAGTTGTTACGGTCTTTAATAGTACTATGAATCCCAATTTAACAACCCAGCCAGATAAAATTGCGCTGACAGGTGCTGGGGCTCTGGAGTGGACAATCGGCAGCCAGAAATGGAGTCCAATAATAGCACTTTTAACCCCGACTCCTATGATTAAAAGCAGCTGTAATTTGAAATTATCAATCGGGCCTATAGTAGTATAACCGGCATTCATAATCATTAATACAACATAAAGTAAAAAGTTACTCCCAATAAACTGTATTATCAAATAGACCCTGGCAATCTTGTTGCTCCCCCAGAGCAATAGTAAGAAAGTACTTACAGTAACCAATTCCCACCCAATAATAAATATAATCCAGTTTTCAGTCATAATAATCATAGTAAAACCCAGTATATAAATCAAATTACAGATATAAAATAGATGTGTGTTGCTATAACTGTAATCCCGACTGGAGATTATAGATACTAATGTTATGATTATTCCAGTAGATACCATCAATATATTAAAACTGCTAAAGTTCATATTTCCTAAAATTAATGCTAACATTTATTAACCTCCCAAAATGAAGTCTATATAAATAGAAGGATTGTGCAATAGATTTGCGACTGATTCAAGTGGTCCAAAAAAAGTTTTATAAATTAATCCCGTTATGATCACAGCACCAACAAACATAAGAGCAATATCGGTAACCAAACGTTCTCTATAGAGTACTGAAAGGATTAATCTAAATTCCTGTGGGGAATTCAAATTTATTTTTTTAAAGCCATAAATAATATATCTTGCATAATAAATAAGAGCTGTTATACTGCCAACTATCGTCAGTAAAGCACTCAAATAATAACTTTTTTCTAAAAATGATTTAACAATATAAAGTTTACTGAAAAACCCCAACATAGGAGGTAAACCCATCATCCCGGCTGCTGCAATAATAAAACCGGCAAAAACAAACATGTTCTGTTGAGCAACCCCACGACTATCTTTAATTTGATGGGAAGGTGCAAATTGCAAAAGGTAACCGGTTGTCGTAAAAAGGGATATCTTCATTAATAAGTGACTTAAAACATGCAAAAGACCTGCAATAATAGCTAATTTTGTATTAACTGTTAATACAGCAACTATAATCCCTAAATGTCCGATTGTTGAATAAGCCAACATTCTTTTTAAATCACTTTCCTGTAATGCCAGTATATGTCCTATTATACTAGAAGTTATAGCAATAAATATGATAGCTTTGTCCAGACCGGTTGTCTGTAAATAATTAAAATTAAATACCATCCAAAAAAGCCTTAAAAATGCATAGATATAAATCTTTTCAACTACACCTGATAAAAGAGCACTAATCGGACTGGGAGCAGTACTTTGAGCCCGTGCCACCCAGAAATGGAAAGGGAATATACCTAATTTTATAAATAAACCCATCAGAAATAAAATGGATATAATACCCTGGGTATTAAAGGACAAGGTTGTGAAATTAGCAGAAATCTCGGCATAATTTAATGTCCCTAAATTACTATATAATAGTATAATACCGATAAAAATAAAAAGTCCACCGATGACACCATAAAACATGTATTTAATTGATGCAATAGTTCCTTTTTTGTTCCTTCTAAATCCAATTAAAGCTGCAGAGGTAATTAAAAGAAGTTCCACAAAAACATAAAAGTTAAAAATGTCACCTGTTAAAACAATACCTTGCATTGCTGCCCACATTAAAAATATTAATACATAGTATTTGCCTTCATGATGTCCAATATAACCTATAGAATATAATATTAAAAACATAACAGAAATTGTAATCAACAAAGAAAAATAAAATGACAACATATCCATTGATAAAACTATACCAAGAGGCGGAAACCAGCCTCCCATCTTATATATAATAAAGATAGTTCCATCTGCAATATCATCCCAATTATTTATTACAAGAAACAAGAAGGTAAAAAATTCTGCCAAAGAGGCCGCTAAAACAAGTACTCTTCTTGCTTTCTTGTTTATAATATCAATTAAAGGAATTAAAAAAGCAGTTAATAGAGGTATAATAATAAGTAATAATAACAACTCCAATATATCAACTACCTCCTATCTATTATCTAATAATTTGTAATCAACCACCTAAAATAGACTCAATATAAATTGAGGGATCCATTATAGCATTAGCCGCTCCTTCTATCGGCCCATAACTGAGCTTAAAAAACACTCCCACTACAACAACTGCTATAGCAAAAAGTATCGCTATATTTGTTACAACCCTTTCTCGATAAAATACTGATAAAATTAATCTGAATCTTTCAGGTGGACCAATACTGATTGTTTTAAATCCATAAATTATATATTTAATATAATAAAAAAAAGCAATTATACTTCCTAAAATCACAGTAATAGAACCCCAGTGAAAGCTTCGATCTAAAAAAGCCTGTAAAATATGCCACTTACTGAAAAATCCAATCATAGGAGGAAATCCAACCATACCTGCAGCCGTGAGGGTAAACCCCGCAAATAATATTATATTTTTATATGCAACACCTTTTAAATCCTGCAATTTATGACTGGGTGTAAACTGAAGTAAGTAACCTGTAGCTGTAAAAAGTGATACTTTCATTAATAAATGAGCCATAACATGTAAAAGCCCCGCTAAAATTGCCAATCTGGTATTTAAGGTTAAAACAGCCACTATTATTCCTAAATTAGCTACAGTAGAATAGGCAAGCATTCTTTTTATATCATTTTCTGATAAGGCTAAAACATGTCCTAATATACTAGAGGTTAATGCAATAACAATTATTATTATATCAAGCCCGGTCTCTCTTAATATATCAAACCCAAAAACATTAAAAAATAATCTAATAAAAACATATATATATACCTTTACAATAACACCTGATAAAAGTGCACTAATAGAACTGGGACATGCACTATGTGCTTTTGATAACCAGAAATGAAAGGGGAAAATACCTAATTTTATAAATATCCCGATAAGGAAAAATATTATTATCATTTTTTTGATAAACAGGGGTAAAAGACTAAAACTTTGGGCAATATCTGCAAAATTTAATGTTCCTAGATTGAAATAAACTAAAACCACTCCTATAAAGATAAATAATCCACCTATAGCTCCAAAAAACATGTATTTAATAGCTGCTTCAGTTCCATTCCTATCCCTTTTAAAAGCTACCAGAGGAGCAGATGTAATTAACATCAATTCTAAAAATACATCCAAATTAAATATATCACCAGTTAATATAATACCATGCATCGCAGCCCATATTAAAAATAAGAGAACATAATATTTACCCTCATGATGTCCGATAAATCCTATAGAATAAGTAATTATAAATAAAAGCGAAATAGAAATAAGCGTTGAAAAAAACAAAGAAAGCATATCCATACTTAAAGTAATGCCTATAGGGGGTATCCAGTTCCCCAGATAATATTTTAAAAAAAACGTATGTTCTGTAATTGCAGCATAGTTATCTGTAATTATATACATTCCTATGGAAAACTCAAATAGAGCAGAAAATCCCACAAGTATTTTGCGGGCCTTATTACTAAATATATCAACAAAAGGGATGAGAAAAGCTGTTGCCAGCGGAACAACTACTAAATAAATCAATATATTATTCAATCTTCTATCATACCCCCTAGCTGATCAGGATTGGTACTATCTGTAAACTTGTTTAACTCAATAATCAGGGTTAGCAAAAAGGCTGATGTGCTCGCCCCTATTACAATACCCGTTAAGATAAGGGCCTGAGGAATTGGGTCATTCAAATTAAAAGCAACCTGTGTACTTTGAACAATAGGTATAATTCCTCCCCGATCAGTTATAGCAATGAACCAGTAAAAAATAGCGCCCTCCATTATATTGAGGCCAATTACCATTTTAATCAAACTTTTTTTTACTAAAATCGCATAAAAACCTAACAAAAATATAAAGATAAAAACTATATGATTGATCACAGGCTTGCCTCCTCTTTGAACGTTTTTTGGATCATGCTATAAAATATAATCGCTAATCCGGCTCCTATTTTAAAACCTATTCCTAAATTAATAAATGGAATGCTCCCAGCACTTAAAAGAGAACCAGGTTCTGAATTTAGTATATTAAGATTACTCAAAAAACTTCCGGAATATATTATACCTATAAGTCCAATACCAATAAATAATAAGGCACCACTGGTTTCTAGAAGCGTTTTAGTAGTTGGTGTATAACGTTTATAATCAAACTCACTCCCATATACTATACTGAATATTATAGAAATAGCTCCTAAAATAACACCACCCTGAAAACCGCCACCAGGTGATAGATGTCCATGTGCTATTATATAAACACTAAATAGAAATATAAAAGGAGTCAACATCCCATAAGTCCTCTTTACTATAAAAGATAAACCATGAGAAGAAACAGGTAAGGTTTTACGTGAAAGCAAAAGTACTATCCCGCTCACAGCACCAAATATTATTGTGCTCTCCCCCATTGAATCATAAGCCCTATAGTCATATAAAATAGCAGTAACAAAATTTAGAGATCCAGTTTCACCAACTGCATTGTTTGTAATATGATGATAAATACTGTTGGCATATTCAAACTGATTGGGGATTTTATTTAAGTCAAGTAACATTACTAGACCCAGGGAAGCTAGAATAATTACTATAGATATATGCTTTAGTTTGGACATCTAATCATCCTTTCTACAATGACAATCCTCATCCGCTCTAATTTGACTAATAACAGTCATAAAAATCGCAGTATTTAAGCCTGCTCCAATGACAGCTTCTGCCAACGCTACATCAGGAGCATTATGAATTAAATAAAGTGTTGTTAACACAATTGAAAATATAGATAAAAAAATTATGGATATTAATATTTCTTTAAAAGAAATCGCAAGATAAGCAGTTACCCCCAAAAAGATTAATAAGAGATATTTTAATATGATCATTCTTGATCCCTACTTAAATAACCGGAATATTCATCAATACTTTTAACCTGTGGAATAGCAATTTTCCTTCGATAAGAAGCCCTGGCAATTGCATGAGTTGCCAGCGGATTTGTTATTAAAAATATTAACCCCACCAACAATATTTTGATACTTAAATAAAACTGCCAGACATAAATAGCCACTCCAATAGAAAGCAATACCGCACTAATAGTTAGAACCACCGCGCTGGCATGTATTCTCGTATAAACATCGGGAAATCTTATTAGCCCAACTGCTGTGATTACAGCAAATAAAATAGCCCCTCCCATAATTAAATATGCAATTATGATTCTCAAACCCATTATTTATACAACTCCTTAAACTCAAAGTATTTAGCGAAAATTAATACATCGACAAAAAGCAAGATAGCATATGCTAAAACAATATCAATTAGTAAGCTAATATTTATATAAAGAGCCAGCAAAAGAATAACCAATGAAATAAAGATTATTATCGTATCTGCAGCAATTAATCTATCAGTTATAGTAGGCCCTACAATTAATCTATATGAGGATATCATTGCCAGTATTACTAAAAAGATAGCCATTCCTATAATCATTGAAATATCACCTCTAACCAATTTTCAAATCTTTCTATAGTCTCTTTACGAGCTTCTGCCTGTTGTAAGGTTGTAACATCAATCCAATGAATAAAAAATGCCCTTTCTCTCATATCAAAATCTAAAGTCAGAGTTCCCGGAGTCAAAGTTATTAAGTTAGCAAGAATTGTTAAGGCTGTTACATTAGTCAATTTCGTCTTAACTTTTATAATACCTGGAGTAAATGAAGGTTCTTTTTCAAAGACATGTCTTGAAACTTTCAAAGCCGCTATAAAGGCTTCGTAGAAAAAGACCGGAATAAATAATATGATATAAAAAAGCTGTTTTAAATGATAAATCCAACTTTTCTTTCTATTCGATTTTCTAAACAAAAGATCACTATATAAAAAGGTGGTTATAAGTGAGACAATAATACCTACTATTAAAATATCCATTGTTATCTTGCCGGTTAAAATTATCCAAACAATCAAAATAATTGTAAATGTAGCAATCTTCCTCCTCATAATTGACCTCCTTTCTAAATTTACAATCTGCCATTTACAATATTAAACGTCTAAATATTAAAAACCTCCTAAAAACAAAAAAAATATATTATTTTTTTTAATTGCAAGCTTTTTACATTATAATTTTATCTGATGAAAACTTCTATTGGATATTCTTTTTTTTATTCGATCACTAGTCAAATCCTCTAAACTATCTCAAGAAGTTAATTATTTTTTTTCTTATGTATTATACTTCTTTAATAATAATGATAAAAAAATATGAATTGTGTCCTTACTATTAAAAACTTATAGATTTATCTAAGTTCATCTCAAAAAATTTAAAATTAAATTAGTTTATAATGGTTGATTAAAAATACGTTTTTAGATAAGGGATTATTCATAGTATAAATTAATACTGGATATTGTCTCTTATGTTTTTTACTTTTTCATCAGTCAACAACTTGCCTGAGCTTCTTAAACCAGCTAATTGAAAGCCATGCTTTTCAGCCATTTCCATAGTTTCTTTAACTTTCTCAATTTGAATATCAGGCCCCAGACTATAGTTAACATATTTTTCTTCTAATGTCAATAACATGGTCTCTGCCATACAGGCATATGCATTTTGGTTACCAATCCCAAAATCGAAATTGAAATTGACATTACCGGGAATACGAACCAATCCACCTTCTATAACCAAAATATCATTTCTTTGATTCTCAATATTACGGGCCACATCTCTCGGACGAGCAACATCACATACTACAGCACCACTTAATAAATCTGTAGGATTTATTAAAGATTTAACCGCACCCGAAGCAGAAATTATAATTTTAGATTCTTTTAGTGCTTTTTGTATTTGATCGGTATACATAATTTCAATATCCTTATTTTCATTTTTGATTAATTCACTTAACTGCTTTAATTTATCTAGATTCCTGCTAACTAAATTTAATCTAAGCGACTCTTTTGCTATTAATCTGCTGACTGTTTTCCCTATAGAACCATTTGCACCAATTACAGTAATAACCTCATTTTTCAAGTCCATTTCCATTTTTTGCACGGCAAGTTTGGTGCCTTCTAGAGCAGTTGCAACCGTATAGCTGTTGCCTGTTGTAACAGGTATATCAACATTTTCTGCAACAGATATACCCTTGTCTCCTACAACAGAAGTAAAAGACCCCAGCCCCACAATATTTGAACCTTTCTTTTTAGCTTTTTGTACCGTATCAACTATTTTTTGTAAGACAAATTTTTGCTTAGAATTAATAATTTGCTCTGATGTCAGGGGACAGGTAAAAAAATATCCTTCAATTTCTTTACCCGTCTTAGATTTAATACCGGTTATCTTAGAAAGTTTAAAAGGAGGAATATATCTATTAACTTTTTTAACTAAACTTTTGGGAAGTTTCTTAACCCAGGTAAATTTTCTATAAAAATCTTCTAGTGTTAGGGGATGTATTACAAAAGAAAATATATCCATAATGCCCACCTCTTAGTTATTAAAATTTATATGGTTTGGTTTAAACTCTAGTTTTTTAAGTATATCCGTATAATCATCTGAAGATATCTGAGCAGGATCTTTATCTATAATAGCTACCAAAAGCGCTTCCATAACATTAGTCCCAAAGCTTCTACCATTGAGAGATGGAGTGGTTGTAATTATACTTTTTGCACCTCTTTTTTTAAAGTTTTCAATATCTTTTTGAGTTGTTGTATTGGTCAAAATTATTTTACCATCAATCCGTTTTGGTAAATGTGCTTTTATGTAATGAAAATCACCCGCTATGATATCTGCTTCTTTATAAAATATTTTAAATTTATCATCTTCACTATTTTTTTTATCCTGCTTTTCACCTGTTGGATAAACAATTTCAAAAGGTAATTTAGTAACAATTGGTGCAAATAAACTCGCTATGATTTTTAAGGTTTTCAAGGATTTTATTCTAACTGGTAAACCTAAACTAAATATCAAATCACCGCATAGAACATCTGAATCCTTCTCAAAAAAAGCCTCTGCCA
The DNA here is from genome assembly GCA_018399995.1 of Halanaerobiales bacterium. Classification (GTDB taxonomy): domain Bacteria; phylum Bacillota; class Halanaerobiia; order Halanaerobiales; family M55B127; genus M55B127. The sequence goes on along the minus strand of JAGYMU010000046.1, from coordinate 1,071 downwards.
TACCAAATCTATCCATAGCAGCAGTTAGAAGAACTTTTTTTTGATTTAAATTAATCTTAAGTTCATCTTCCATATATTCAACTGCAATCCGTTCTAGAGTATCCTTCAACCCAGAGCCATCTACAACAGGAGTGCTTTTAACATCTTTAATTAATTTTTTTGCATCTCTAAAAAAATATAACTTATCTGAAACTCTAATAGAAAGATCTATACCACCCATACCAAATGCATCATATTTGCCGTCTAATTCTTTAAACAGTTTTGCAGCTTTTTTCTTATCACCATTAGTACCAATTCTTTCAATTAAAAATTTTTCACCCAAAAATTTGGTTTCAACACTGTGGTCTCGTTTATCAGAACCCAGACTAATACTAATAACTTTTTTCAATATTATCACCTGATTTTGATAAATTTATTAAAAAAACCTTAATATCTCTTCAATCTCAGTAGGCTCAACATGTTTATTTTTCTTAATGGGAGACTCTCCTATCTCTATTCCTATCGTCTTGCCATCAAGTAACTTATCTATTAAATCTAGCCTCATGTCAGAACCAATAAATATAGTTAAATCATAATCTTTTAAATTCACTAAAATCTCTATTACTTTATTAAAAAGCTCTAATCCTGATTTTTGTTGTATGAAGTCCCACCTTTCTTTTTCAGTCATTACTAGTATATATTCCAGTCCATATTCTTTAGCTAAATTAATAATATCTTCTTTATTTTCAATAGGAAAACCTACCAAAGCAATTTTATTACCTTTTCTGACTTCACCGATACTTTCCAGCCGTGAGATAAATGAACGCTCCATATCCAATTCTTCAGCAACTTTTGATTGTGATAGGCCAGACTGCCGCATTTTTAGAATTTTACGAATACTTTTATCAAGGTGTTTGATGTTAATAACCTTATCTCCAACTCTGTAAAATTCCATTTTGTTCTCCTTTCATAATATTCAACTATCTGTGTACATTTTTGTGCACAAGTAAATTTTATCATTGAATATTACTAAATGCAAGAAAAGAGCCGGACGGGATAGTGTCAAGTTACTTTTGGATTTAAGATAAACTC
>JAGYMU010000045.1 GCA_018399995.1 Halanaerobiales bacterium | reverse complement strand
CTTAATGATACAACCCATCATGAGATTCAGTCAAACTGGTGCTCTTGTTAGAAATAATCTTAACTTCTTTGACTTTTATTAAATAGTTTGTCAAACATCAAATTATTTTTGTTTTATTCAGCTGACGCACACCTGTAAATATGAAAAATCTTTTAAGTATATTAACTGAGTTGTATATTTTTTGTCTTTTAAATTATTTTGTAACTATAATTTCTCAGTTACAACAGCCAGAGTTTTAGAACTAGGATCATATTTTTTACCTTTTAAATCAGAATAAAAGGAATGGTTTATAAATCCAAAATTATCAAGTACTTTAGTTATTGTTTCTTTATTATAGAAATGATCAAATATCCTATATAAAGATATCTCATCTTTTTCATTAATCACAATAATTTGATTTAAATATGTATCTGCTTCAGAATAATAAAATGTTTCGGTTAAAGATAAATAGGGCTTTGCATCCCAAAACCCTTTCTGCACTAAATCCCAACTCCTACCTACATCATTTTCATCTCTATTATTTGCTGTAAATACATCAAATAAAAATTTACCACCGGGTTTTAAGGCTTTATTAACAATATTTAATAGTCTATCACGTTCTCGATTTGTCAAAGCACCCAGTTCACAGTACACCAATGAAACAACATCAAACTCTTTTTCAAAATCGAGAGTAAGAAAGTTCTGCACTTTATATTCAATATTCAACTCTTTTTTTTGCACCTGAGCTTTTGCATACTCTATTGATCTTTTTGATAAATCTATACCAGTAACTGAATACCCTTTCTTAGCTAATTCTTTAGAATAAAAACCCGGACCACAACCCAAATCTAGTATCTTCTGATCTTGCTCGGTAAAAATACTATCGACAAGCCAACTAAGGGATTTTTTAATAAATTCATGAGTCCGGCTGGCAGCGTCAAATTCAGGGTCGAGATGAATTTCCAACATCTTTTTGGAAATATGTGGGTCATCCCAGAATTTTTGCTCACTTCTTTCAAATAACTTTGGTTTTTGAGAAAGGTTAATCAACTTTTTTATGTCCATAGTTTTCTCCTTTTATCAAAATAAACTTTAATAATTAATATACATATTCCTTAAACACTGGTGTCATTTTATACAATCAAGAAAATCCCGATTATTTTTAATCATTAGGAAATTTCATATAAATAAACCCTGAATAAAAAGTCTTGATAAACATATAATAAAGGATTCACCCCATTTTTATTTTATACAGCTAATAGCAAAACAGAAAAAAGAGTGACACCTATTAATAATTATATTCTACAAACAAAACTGTTTTCCTTGGAGGCTTTATTTGATCTTTAAGAAAAATCAAAATTAGGACTTCTCTTTGAAAATTTAGACTTAAGACCTGTTGTTAATTTATTGAGAAAGGATTCTTATAAAAAAAGCAAAAGACTATAACATCAGACCAATTATTAGGGCTTTTTTAGCTCAAAGAATAGAAAATATACCTACCTGACCTGCCCTAGTTCGCAGGCTTAAAAAAGATCCTGAAGCTATTGCAATAGATGATTCAAAACTTGCTTACCATGTACGGATATAACCTTGATCACTGGTTGATGAAGATAATCCTAATACCCCTGATTATGCAGTGAACTTCCCGATTTTTGGGTGATGGATTCTGCTTACGACAGCGAAAATATCTATGAGAATATTTTATCTGATTACAACGGACAGGCTATCATTTCTATTAATATAAGAAATCCTAAACAACCACCAACAGGATATTATGATTATAACGGTATACCAATTTGTGGCGCTGGCCATAAAATGGTCTACTGGGGTCACTATAATTAAGATAACAAACTTAGATGTCTTCATGTGTGTGGTAAAGTAGACTGTGTTCATGGTTCTGTTTGGTGTTCTTACTTCAACTACACTCATGTGACTAAAACAAGACCGAAACAAGGTCCCCGATATATCTCGATTTTTCATCGAGGATCGAGTACCTGAAAAAATATTTATAATAAAAGGATTAGTGTTGAACGAATCCTTTCCAGGTTAAAAGAAAATCTCAGCCTTAAAAATGTAAGGGTTAAAGGTAAAAATAAAGTGAAGTCTCTTGTTCTATTAGACTGTATTGAGGTTCAATTACAGCTGAAAAACTTAAGACCAATAAGAAAAACCCCCGAATTACTCGAGGGCTTAAGTATAAATGTAATTTAATAAATTAATATTTTTTAAAATTGATATTAACCATCAAATAATCAATAATTTATTATATTAAACTAATTAAACCTTTATGCCTCTCTCTGCCTTAATATACCATTTATTCAATCTTTTTGATAATTCTAATCTGTCTTCTGCGAACATTTTAGCCGCTTTACATGTTGTAATATCATTACTTTGAGCTATTTCAATGACTTTTTTCATAGTATCACCAATTTTAGCTACTTTTTGATATGCAGCCTCTTTATTATATCCACATGGATTATACTGTTGAGAATTATTAATAACTCCTCCGGCACTCAATATATAATCTACACCATAAACTATATTTCTTTTTTTAAGCATTTCGCTATGCTTTTCAACATCTTTGAGTTGATTATTCGCAGAACCTGCTATTAGTTCACATTTTAATTTTGGAATTGTCTCATCATTAAGAATAGCTCCTAATGCACAGGGAGCAAATATATCAACATCTAGCTCATAAATACTTTCTGGTTCAACTATTTTTACATCAAGATTTTCTGAGGCCTTCTGTAAGGCTGACTCATCTATATCAGTAATATACACTTCAGCTCCTTCTTGAGTTAAAAAATCTGCCAGTCTATAACCAATATTACCCGCACCTTGAATTGAAACAGATTTATCTGCCAGGTTAGGATTATCAAATACAATTTCAGCAGCTTTTTTCATACCTTGATATACTCCATAAGCCGTGGCACCCGAAGTCGAGCCTGCTCCCCCATAATAGGTGGGTAATGCAGTAACATGATCTGTTTCCTGTTGAACTATAACCATATCATTTTCATCAGTCCCCACATCTACACCAGCAATAAACCGACCAGCTAGACCATCAATAAAACGGCCATAAGCCCTTAACAAAGCTTCATCTTTTTGTGTTTTTGAATCGGCTATTATTACTGCTTTACCGCCACCAAAATTAATATTTGCTGCAGCATTCTTATAAGTCATGGCTCTTGCCAGCTTTAAACAATCCTTTAGAGCTTCCTCTTCATTATCATATAACATCATTCTAGTACCACCAAAAGCAGGACCTAAAGTAGTATCATGTATTGCAACAATTGATTTTAATCCTGTTTTCTTATCATATCCATATGCTATTTCTTCAAATTCATCTTTTTCAATTAACTTAAATACATTGCTCATGAATTTCACCTCTTTATATTATTTGTACTTTTTTCCTTTTAACTTTATCCTTGAGAATCTAAACTATTTTATTTCCATCTTTGCTTTATTCTTTTTATATGATATAATAGCTACAATCACAATTGTCTAGTCCCAAGTTAAAGCTTATAATTTTTAGCTTGGGGCTATTTTTTTGTTAACTTTTCTATAAAAGCACCTCCTCTTTTTTATATAAATTTTTGTCATTAATTTTTTAAGATATTATTTTTTACCATTTGCCATTAACTTTGCTTGTTTAGTTTTTCTTAACAAAATAGCCGCAATTGGTGCTAATAATGCTCCCAAACCTAAAGTTACAAATGGTAAAACCCAGTTATTAGCATATGTAACATTTTTTACATCATTAAAATATTCTAATACATAACCAAATATAGCGGGCGAAATGACTGTAATTAAGAACCCTGCCGAGTTTTGTATTCCTAATGAAGTTGCCCTTATTTTTGGACACACCATTTCAGTTAGACCTGTAGAAAAGGAAGCCGAGTCTGCTATAACCCAAAAACCAATCCACAATCCAATAACCAATGTGATAATCAATGATTTTCCATGCATAAATCCAAAAATAAATTGTGGTATAAGGCTAAAAGAAGAACAGATAATAATTGTTTTAGTACGCCCTATCTTATCAGATATGTACCCCATTAACCAGACAGCTGGAGCCCCAATTAATATAATAAGTGAAGCCAGTTGGCCACCGAGAACAGATGCTCGAACATATCCAAAACCTGCCGCTGCCGCCACTGATACCATATAGGGCCCAATCCAACCCCAGAAGCCATAAAGTTCCCACATATGTCCCATATAACTAACAGTAATTATGCCTGACCCTTTATATCCGCCTTCTGGAGCAGGCTTTATTTTTTCTTCTTTTTCTATTCTATTTAGATGTTCTGTGTCTTCTTTTTTTACACCTTCTGGAACCTCTTTTACATAAAAATAAACTAAAAATACCGCAATAAAAGCCGGCAAAGAAGTTGCTAGTATACTAATTTTCCAGTTATAATGACTTGCTAATAATGGTGCAATAAAATAAGAAGCAGCATATGAAAATGTTAATCCACTTATGTAAGCTCCTAATGATTTTCCTCTTTGTTTAGAAGTAAACCAATTTGACAATAAAGACATGCCGGGTACATAGATGCCTCCACAAAATATACCGGCAAGTAACCTTAAAATTAAAACACTCAAAAAATTTTTAGCTAAAAAAACAAATAAAGTAGAAAAAATTGCTGTTCCCAGTGTTGAATATAAGACAACCTTTTTTTCGCCCATGTAATCAGCTAACCAACCTGTAAATAATACCGCTATTACATATCCTCCTTGAAAAACTGATAAAATTATTCCTACTTCACCGGGAGTAAGATTTATGTCTTCTATTATAAAATTCAATAATGCTGAAAAATTATACCATGTAAGATAACTTAAAAACATAGCAATTACCATAACAAAAAGTATCCTGTTTTTTTCTTGAAGTTTTGCTATCATAATATGAACTTTACCCCCAAATTTATGTACTTAATTATAGTAAAATTGCTTTTTATAAATTATCTTCTATTTCTTTTAAATACTTTTGAATTTCATTGTATTTTCTCTCTGATAATTTCGCTTTATTTTCAGTATTAAGTATTTCATCCACTTTTTCTCGAGCGCGCTCATTCATAGATTTTTTTCCTTTTTTTAACCAGTTATCATAATTATCCCTACAAATAAGCTCTGGATTCCAATGATTAGAGAAGTTTTTATAAGTATGTTCATGGGTTAAAAATTCACCACATGGACCTATCTCTTCTATAACATCTATGGGAATAGTATTATCATTTATTTCATAACCTTTTAATAACCTTTTTACCATATATATAGCTTCATTATTTATTGCCAACGAAGTTAATGATTGCGTCAATCCATTATTAACATAACCTACATCATGAATCAAATTAGCACCACTAAGTCCCGTTAAAAGCAGGGAATACATATCTTCTAAACCTGCCTGTAAATCTAAAATTGGAGAATCAGTACAACCTGCTGTACTAAACATCGGCAGTTGATATTTTTGTGATAGTTGAGTAAGTACTACACTATTCATGTGAAATTCAGGCTTTGCATAGGTCTGTATCATAGTCTTCATATCCATAAAAGAAGCACATCCACCATATATAAATGGCGCCCCTTTTCTTTTTAATTGATGAATTACAAGCCCACTAAGTAATTCAGCATTTGCCACAACTAATGCCCCTGCTAGAGTAACAGGTGCCACAGCTCCCCCCATAAGTCCTGGGGTATACATGACAGGGATACCAAATTCTGCACATGTCAATAATTTTTGTGTTCCTTCTTCAGTATGGTAAAGAGGGGATATCGGCTCTGCATAACAAGCTAGGAAAGGATTCTGCTTCAACTTTTCATTACCACCTGTTATTATGGAGGCCATCTCTATAATATTCAACAAATTTTTTCGATGATGAGTAGTAAATACGATCGGTTTTTTAGAATTACTTACCATAGCAGCAAACTGATGTAAATCAGAAATTTCTTGCGGGGTATCTGTAGCTATTGCCATTGACATTATAAAATCAATATTATCTAAATTTTCTGCCACCCGAGCAGAATTTATTACATCTTCTTTGCGAGATTTTCTTCTTTCATTAGTATAATGATCATAAGTATATGGTAAATCTGAACCAGTACCAAAATAGGGTTGGTTTTTCTCTAAATATAAACTTCTTTTTCCCTCTCTATTTGATAAAACAATTCTTTGGGGAGCAGATCGTATAGCTTCTTCTATCAACCAACTAGGAAACCGAACTCTTTTATCATCAATATATGCCCCTGCATTTTCTAATAATTTTAGGGCTTCTTCCTCTTTAATTTTAACACCGACTCTTTCTAAGACTTCCAACGTTTTTAGATGTAATTCATTTAGCTGATCATCTGATATAAGTTTGAATTGAGGAGAAGTAAAATCATTACGATTTGGTTTCATCTATTTCACTTCCTTTCTAAATAGAAAATCTTAATTATAAAAGGGATCCTAAATAAATAATCTATATACTTAGGGTCCCATTATTATTTTTGGTTAACTAGCTTTTAGTATAATTTTAGATATACGACTTTCAAGCAAATTTAAAGTGGTGAGATAACTCAAATAGTTAATAGAAATCATACTACACTAAGATATTCATATGAATATTAAAAGTTCACTACTACAATATCTTGAATGGTTAAATTGTTCAGTTAAAAATACTTCATAATAAATAATTGCAGCATCTAAGTAATTTATTCGTAATGATTGTATATAAGAATAAAGTGAATTAACAAATTTCATCTCTTTATTAATTAAAAATTGAGATTTTAGTTTATCTTTCTTGCATCTTTGATAAAATAAATAGAACTAAATATATCTTTATTTTTTTAGTTGTTTTTTAAAATCCCAATTAAATATATTTAATTATAAATTAACCTTCAGTCCCTAAATAGGCATTAATAACCTTGGTATTATTTTGAATTTCTTTGGGAGTGCCCGAGGCAATTAATTTACCATGGTCAATTACATAAAGGTACTCAGCAAGGTCCATTAAAAAACTCATCTTATGTTCTATTATAAAAAATGTGATTCCTCTTTCATTTTTTAATTTTTTGATATAAGATTTCATATTATCAGTATAATCCTGGCTTACACCAGCTGTTGGTTCATCAAGTAATAAAATATCAGGTGAAGTCATTACAGCTCTCATCAGTTCTAATCTTTTTTGTTCTCCATAGGGAAGGTTTTTAGCATACTCATCTTTTTGATCATACAACCCCATGTCCTTAAGAATTGCAACAGCTACAGATATCTTCTCTTTTTGATCATCTTTTAGGGCTTTTCTATAAAATATGGGATCAAAAAATCCCTCCCCAACATTATCTTGAGGAGCTACAATTAAATTTTCAAGAACCGTCATCTCAGGAAATATGCGAGTTTGCTGAAATGTTCTTACCATACCTAAACGACTTATTAAGTGAGGCTCTAAATTAGTAATGTCTTTACCTTTGAACTTGATCTCACCTGAATCAGTACTAAGAAAACCAGTGATTAAATTAAAGAAAGTAGTTTTACCTGCCCCATTAGGACCTATAAGTCCCATTATTGTACCTTCTTTTACTTTTATTGATACATTATCTACAGCTTTTAATCCTCCAAAATTCTTTTCGATACCATTTGCTTCAAGCATTTCTTATTTGCCCCCTTCTTCAGATGACTGTTCAGAAAGCAGTTTGCGTTCTCCTAATAGACCGCGAGGCCTTACTAGCATGAGAATAACTAATATTGAACTATAAACCATCTGTTGTAAACTAGCTGCAAAAGCTGGAGATAATCCCAAATAGCGGGGTAACTCTCTTACTAAAACAAGCATTACTGCTCCTAAAATTGTTCCATAATTATTGCCCATTCCCCCTGCAATAACTATTATCAAAAAGAAAATAGTTATATGTAGAACAAAAGCCGAGGGGTCAATATAAGTAATATAGTGTGCATATAATGCTCCTCCAACCCCACCAAAAAAAGCACCCATAGCTATCGCAATATTTTTCGTTTTAGCTATATCTTTTCCCAGGCTTTGAGCTGCTGTTTCGTCTTCACGAATAGTTTTTAATAATCTGCCAAATGGTGATTTAACATACATTTCTGTAATTAAAAGTACAAGGATAAGTAAAATTATATATAAAAATAGATAGGCTTGATTTGTAGAAAATCTAAAACCAAATATTTCTGGTCTAGGTATACCAGGTAATCCTAAAGGTCCTCTAGTCAAACCGGTCCAATTAATAAAAACTTGGCGTGTCATCTCAGCAAACGCAAATGTTGCCAAGGCAAAATAATCACCCGTCATTTCTACTGTAATCAATCCTAAAATCCACCCAAATATAGCTGCTAATATACCTCCAGCTATGATTGCTATTAAAAACGGAACACCACTCATAACTAAAAGGGCTGATGTATATGCACCAATACCGAAAAAAGCTGCACGAGCGAAACTAAAAAAACCAGTATAACCTACAACTATATTTAATCCTATACAGGTGATGCTATATATAATCATTAGTATGGTTAGATGATAAAACAAAAAGATCCCTCCTATCATTAAATTTCACATAATTTTAATTATTACTCTTATCTGTATCTTCCTCCACGTTCTTGTCGTTTTGCAAGTAAGCCTGAAGGTTTGAAATATATAACAATAAATAATACACCAAAAGCTATAAAATCTTTCCAAACAGTAGGTAAGACTGTAACACCTAAATTTTCAGCAAATCCAAGTACCAAACCACCTACTAAACCTCCATATATATTACCAAAACCACCTAAAATTACAGCAGCAAAACTTTTTGCTGTTACTGATAAACCAATTGTTGGTTGTAGATTTGTCTCCAATCCCAAAAATGTTCCTCCTACAGCAGCTAAAGCTGAACCTAGCATAAAAACAATTACTACAATTCGATTTGAATTAATACCTACTAATGAAGCCATTTTAATATCATCTGCAGTTGCCCTAATAGCCTGACCAATAGTCGTCTTCTCAATAAGGTAATAGAGTAAGATTACAGATAAAAGTAAAGTTATTAATATACCAATCTGAACATTAGTTATATAAAGGCCTGAAATATTAAAACTTGTAGTCTTTACATCATAGGAAAGGATCCCTCCTCCCCATACCATTAAGGCTACGGATTCTAAGAAAAAGGCTACACCCACAACAGCTACTAAAGGAGCTAAATAAAAAGAAAAGCGCAAAGGTCGATAAGCAACTCTCTCTATAATCATACCTAAAAATGCTGTTAAAACAATCCCCCCTGCAGCAGCAATAAAAAATGGCAATTGTAACTGAACACTTAAAGCATATGTGAAATACATTCCCATCATAGCAACAAATCCATGGGAAAAGTTAACAAAACGGAGAATGGAATATATCATGGAATAACCTACAGCTATCAGTCCATAGATACCTCCAGTTATAATTGAATTCAAGATCACCTGTGAATAATAATCCATATATGTTTTTCTCCCCCTTTCAATGAATCTTTACTTTGAATGTTTTTTTAATTACTACACAAAATTTTAAATTTGTCTAGTCAATAAATAAACTAAATTATAACTAGAATATTGGAATAAAAACCAATATACTTATATTCTTATTAATTATGCTGCAGAAAGTCATATAATTATAATGCAATAATGATTGAATATTTTATTAATCTAAACTTTTAATTTAATTACTCGAAAACTTTCCACAGCATATTTTTTCTTTTAAACAAAATAGATATTATCAAATTTACATATCTATTCATATTTAATTTTTAAATATTAAAGTATATTAGCTATTCTTCCCAATCCCAGTAGACAAATTCTCCATCTTCTGCAGAATAAAATGAATATGCAGCTGTCACAATACCTGCTTCATCAAAAGTTTTGATACCTGATACACCACGATAACCTTCTACATGTCTTAAGTAATTTCTTATTCCATCTGCAGAATATCCTTCTTCTTCTATACCTTTTGCGATTAACATAAATGCATCATGAGCAAAGTCAGACCAAATTGTTGGCTTAGTACCATATTCTTCTTGGAAGTTAGCACTAAATTCTTTATATTCAGGTGATTCAGGATCTCCAGGTACTAGAGCATAGAAATTACGCGCTCCTTCTCCAGCTGTATCAAGGACTGCTTCAGTTGACAAGGTTGCATCTCCATAAACAGGAACTTCAATACCCATTTCACGAGACTGTTTAAGGATAATTCCACCTTCTTTAGCATAAGCTATCAAAAATATTGCTTTGGGGTTTTTAGATCTGATTTTGAGTAATTCGCTTCTGTAATCAGTTCTGCCACTATTAAAAACCTCGGAGCCAACAATATTTCCTTCAAAATGCTCTGAAAAAGTATCTAAATTACCTAAACCATAGTCATTATTGATAACCATAAGTGCCACATCATCTATTCCTTTTTTATGGGCAAAATTAGCCAAATATCTACCTTGAACTTCATCTGTAGGCATCATACCAAAATATGTTTCTGTATATTCTCTCAATGAGGGGTGAGTAGAAGCCGGTGATACTACGAGAACATTTGCTTCTTTAGCAAGAGGCAACATTGCAAGTGTACAGCTACTTGCTCCAGATCCAATAATTGCCGGAACCTCATCACTATCAATCAGTTTTCTGGCAGCTGTTACAGCACCTGCCGCTTCACCCCGGTCATCTTCATATATAACTTCTACTGGTTTTCCATTTATTCCACCAGCTTCATTTATTTTTTGAACGCCCAATTCTATTCCATTACGTTTGCTTTCCCCATATAAAGCTAAATCCCCAGTTAGATGATTTACAAAACCAATTTTATATGTTTCAACTTCTTCTGCTGCTATAAATGGATTAGGTAATAGTGTTAAAAATAAACCCATTAATATACAGACAATAAATAAATTTTTCATTTTTTTATACATGATCAATCCTCCTAATAATTTTTAGAGATTATTTAATAATTAAACAATCTGTTATTATCTTTAAAGCTAATAAGACGCTGTGTTTCACAAGTTTTCCAATAGATCTAAATAATCAAAAAACTAATCTCAATATTCAGTCAAATTATCTGTTTATCCACCTAAATACTCACTAGCAATATCGGCAGACTTGAGTTTTTCAGCTCCACCTTCAAACACAATTTCCCCGTCTTTTATACAATAACCTCTATCAGCAATTTGTAGAGCTACATTTGCATTTTGTTCAACAAGAAAAATTGTTATACCTTGTTTCTTATTTAATTCTTCAATTTTTTCAAATATTTGATTGATTAAAACTGGAGCTATTCCCATAGAAGGTTCATCAAGAAGGAGAATTTTCGGTTGCATCATTAGGGCACGACCAATAGCCAACATTTGTTGTTCACCACCACTCAAAGTTGCACCTTCCTGGTTAATACGTTCTTTTAGACGTGGAAATAATGAAAATATTAACTCCTTGCTCTCAGCTATATCATCCCCTTTTTCCTTTTTGTCGAGAGTAAAGGCACCCATGTTCAAATTCTCTTCAACTGTTAAACTACCAAAAATTCGTCTTCCCTCTGGCACATGAGCTATTCCTTGGGCAGCTATAACATGTGGTGTTAATTTTGTGATATTTTTTTCTTCGTAAAAAACCTTTCCTTTTTTAGGTTTAATTAAACCGGATATCGTCATTAAGGTTGTACTCTTGCCCGCTCCATTTGCACCAAGAAGAGTTACTATTTCACCTTTTTCAATATAAAGAGAAACATCATATAGTGCTTGGGCGTTTCCGTAATATGCATCTATATTTTCTAGTTCCATAAGTTTCATGTAAGGAAACATCTCCTTTCTTAATATATTATGAAAATCACTACCCTTTTTTGATAAATTTTGCTTAATAGATAAATACTGATCGGATTTTATTAAATTTATTATACGGAATAAGAACCTGGAAAAGTACTGGATTATTTTATTTTTCAATTACATATTGATCTAATAAAAAAAATATAATTTTCTACATAATAAATTTATATAGCAAGTAAATCTTTTTAAAAAGACAAATTACTTAAAAGGAGATCATCCTATTTTATCCTTTACCCTCAATTTCAAGCAAAATATTTTTATTTATTATTATATTTTTTGTGTCGCTATTTATTTTGAAATCTTTTTGGGATAATTTTTTGAAAAATATGATATTCTCTATTTATAAATATCTAGTAAAATGTAGTCTACTTCTTGTACTTGAATATAATTATCATAACTTAATGGTCAATAATCTTAGTTAACAGAAAATTCAAATCTATCATATGCATTGTCTATATACAGGCTGCAAATTATTAAGTTTAAACTTTAGTTGGTTTACTATTTTTTTCAGGATTCTATCCTATAAAAATAAGTCTCCTTCTTACTATACATAACATAACTTCAGTTTCTTCTAGGTTTGATAATTTTTTGTTTTATTTCTCCTATTATCAGCACCTTGAATTGAAACTGATTTACTTGCCAAATTAACTTTAGTAAATAAAACTTAAGCAGCTTTTTTTGCTCTGCGATAAACTATATAAGTTGTCAACCTTTAATCTGAAACAATTCTCCCACAATAAGTGAGTATTGAAATATAAAAGCTAACCTATTGTTATATTAAAACCATAACACTCTCATCAATTCTTAAATCAACATTAGTTTTTTAAAAAACTACAAAACAGACAACACAACAATCATAAACACTTAACAGTAATTTGCTTTCGGGATATTGGCCTCTATTATTGTGATTATGAATACATTAAATTACAGTCATTAATTTTTCCAAAATCTAATTTGATAACCTCATTTTCAGAGTTTTACAACTCTTATTAGATCTTTTTAATCTCTTTTCATATGATACAATAACAACATTCACAATTGTCTAGTGCCAAGCTAAAGGTTTATAATGCCTTAGCTTGGGGCTATCTCTCTATAAGTTTCTCTATAATAACACCTCCTTAACATCGTTATATTCGATCAATTATGGCTTAGGAATATATAAATCACTTGGTCCCTGATCAGATAATTTAATCTCTGGATTATTTTCTTTAATAAAATTGATTACAAATTCTGCCCATTTAATTTTTTTTCTCATTAAATCTATTTGATGGTCAATATTCGCCCAGGGAGCATATCCTTCAGTTGAAGATGTCTCTGGTTCAAACTTGAAATAGCATGGAGAGTATAATCTTGCTACATCATTGGCTTCATAGAATCTATTTGTGCCACCATAAGATTGAAAAGTCCAAATATAGAAATCAATAGGTATATCAACTACTTTTCTTATTGAAGCAAGCATAGGTAAAGGTAAATCTGCTATAGGATTAAAAGAACTGGCTCCTAAATCTTCCATTAACTTGGCTCCACCAGCTGCACTTACTCCCGTCCAGACAGACATTTTAAAAGCCATATCTTCAGGTAAATTACCCTGTTCCTGCATTTTCCTTACTAACCATAAAAGCCCTCTATCTACTAACATAAAACCTCTTATACCTAAATCATACATTCTCATGATATCTGCAATCACATTTCTTAATTCATCAGAACCTCTATGCTGCATACCAGTCCGCATTCCTTCAGAAGATGTATATTGTCTTCCCTTATCTCTTCCGTTTCTTGGTCCAGGAACAGCAATAACTTCCATATCTTCATCTGCTGCCATTTGAGCAAAATATTTTATCTCTTCATCATCATAGAGATATCCGCCACCAACTAAAGAAATTAATCTATGTACCGGGACATTTCTTTTATTTTTTTCATCTATCAATGCCTCTAAAACTTTTGGCCCCTCTACTCCAGACATCTCAATCCTATAATGTGCACCATCAGGAAACCTTTTATCACTATCAGGTAAATCATAGCAATCCCTACCTGGTATTCCTGCTTCTTCCATATACTTTGATACAGTATCTAATTTCATCTTAATCCTCCTCATATATATATTTATTAATTAATAAAAAGTTCTTAATAATATTATTCAAATTCAGCAAATAACTTATCAAATTCTTCTTTGCTATCTTTAGCGTGGTATAC
>JAGYMU010000044.1 GCA_018399995.1 Halanaerobiales bacterium | reverse complement strand
CAGTGTATTTTACTGAGAATTTTCATATTTTATACTAAGTAGTCAGATAAATTTAACTTTTAATTTTTATTCTTTTAATAATATGGTTCTTCTCCAAATTAGTGGGTCAATTTATGATTATACATAAAATTATTTATAGTCATTTTCTTTAATTGATGGGCTTTTTAATAATAAAAGGATAATATAAATATCATATAAAAACCCTATTCAATTAAGATGATGGCACTAATAAGCGTAGCAAACAAACTTCACATTTTTTACCCGCGGAAATGGAGAAGATCCAATAATATTATTTATATTTACATTTAACACCATAATAAAAGGATTTATAAATGTATTCTATAATTATATTAATATAGCTGTGAAGAAGCAAAAAAATAATCCAAGAAACTTATTATAAGATAAATAAACGTACTTTTTATAACAAATATATTAATTTATCTTTCATCTCAATCTTGGCTAAAGGGGGGAGATGTATGTTAATAAAAAACCACAGCAGAATATATTAGTTGTATGTTTTGGAATTTAATTATAAATAACAACACGTTATAATAGTAGTTTGATGAAATTTGGTAAGAACAGAGTTTTAAAAAGCCACCAAAACATGAGTGCGATAATTTTAGAAGTCAATCATTGAATCTCGCATGGGAAAACCATTTTTAAAGACAGGTAAGTTTAAACAGACCTAGGCATAAGGAGGATATTATGAAAAGATTTAGAAGAAGCATTTTAATTCTGTTTGTAGTTATAATTGTAATGTCCATAACTGTTACTGTAGCAGCAGAAGAAAATTATCCGGTCCTTGAAGCTAAAGTTGTAGAAGTACAAAAGTATGGTAACTTAACTATGGATCTTGCTCCGGCGGAATTTTATGAAGCTGGCTATGAATTGGGTGACATGTTAGAGGTAACTTTCAATGATAAAGAGTTAAAGATGCCTTTTGTGACATCATACAGTGATGTTGATACAGACAGCTTGCTTATAAGAGATGATCAGGATAGTGATCTCATAGTTGTTGCTATTAATATGGGGGATTTTGCTTCCACATATAATGTTGAAGTTGGAGATGAGTTAACTTTTGCTTTACATGAAAAAGAGGGTTATTTGTCTGAATATTTACTGCATCAGCTCAGCAGAACTTATGAGAGATCTGATTATGAAACTGATTCAATATATGCAAATTTTAGGAGTATTGCAACTACAGGTATCAATCCAGGAGTGATGTATAGAAGCAGCAGCCCGATAAACAATGAGCTGAATCGTGCTCAATATGCTGATACATTATCTGAAGCGGTTGGAATAGAAACTGTAATTAATCTATCAGATTCAGAAAAAATAGCTGAAGAATATATGGCAGAACAAGGTAACAAATCTGACTACTATAAATCTCTTTATGAAGATGGAAAGGTTATAACGCTCGATATGGGAGTAGATATATCCGGACAAGAATTCGGCAAAAAATTAGCTGAAGGATTAAAGTTCTTAAGCGAAAATGAAGGTCCATATTTAATTCACTGTACAGAGGGTAAGGATAGAGCTGGATTTGTAGCTGCCCTATTGGAAGCATTGATGGGGGCTTCCCTAGAAGAAATTGTAACAGACTATATGACAACCTACGAAAATTATTATGGTGTGCAAGAAGGAAGTGAGCAATATAAAGCTATTGCAGAAAGTAATATCATGATTTCACTAACTACAGTCATTGTAGGAGCTGAAAAAGGCGCCGACATATCAGATGTAGATCTTACGCAAGCCGCTGAAGATTATCTTAAGAGAATAGGCATGAATTCTGATGAAATAGCTGCACTTAAAAACAAGCTCTCAGCTGAGTCAATATATAAAAAGCCGAGTGTTACTGCTGAAGTTGAAGAGATAGAGAAATATGGACATGCTTCTACAGATATTCTTATAGAGGATTTCTATGAAAAGGGCTTTGAAAAAGGGGATATGGTTGCAGCTATCTTTGATAATGGCTTTGTATTTAAAGCACCTTTTTTAGATGGTTACTATGTTGAAACCGGTGATCCTTTAGTGAGGGCTTATCCTGGACATACAAATATAGCAGTATGTATTAATTACGGTAAACTCAACGAGGTGGCAGAAGTTGAGGTTGGTGATAAGCTAACCATAATGCTAAGCAAAGCTGATGGATATAAAGTACAATATGAAATAAGGAAACTTGAAAGAACCAACAACCGTGAAGATTACTTTACAGATGAAGAATTTGCTAATTTTAGAAATCTATCTATAGGTAATATAGCTGAAGGAGTATTATATAGAAGCTCAAGTCCTATTAATAACGAATTGAACAGAGCAGCTTATAGTGATGATCTTATCCAGAAAGCTCAAGTAAAAACTGTAGTAAATATGGCTGATTCTGAAGAAGATATAGCAGAGTACCGCTCTGCTGATGACTTTAATTCTCCTTATTATGCAGAACTTTATGATAAAGGCCAGGTATTAACTCTTAATATGGGACTTGCTTACAGCAGTGATCAATTCAGAGAAAATATAATTAAAGGACTTAAATTCATGGCTAGAAATGAAGGCCCATATTTATTCCACTGTACAGAAGGAAAAGATAGAGCGGGTTTTATGGGTGCATTATTAGGAGCATTGATGGGGGCCAGCAAAGATGAAATAGTCGAAGACTATATGGAAAGTTATGTCAATTACTATGGAGTAAAGAAAGGGACGGAAAAATATAAGATAATATCTGAAGATGTACTTTCAATGCTTAAGGTTATCACTGAAGCTGAAGATTTAAATAAAGCTGATCTGACTGCTGATTCTAAATCCTACTTACTTAATGGTGGGATGACAGTGGAAGAAATTACTATTTTACAGGATAAATTAGCTAAAGGAGTAACCGAGGCAAAGACAGCTGGAAAGGTTATTACAGTAACAAAAGGCGATTGTCTATGGAATCTAGCTCAAGACTACCTGGGAAATGGAGCTAAATATAAAGTAATCTATGAATTGAATAAAGACATCATAGATGATCCTTCCATTATTTTTGTAGGACAAGAGTTAAAACTCCCGGCAAACTAATAATTTTTAGATACTCAAGTATGGTCTTGAAAATTAAGAACTATGTAATATGATAAGGCACAAATAAATTATAAACTTATAAAACCCGGGTTAATTGTCTTAAAAAGACTTTACCCGGGTTTTATATAATACATAGTATGTTAATGTCATCAAAGATAACTACTAAAAATCATTTTCTTTGCGATTTGTATAAAGGTAGGTTCCTTCCCTAACAAATAAAGAAGCCGGGGGTTTGGGTTCTGGTTCATTGCCCGGGTGGTCATCAATTATTTCTTGAGAATCAAAGTTTTTGGATTCTTCTTGGTTGTCAAATGTAAATAATTTGGACATTAAAAACAATCCCTTCTATTAAAATAATATTGATAGCACATTTTCACTATAAGTCCAAATTTCTTTACTGTATAAGATAAGTAAAGATATAATAGCTAAAAGCAAAGCCTTTGATAAGTTTGTCTGAATCTTATAAATCAAGTCCGATAATTTTTGATTATTTTCAAAATTTTGGCTGTTATTTTTACTAATCTGGCTAATTAAATAGCCATAATACTTTTTTTCTGTATAATCCTGAGGAACATAATTTTCTTCTTGATAGTCAGATAAGTTTTCAAAGTATTGTTCCAGGTCAGTTGATTTGGGAAGATAAGCATATTTGTAACCTTTCCATGCCTTGATTAAATAAAAAAAAGTAATTCCTAAAAAACCAATAAAGGCCAGAGCAAATAGCCAGAATAATAAAGCGGTCAATCCCACTGATTCTATCTGGCAACTCTTAGAAATATAGATTGTAATGGCTATAAATATAAAAATTGCAGTAGAAGGGATGATTAATCGAGTTCTGAGATTATCTTTGCGATTAAGTTCATGGTAATAGTTTTCCATATGTATTTTTAATCTCTCTTTTTTATCCATTAAGATTACCCCCTCTTAAAGTTATTATAATGTTCAAAAACAAAAAATTCAATTATTATTAATGATTTTTTTAAGTGATATTTTGTAATTAGATTATAATATATTTATTTCACCATTCTTATTGCGGGTGCTTACCTGATTATGTTATAATAATTTTCAATATTGTTTAGAGGATGGGTAATAAAATGTCATCATTTTTAATGTACTTACCGGTCTGGAAAGAGGCATACATTCTTGCTTGGCCGGTGATGTTAAACCATATATTTACCACTGCGATGAGGACTACAGATATGATACTGATGGGTTTTTTTGGCCCGGCAGCGGTAACAGCAGTTGGCCTTGGTGATGTCTGGGAGAGGATAATACTTAGAATTGGTCTGGGGTTAGGGACAGGTAGTATCTCCCTGATTTCACAGGAAAGCGGTACTGGTACACAAGCAGCCAAAAGAAATTCAGATGAGATTTTAAGTCAGGTTCTCTTCGCCAGTATTATCATCGGTATTCCTTTTATAATCATCGGATGGTCGATACCGGAAAAGTTAATAAGTATATTAGGTGCTACTCCTGAAGTAGTTAAATTAGGAGCAAAGTATTTGCTTGTTATCTTCTCTGCAGCCCCTTTTAGAATTGTTTCCATAATATCTGCCAGGGCTCTACAGGGGACCGGGGACACAAAAACACCGATGGTAGTTGAAGTCATTGGTAATGTAATAAATATAGTACTATCAGTAGTTTTGGCTTTAGGTTTAGGCCCGTTCCCTAATTATGGAGTATTGGGTGTAGGTATTGGTACATTTATAGCTAAACTTATTTCGGCGATTATATATTTTATTATCTTTATGGGTCCCAGAAGTGAATTTGATCTACAGAAGCCTTCTAAAAATTGGGATTTTACAATTATAAGGCAGTTATTTAAAGTGAGCATGCCTAAAATTATGCAGGGTTTATACCAAAGTTTGATTACTTTTCCCTTCAATTCACTTGTCTTAACCTTCGGTACAGAAGCAGCTGCAGCTTACCATATAGCCCGCCGTATCCATCAGCAGCTCATTGCTCCTCTCCACCGTTCTTACTACACAGTGACTACGATATTGGGTGGACAGAAATTGGGGGCAGGACAACCTGAAGAAAGTAAAAAGATTACAAGGGGTATGGTTTATTTATCCATATTTACCATAGGGGGCTTTGCTATTGTCCTGTTTTTCAGTGCATCATTTTTAATTCGTATATTCACAGATGATCCAGCCACAATTTCTTATGGGATCAGATTTATAAAAGCCTTGAGTATCGGGGCTCCGATCTTAACTATCTATGGAGTTTATGCTGGAATGTTAAATGGTGCAGGTAATACGAAAACCGCTTTTTTTGGCAATTTGTTCAGTCAAACTGTATTTAAACTGGGCTTAAGTTATTTACTGAGCATCATTTTTGATTTGGGATTATTAGGTATATTAATAGCTTTAGTGGTAGATTTTACGGTCAGAGCACTCTGGGTTGGTCGCAAATATCTTATTGGCGATTGGGTAGATGAAGCAGATAAGATGATTGAAGAAAGAAGAGAAAGCAAATCATGATATTAAGATTAAAATCAATGATAATAGATAGATAAAGCCCTGTCTAAACAGGGCTCGTCGATTTCATGATTAAATTTTATAAAAGGTTGGTTTCATTTTTGTAAAAGTAGTTAATTTATTAAAACCGATTTTCTTTAATAGGGCAATGGTTTCTAAAAATTTGTATGCGATTTGATCTTTGGAATGGCTATCAGATCCGATCGTTAATATCTCTCCCCCCAATTGTTTATATAATTTTAGGATTTTAATAGAGGGTAGGGGATTTTGCCCATTTCCGATATAATAACCGGTTGTATTTACTTCAATTCCCTTATCATTTTTTATTATTTTTTTGAGGATTTCTTGAATTAGTTCTACAGCTTTGTTATTATCCATCAAATCCGGTGTGGTCTCATAATATCCATAGCGCCTAACCAGATCGAGATGACCGATCACAGAATAATTATCAAAATTATCTACTACTTCTAATATTGATTTCAAATAACGCAGATAAGCCTCCCACTGTTGATATTCTTTGAAGAAGTCTCCATTGAAGAGATCCTTCTTTTCAGCAGTATGAAAAGAGGCTATAATGAAATCAAAATCATTTTTTAAATACTGATCACATTGATTCAAAATGTGGGTTTGCATCCCCATTTCTATACCTTTTTTTATTGTTAAGCGATCAGCATAAAGATTTTGATATTTTTCTAGTTCCTCTAGATACTTATTTTTATCCAGATTGAATTCAATTTGATCATCCTGGTAGTCTATATCATGATGATCTGTGACAGCAATTTCACTTAGATTTTTTTGCACAGCAGTTTCACATATATCTTTTAATGTCATCTTCGAATCTGCTGAAAAGTCAGAATGAAGATGGTAGTCAAATAACATTAGATCCACACTCCTTGAATTTTTAATATCAAATATTATTATAACACTAAAGGATAAAAATTTGAAATAATAATGAATCTTTAATAAAATTGATGTATAATTAAATTTAATAATCGTTAAATATGATTAGATTGCTATTTATAAATTATATTTGCCAAATAGAGCAGATAATTTTAATAATTAGGAGGACAATTCATGAATGCATTTGTAGAAGGTGTAAGAGATATTTTGCCTGCAGAGCTTAGGAGAAGAAGAGAGATATATAAAAGAATAAGACGGGTTTTTCAAAATGCTGATTATCGGGAAGTAATTACACCGACCTTAGAATCCCTGGAATTATATAGTGGTATCGAGGGTATATTGGATAAAAGCGAGATGTTTAAAGTGGTTGACGAAAATGGCCAGATATTGGTTTTGAGACCCGATGTAACAATGCCGATAGCTAGATTGGCTGCGACCAGGTTTCAGGATACACCCCGGCCCTTAAAATTTTCTTATCTGACCACCGCCTACCAGTCTAAAAATAGTCAGAGTTTGAGTTTGAAGGAAAAAACTCAGGCAGGGGTTGAATTGATCGGAAGTAATCAGTTGAACTCAGATATAGAGATGATCGTGTTATTAATCAAAGCAATGCAGAAATTACATATTGAAAGACCTTTAATCGATATAGGTCATGCGGATTTAATCAATGAAGTTTTATATGAAATGAATTTAAGTGCTCACCAAAAAGAAAACCTGCTATCATTGCTGGCAGCTAAAAATAAAGTGGAGATCAAGAGATATCTTAAAGATGTTGATCTAAAACAGAATAGTAAAAAAACATTGATAAAACTATCTACACTTTTTGGTTCTCCGAAAGAGGTAATAAAAGAACTTAAAAAACTACCGATATCAAAAAAGGCCAGGGCTGAAGTATTAAAGATGGAAAAATTATTTGACAAACTAAAAGAGCTGGATTTAATTAATAATATAACCTTTGACCCCATGTTAATTTCTCGACATGGATATTATACCGGCATTATTTTTAAAGGGTATGCCGGTAAACACAATATTTTGTTGGCTAATGGAGGTAGGTATGATAATTTGACTGAAAAGTTTGGAGCAGGTGAACCTGCTGTTGGTTTTGCATTAGAAATAGAAAATATACTTGAGTATTTAAGTAAAGTACATTATAACTTTCAGGCTGAAAGAGACAGGGTCATAATTAACTATAATAAGGAAGCTAATTTTAAAAATGCGCATAGACTGGCTGAAGAACTTCGTAATAATAACTATATTGTAGAAATATTTGAAGAGAGTAAAGACTTAGAATATATGAATTTTCAGGGTATGGATTATAAGCTTGATTACAGTAAAAACAGGATAGAACTGCAGAATTTTCATACCGGTAAATGCATAAATATTGATAGCAAACTTCACGATAAAAAATTATATGAAGTAATCTTAGAAAAAGTCAGGGAGGTAAAATAATGGATAAGATTTGTATAGCGATGGCTAAGGGAAGATTGGCCAAAGAAGCTGTAAAACTCTTTAGAAGTGCTGATATCAATCTTTTTGAAGACATGCTTAAATCAAGGAAATTAATTTTTCATCTGCCTGACGAAAATTTAGAAATCATATTGGTTAAACCTGCTGATGTACCGATTTATGTTGAATACGGCACAGCTGATTTGGGAATTGTAGGTAAAGATACACTCTTAGAGGAAAATAGAGACCTATATGAAGTGTTGGATTTGAAATTCGGCAGATGTAGATTTTCTCTGGCAGGTCTACCGAATAGAAAAAAGACCTTACTGCAAAGAAAAGTTGCTACTAAATATCCTAATTTCACCCGTAGATTTTTCAGATCGAAAGGTGAACCGGTAGAAATCATTAAATTAAACGGTTCAATTGAACTGGCTCCGTTAACCGGATTGGCAGATACTATATTGGATATTGTACAAACCGGGCGTACATTAAAAGAAAATGGTTTAATTGTATATGAAGATATTCGCAAGTTGAGTGCAAGGCTGGTAGTTAATAAGGTTAGCATGAAGACGAGCCAGAAATCGATTACCAGGATAATAGAGGCCTTAGAAGATCAGATTTAAGGGGGTTAAGTTATAGATGCTAAAAGAGATTGATTTAAAAGGCAGCAATATTACTCAAATAAAGGCGATTTTGCAGGAACGTTCACAAAAAGATTTAACTAAATATAAAGATACTGCTCGACAAATTATAGAGGATGTTAAAAAAAAGGGAGATCAGGCCCTTTTAGAATATACTTCACGTTATGATAAGGTGGAGCTTAATCAAGATCAGATCGAAGTGGACAAACGTGAAATAAACCAAGCCATAGACAAGGTTGATGGTGAATTTTTAAGATCTCTCAAAAAAGCTGCAGAAAATATAAAAAAATTTCATCAAAAGCAAAAAGAACACTCATGGCAGACCCATGATCTTCCCGTTCGTATTACAGGGCAGGTTGTACGACCCTTAGAAAGGGCAGGTATTTATGTGCCTGGAGGCAGGGCAGCTTATCCCTCTTCTGTGTTAATGACTGCAATTCCGGCCAAGGTGGCCGGTGTAAAGGACATTATAATGGTTACTCCTCCCACGGATTTTAGGGAAGCCAATTTAAAAATATTGGCTGCAGCCAAAATAGCAGGGGTAGATAGAGTTTTTAAGTTGGGTGGAGCTCAGGCAGTTGCAGCCCTTGCTTATGGCACCGAAACCGTTCCTGAAGTGGACATAATAGTGGGACCTGGAAACATCTATGTCACCATGGCAAAAGAGCTGGTTTTTGGCAAGGTCAAGATTGATATGACGGCCGGGCCCAGTGAGATTTTAATTCTTGCTGATGATAAATCTAATCCCGAATATATAGCAGCTGATTTGATGAGCCAGGCTGAACATGATCCTCTGGCGTCTTCTATTTTGATAACAGACTCTAAAGAATTCGGAAATTCAGTAAAAAAAGAGATCAACCGACAGATAAAAGGATTGGAAAAAAAAGAAATAATCAGAGATTCCTTAAGTAATTATGGCTTATTAATAGAGGTGGAAGTTATAGAAGAGGGTATAGACATAATTAATCAAATAGCCCCAGAACATTTAGAGCTAGTTGTTGATAAACCCTTTGAATTTCTGCCGAAAATAAAAAATGCAGGTTCGATATTTTTAGGTGAATATACTCCGGAAGCCCTCGGAGATTATTTTGCAGGACCTAACCATGTGCTTCCAACCGAATCAACATCCCGCTTTTTTTCACCACTGTCGGTAAGGGACTTTATTAAATACTCTAGTTTTATTTATTATAGTAAAGAAGCCTTCAAACAAGATGCTGATCATGTAATTAGACTGGCAGAGGCAGAAGGTCTGACAGCACATGCGAATTCAGTAAGGGTTAGAAAAAGAGATATAGAGGGTGAAGATGATGGAAATTAATATTTCAGAATTGGTCAGACCCGAAATAAGAGAAATAAAAATATACCAGGGAGAAAAACATACTCAAGAATGTAAAATAGACCTTTCTGGAAATGAATCCCCTTATAATCTGCCAATAGATCTAAAAAAAGAGATTACCGAAAAAATAATGGAAAATTCGCTAAATAATTATCCCACTCTATACTCTAAAGAGCTGAGAAAATGTATATCTGACTATCTCAATTTAAATATTAGTTATGGGCAGATAATTGTGGGGAACGGTTCAGATGATGTTTTAGGTATGCTTTTTAACACTTTTATTAAAAAGGGTGAAGTAGTTTTGGCGGCAGCTCCTACTTTTTCTATGTATAGATTTTTTACAAAAATAGCCGGAGGAACATATGAACATTTTTCTCTAAGAGATTCAGAGTTTAATTACAGAAGCATTAAAAAAATGATAGATAAGTTAAATCCTAAAATTATAATCTTGTGTTCTCCTAATAATCCAACCGGTGAGATACTTAAACCCAAAACCCTATTAAATATATTGGATTCATATTCCGGTATTTTAGTTATAGATGAAGCCTATGCTGAATTTGCGGGCAGCTCTTTTTTGAAGTATATCAATGAATACAGTAATTTAGTGGTAACCAGGACTTTTTCTAAGGCATTTGGACTGGCCGGGATAAGACTGGGTTATTTAGTAGGTAGTAAAGAGCTAATCCAGCAGGTTGCAAAGGTCTTAATACCTTATAATATGAACTCGATTACTACTCTGATCGGCAAATTAATCTTAAAAGAAAGAGAACTAATCAAAAAAAGAGTTGATAAAATAGTTGCTGAAAGGGAGAAAATGTTTGCAATTTTATCCGAATACAAAAATTGGACTGTATTTCCTTCCTCCGCTAATTTCATATACATTGAGGGTAAAGAGGTTAAAAAATTTAAAAATATGTTAAATAAAAGGGGTATAAAGATAAGATCTTTTGATCACATACCACCTGCTATTAGAATAACTATTGGTAAACCGGAACAGAATAAAAAAGTAGAACAAATTTTTAGAGAATTTAAAAAGGGAGGCAGCAATGAGTAAAGAGAGAAAGGCTTTACAGCTAAGAAATACAAGAGAAACAGAAATTAAAGTGAAACTGAATATTGAAGGTACAGGTACAGTAAAGGCTGATTCAGGTATTAAATTTTTTGATCACATGTTAGCACAGTTAGCCCAACATGCAGGTTTTGATTTATTAATTGAAGCTGAGGGAGATTTAGAAATTGATCAACATCACACCGTTGAGGATATAGGTATTACCCTAGGTCAGGCTTTTTTGAAAGCCCTAGGTGATAAAAAAGGCATTTCTCGCTTTGCTGATTGTTCAGTTCCCTTAGATGAATCACTGGTTAAAACATCTGTCGATATCAGCGGTAGGCCTTATTTATACACAGATTTAGATTTCAGCAGGGAAATGGTAGGGGATTTTCCTTCTGAGTTAGTAGAAGAATTTTTGAGGGCATTCAGCAGCCATGCAAAGATCACCTTACATATAGAATTGATAAGAGGCGAAAACTGTCACCATCAAATAGAAGCAGTCTTTAAATCTTTAGCCCGGGCTTTAAAAGATGCTGTTTCAATAGTTTCTGAAGAGATGCCTTCAACTAAGGGAAAGCTTTAAATGATTGGCATCATAGATTATGGGGCAGGTAATTTAAATAGTATTTCTAAGGCCTTTGAACATATCGGTTTTAAAATAGAGATTATAAAAAAAAATAAAGATCTAGATAGATATGAAGCACTTGTATTACCTGGAGTAGGCGCTTTTTACAGTGCGATGGAAAAGTTGAAAAAAAACAACCTGGTTAGCTTTATTAATGATTTTGTTCAAACAGGTCGTCCCCTGCTGGGTGTTTGTTTGGGGATGCAACTTTTATTTGAATGGGGTTATGAGGACAAAAAGGCAAGGGGCTTAAATCTCTTAAAAGGAGATGTGGTTAAAATTAAAGCAGGTTTAAAAATACCGCATATGGGCTGGAATGAATTAAAAATTATCCAAAATGATATCCTATTTAATAACTTAAGGACGAACCCCCACTTTTATTTCGTTCACTCTTACAAACTAAAGAATGTAACAAATGATGTAATTGCGGTTACTGAGTATGGTGATAAGATACCGGCCGTGATCCGCAGAGATAATATTATAGGACTTCAGTTTCATCCTGAAAAAAGTGGGGAGAATGGTCTTAAATTATTAAAGAACTTTGGGGAGCTGATTTAATTGATTATTTTACCAGCTATAGATTTAAAAGAGGGCAGGGTTGTGCGCTTAAAACAGGGTGACTTTAAAAAAGAAACTGTTTACAGCCGTGATCCCTTGATAATAGCAGAACAATTTATGCATAAAGGGGCAGATTGGCTGCATATTATTGATCTGGATGGAGCTAATCTGGCTGAAAGCCGCAACCTAAATATCATAAAAAAAATAAGGGAAGAAATCCCTATATCAATACAATGTGGTGGTGGGATTAGGAGCATAGAAGATGTACAACGGCTGGATGACATAGGTATCGATCGTATTATTATCGGGACTTTAGCGGTAAAAAAACCGAATTTACTATCTCAAATTATAAGTGAATTTACATCTGAAAAAATCTTGATCAGCCTAGATGCGCGAGAAGGTAAAATAAGAACATCAGGCTGGAAAGAAGAGAGCAGCATTGATCTAGTTGAATTTGCTGTATCTCTTGAAAAAAAAGGAATAAAATACATTCTTTATACAGATATAAAAAGAGATGGAATGTTGTCAGGGCCTGATATAAAGGGGCTTACCAGGCTTAAAAAAGAAACCGGACTTAATATAATAGCCTCCGGTGGGATAAGTTCTTTAAGCGATATAGAAAGATTGAATAAACTTGATTTTTATGGAGTTATTATTGGTCAGGCTCTTTATCAAAAAAAGTTTGATCTTAAAGAAGCAATTAAAAAGGCAGGTGATTAATATTTTAAAAAAAAGGATAATACCATGTCTAGATATCAAAGATGGACGTGTAGTTAAGGGAATAAATTTTTTAGATTTAGTAGATGCGGGAGATCCGGTTGTTTCAGCCCGACGATATAATGAGATGGGGGCAGACGAACTGGTCTTTTTAGATATTACTGCTACTAAAGAAAAAAGAAAAACTTTAATCGGACTTGTTCAAAAAGTAGCCAAAGAAGTATTTATACCGCTGACAGTAGGAGGTGGAATAAAGTCTATTTCCGAAATGAACCAAATTCTGAGGGCGGGAGCTGATAAGATTTCAGTCAACTCTGCTGCTGTTAAGAGCCCTTCTCTGGTAAGTGAAGGAGCTAGAATATTTGGATCTCAATGTATAGTGGGAGCAGTTGATGCTGCCTTGCAAAAAAACAAAAAAGGCTGGGATGTTTATGTAAATGGTGGGAGTAAAAAAACTTCTCTAACTCTAGTTAAATGGGTTAAAGAATTAGAAGAATTAGGAGCAGGTGAAATACTTTTAACCAGTATGAACAGGGATGGAACTAAAGAAGGTTTTGATATAGATATGTTAAAAGCTGTTACAGATGCGGTTAATATTCCCGTGATTGCCTCCGGTGGGGCCGGCAGTATTGAAGATTTTATTGATGTATTTACTATGACTGATGTGGATGCCGCTCTGGCCGCTTCCATATTTCATTTCGGAGAAGTTGATATGGGAAAGTTAAAACAAAGGTTGGCAGAGAATAATATTCCGGTAAGAATTCAAGAAAGTAGTGGTTGCAATGAATAATAAATTAAAAGTGATAGATAATAATGTGAATTTAAAATTTGATGATAGAGGTTTAATTCCTGCTATTGTTCAGGATGTTGATACACGTCAGGTCTTAATGTTAGCTTATATGAATCAAGTTTCCTTTAAAAAAACATTAGAAACGGGAGAAACTCATTTTTATAGCAGAAGCAGACAAGAACTTTGGCATAAAGGTGAAACTTCGGGTAATATACAGAAAGTAGAAGAGATATTTTATGACTGTGATCGAGATACACTGTTAATTTTAGTAGAACCAGCCGGACCTGCCTGTCATACTGATAATACTTCCTGTTTTTATAGAAAAATGGCAGAAAAACAGGCTCATAAAGAAAAAGAAGCAGGTCAAGATGAGATAATTAAGCTATTATATCAACTTATTGTTGATCGCAAACATCAATTACCAGAGGACTCTTATACCACATACCTTTTTGAAGAGGGACTTGATAAAATACTTAAAAAAGTGGGAGAGGAAGCTGCTGAGGTCATTATTGCTGCTAAAAATGAAGCGAAGAAAGAATTAGTATATGAGACTGTGGATTTAATTTATCATTTATTAGTACTTCTGGTCGATAAGAAAGTAAGTCTAAAAGAGGTTGAAGAAGAGTTGACTAACAGGTATAAAGCTTAAAAATTAGAAAATTTAATA
>JAGYMU010000043.1 GCA_018399995.1 Halanaerobiales bacterium | reverse complement strand
AAAAGATTGTTAAATAAAAAAAGGTTCTCTATTTTCGTGATTTTTAAAAAAGATTATCTATGGTTATATAAATTCAGAGCTCCTAAAGTTTACAATTTGCTTTTTGTGCAAAAAGCATTGATAAATTACTATTTCTAGACAATAAAGCCCAATATATAAGAATTTAAATAATTCTCCAATTTGAAACCTGCATAAAAAGTATCATTTTGGAGTTTAATATATTTTTTTAGAAAATGTTGATATTGTAGGAAGCTTATTAATATCAAATATGTAAAATACTATACTTTAAGAGCTCTGAAATTGGTTTATTGTTATCTTAAAATAATTATATATCCATTTTTAAAATTAAGTTCAATCTAATCAACAACATCTATTTTTTAAAATCTTATTTTAAGCAGTTGATTTGAGGTGTTTGACTTTGTTAAAGAAACTTCTTGAAGGATTTTCAATTTTTCATTTAATTATAATAGCACTTATGGCTGGACTCGGAGTCGCAACTAAACCTATTGTAGTTCCATTGGCCCATATGATAACAGGACCTCTTTATATACCAGGTGGAGTTATAGCTGGTGGTTTTTATATGCTGTGGTTGGTATTAGGAGCGGGAATTATTAAAAAAAGAGGTACTGCAACCCTTATTTCAACGGTTCAGGCCATTATGATGGTTTCTTTAGGGATTTATGGTACCCACGGGCTTATTAGTTTTTTTACATATATAATACCTGGCTTGGCAATAGATACTTTGTATTTCTTCTTTAAAGATCCTGCGAAATTGGTGCCCTGTTTTTTGGGTGGAATGGTGGCAAATTTAAGCGGTACTTTTTTGGTTAACATTGTTTTTTTTAGACTTCCTATAATACCTTTGATTCTAGCGTTAAGTAGTGCTTCTTTGTCAGGTGGAATAGGAGGAATTATAGCTTATAGTATTATTAAGCAATTTAGAAAATTCGATGTATTATAAAGTATATTTTATTGACATATTTTTAAAGCAGAGGTGGTGTAATGAATAAGTTAAATAAGGTATTATTAGTTTTATCTATTGTATTAATATTAATTTTAATAGGTACGGTTTATTTTTTTATGAGTAAAAACTACTATATACCCGATCTTTTTGTTAGGGGAGACATAGAAGAGGTAATTAACTTAAAAGAATCCAGTAATTTCAATCAAGTTGAAATTGAACATAATGATAAAAAAATTAAAGTTTATAAGCTTGAGAATATCATAAATAAAGTCCAACCTTTATCAACAGAATTTAAGCTAGTCTTATCTTCTTCTGATGAATTAAGGGCTGAAATTGAAGGAAATGAACTGAGCGAAAGTTATCTAAACTTTTCTTCAGGTAATGGGTGGGAGGTTATAAATCTAAATCATCCGATCAGTAGTAATATTAAATTACTAAAAAATATTACAGTAGTGACTAAAGAACCCAATATTTCTGAAAGCATGACAATTATTAAAAGAGATGAAAATATAATCAAGACAACGGTAGGGCAGTTATTAACCGGTTCATATATCCACAGACCAATACTAGAAGGCTCTTCTGTATTAACTGATCAAAGCCAATCATATTCTGTTGATATTTACTTAAATAAGAAGGCAATATCACTTCAAGATATTGTTAATGAAAAAATTGTTGGCAGGACTGTTTTATTTAATAAAAACGGAGAAACTATAATATATCGGGATGGGTTTTTAGAATTAACTAATAATCAGATTAACTATTATAATCCTGAAAACAGGGAGAAGCTAAAAAATATAGCAGGTATAGTTTTAGATGCACCTTCCCAAAGTAATAAAGATGTATTTTATGATAGTTTATACTATTTAGAAAATGGTCATAAAGTTCTGGTTATCTTGTTAGATGGTTTTGGGTACCATCAATATAATTACTGTATGGATAAGGGCATTATCCCCTATATGGAAGGTATAGATAATTCTTCTTTAGCTATTACATCTTATAAACCTGTCACAAACACAGGTTTAGCAGCTGTCTTGACGGGTAAAGGTCCTCAGGAAAATAAAATTTATTCAAGAGATTTTAAAAATATTGCAGTCGATGATATTTTTAAAATAATTTCTGAAATGGGATTAAACAGTGTCTATATGGAAGGAAATATTAATATATTGAATACTTCAATTGATCCGATATTAAATCCTGATTTAAATGAAAATGGAATTACTGATGATGAAATATTTAAAAGAACACTAAATGAATTGAATGGTAATGCAGATTTTATTTTTGTTCATTTTCATGGAATCGATGATATGGGACATAGTTACGGTCCCTATGGTGAAAAGACTATAGAAATGATTAATAAAACGGACAGATATATCCAGGAATTTGCCCAAAATTGGCCGGGCAAAATTATTATTACTGTAGATCATGGCATGCATTCCATACCAAATGGAGGAGATCACGGTTTGGTTGTCTATCAGGATATGTTTGTTCCATATTTAATTACAGATGGAGGTCTTAAAGATGAATAAAAAAATAATATCTATAATAATAATATTGCTTATTGCTGTGGTGGGTATAACCGCATACTTAAATAGGGGTAATGTTGCCGAAAAAGAAGAAGCACAAAGACAAGCCGAAATACACTTTAAAGAAGAGGGAAATCAAATAAAAACTCTAGATCTAAACTTAATTGAAGAACAGGGAGAAGTTACATTTAATAAAGATCTTGATACGAGTGATTCAGGGCCGGTTGAACATAGTTTTACTGGGGTGCCTTTAATAAACATACTAGATGAAGTGGGAATTGATCTTAAAGAAAAAGAACAGGTTATTGTCAATTCAGTTGATGGTTACACAGTTGCACTTACAGTTGCGGAAGTTTTAAAAGAAGATAATGTTTATATAATTTATAAAAGTGATGGTCATTATTTGAAGACAAAAAAAGAAGGCGGTAGTGGGCCCTATCGAATCGTAATAAAGGATGATCAGTTTGGCCAGAGATGGAGTAAATTTGTAACGGAGGTTAATGTTAAGTGAGTGCTTTAATAAAAGCTGAAGGTCTTTCTTTTAGCTATTCAGAACAAAACCATAATATACTTGATAATCTCAATCTTGAGGTAGATGAGGGAGAAATATTAGCCATTTTGGGTTTGAGTGGATCAGGAAAGTCTACACTATGTTACTGTTTAAGCGGCATAATTCCCCATGTATATAGCGGTGAACTTTCAGGTGAGGTCAAAATTAATGGTCGTTTAGTTAAAGAGATGGATATGCCTTTAATAGCTACCAAATTGGGTATTGTTTTTCAAAATCCCGAAACCCAGTTATTTTTTCCTATGGTTGAAAGCGAACTGGCTTTTGGACCTGAAAACCTATGTATTAATAGAGATGAGATAAAAAGGAGGATTGATTTAACACTCGATCTTTTGAATCTAGAGGATAAAAGAAATGAGAATACAGGACATCTATCTGGTGGACAAAAGCAATTGATAGCTTTGGCTTCTGTTTTAACATTAAGGCCTAATATATTGATTTTTGATGAAGTAATGGCACAGATAGATAAAAAGGGTAAAAATGCTATTAAGGATATCATCTTAGAGTTAAAAAAAGAAGGCAAAACAGTAATCATGGTTTCCCATAACTTAGATAACATCGATGTTGCGGATCGGATAATGGCACTGAAAAACGGGAGGTTAATGCGATTTGAAGGAAGCTTATAGAGCTAATGAAGCTTTTATAGAAATAGAAGATTTGGCTTTTTCTTATAAGAGAAGTCCTGTAATTTTAAATAATGTCAATATCTCTTTTTATAAAAGTGAAATAACCGCTATCATTGGACCCAATGGATCTGGAAAAACAACCTTAGGTAAATTAATGAGTGGTATTCTATCTTCTGATCAGGGATCGGTGTTTTTGGAAGGAACCAATATTAAAGGAATCACTTTGGGCAATATTGGCAAAAAAGTTGGATATCTTTTTCAACAACCTGAAAGACAACTATTTAATCCTACGGTAAAAGAGGAAATAGGTTTTGCTCATCTTTTCATGGGAGAACCTAAGGATAAAGTAGAAAAAAAAGTATCAAAAATAATTGAAGAATTATCACTTCAGGGTTTAGAAAATTCATCTCCTTATCAGATCAGCAGAGGCGAACGGCAGAGAGTTGCTCTTGCAGCAATATTAATTAACGAGCCCTCTTTTTTAATATTAGATGAACCGACTACTGGTTTAGATATGGTAAGAAAAGAGAAACTATCTGAAATATTAAAAAGGTTTCAGCAACAGAACATAGGTATGGTAATAATTAGTCATGATAAAAGTTTTATTAAAAGTAATGCTGATCGGATAGTAGAAGTATCTGGTGGTGAGGTTAATGAAGTTTGACCCCCGTACTAAGTTAATAATGGTTTTTTCTTTCTCTACATTAGCTGTTTTTGTTATAGATATATATTTATTATTGGTTGTTTTACTAATTTCAATTATTGTTTCCAATTATTTTAAAGAGGATTGGGATTTTCTAAAAAGAGCAAAAAAATATATAACATTATTAATGGGGATTGTCTTAATTCAAAGTATATTTTCACCGGCTGGAGAAATATTGTTATCAATTAACAAAATAACTATTCTTACTACAGGAGGATTGGCTAAGGGGATTAGAGTTATACTGAGGATGTTAATTATTATAATTTCCGCTACTATTATGAAGGGTTCTTCGCCCCGCGAGATTATCCAGGCATTAATTCAATGGAAGGTTCCCTATGAAATTGCTTTTATGGTTTCACTGTCAATAAGATTCATACCTATTCTTGGAGAAGAAGCAAAAGATGCCTTTACAGCTATCCAGCTGAGGGGGATAGAAATTGATAAGTTGAGTTTGGGTAAAAGGTTTAAAATTTATTCATATATGTTTATGCCTGTTTTATCAGGTGTCATACACCGTGCAAAAGAATTATCTACATCTTTAGAGGCCCGAGCATTTAGAGCTTATCCGGATAGAACTAGTTATATAAAGTTAGAATTATCAAAAAAAGATTATTTAATAATGTTGGCCAGTCTTTTATTTACTGTTTTAATTTTTGGTATATATATAATAATGGGGTGAAAAAATTGAAGGTTTTTTCTGTTTATGGAATCAGTAAAACTGGTAAAACCACCACAATTGAAAATATTATAAGGGAATTTAAAAAAAGAAGATATACGGTGGGCTCGGTTAAGGAGATTCATTATGAAGACTTTTCAATAGATACAAAAGGAACAAATACAGCTCGACATGGTAAGGCCGGGGCTGAGCCGGTTACTGCTCGTGGTTATTATGAAACTGATATTTTGTATAGTAAGAGATTATCTTTAGATAAAATATTAAAACATTATTCTCAGGACTATGTTATATTTGAAGGAATAGAAAAAGGCAATTTTCCCAAGATATTAACGGCCAGTTCTTTAAAGGAAATAGATGAAAGGCTGAATGAGATGGTTTTTGCGATATCAGGTAAGATATCCAATCAAATTGACGAATATAGAAATATACCGGTGATTGATGCTGTGAAAGAAACGGAGTTACTGGTTGATTTAATTGTTGAAAAGGTTTATGAAAAGTTGCCTGATTTTCCACCTGAATGCTGTACAGCCTGTGGCTATAGTTGTAGGGAATTGGGTAAAAAGATATTAAAAGGGAAAGCTAAAAGAGATGACTGTATATTATCTAAAAGCAATATTAAACTTAACATAGATGGTAAAGGGGTTGATATGGTACCTTTTGTCCAAAAACTATTAAATAATGCCGTCTTAGCAGTAGTAAGTGAGCTGGAAGGTTATGAAAAAGATTCTTCAATTAAGGTACAAATAGGTGGGAATAAGATAAGGGGAGAATTAGAAACTAAAGATGACAACATATAGATTTAGAGATGGAGATAAACACTTATACTGATAGATGATAATAAAATTTTTATTTTTTAATTAAGGATAATTAATTAATAAAATCAAGGATGATTATTCTATGAATAAAATTATTAAAATTGATCAAGAAAAGTGCATAGGTTGTGGCCAATGTATTTCCGCATGTCCTTTTGATGCAATTGAACTAAAGGATGATAAGGCATTCGTAATACCAGTTAAGTGCAGGGGTTGCAAACAGTGTATCAGGATGTGTCCTGTAAGAGCAATCAGTATTTAAAGTGTTATAATCTTATAAATATTATTTATTTAAAACAACCAAGAAAACCCCACCTAAATATTTTATTTAGGTGGTGAGGATTACAAAAAGCCTCTGCGATTTTTAAAAAAATCAAATGAATATCACAATTAAAATTTATCAATAACTCTCACAAGGCTTTCAACTGATTTTACATCATCAAGGTTTTTAAGTTCTATTATTGATTTATTTATATGTTTTTCCTTGACGGGATGTGTGATTAAAACTAGAGGCACAATCGGTGTAAGCCTGTTTTTCTGTAATACAGAAGCCAAACTGACCTGATTATCTCCTAAAATCTTAGTAACCTGTGCCATTACGCCGGGCTTATCATTGACCAAAATACGTATATAAAACAGATTATTTACCTCATTTATATCAACGATCTTTTGTTTTTGGAGTGATTCATTTGAGTATATATTTGATCTATTATAATTGATATCAGCAGCAGTTTGAATAATATCTGCAACTACAGCACTAGCTGTAGGCATTTGACCAGCACCTTTCCCATAAGACATAATATCTCCCACTATATCTCCATGAAGATATACGGCATTATATACATCATTGACAAGTGCTAAGGGATGACTTTTAGAAATAAAAGCAGGATGAACTCTTATATCCAAGCCTTTTTCCTCTTTTTTAGCGATTGCTAGTAATTTAACTACATATCCCAACTCATCAGCTAGACTAATATCGGTTAAACTAATATTTTTAATTCCCTCTGAGTAGACAGAAATTATATCGATTAAAGTTTCAAATTTGATAGAGGCTAGAATTGCAATTTTATAAGCAGCATCAAGTCCACTAATATCAGAATGGGGATTTCTTTCTGCATAACCTAATCGCTGTGCTTCATTTAATACGTCTGCATATTCTCTATTTTCTTCGGCCATTTTAGTTAAAATATAATTTGTTGTACCATTTAAAATACCATAGATATTTTCTATTTCACTGGCTACTAAAGATTCTTTTAAGGGTCTTATTATAGGAATCCCGCCCGCCACACTTCCTTCAAAACTAATTTGCACATTATATTGATGGGCGGCTTTTAAAATTTCGCTACCATATTTAGCGATTATTAACTTATTAGCAGTGACTACACTTTTTTTATTTTTAAGGGCTGTTAAAACATATTTATAAGCTGGATTTTCACCTCCAATAAGTTCCACAACTAAATTTATATCAGGATTTTCTACTACGTCTGCCGGATGTTCTGTTAAAAGATTTTTATTAATATTTAATTCTCTTTTTTTATTTTTATCATTAACTAATATTTTTTCAATTTTTACTTCTGTGCCAACTTTTCTTTCAATCTTTATATTATTTTCACTTATTATTTTATAAACCCCTGAGCCCACTGTTCCCAGACCCAGGAGACCTATTTTTATCATTTTTATATTCCTCCTCTTACAATTTCCTTTTCATACATTTTATACTTTTTATGACTATATGTCCATAATTATTCGAAATTAATTAAAAAAAGAAATAACGGTTTATATAATTCATATTAATTAGATACTGTTTACATATAATAATTATATAAATGATAATTCTGACTGACTAATGGGCTTCACATAAATAAGCCATAAAGAAAATCCCATTATAGATGATATTATTTTGTGTTCTTATTATAAATTCAGTAAAGTTAGACTGGAATAAAAGTTGCATTTGAATATAAGTAATATGTTCTACTTATTTTTAATAATAACTTTTCTTTTTCAGTTGGTCAAAAATTATTCTAATTTTCTGGATAACACTGTTTCACCTTTAGTTTAAAGTAATCAAAGTCATGATAACCGAAAAAAGTTATTTTCTTTAATTTATTGATTACTCCCTCAAATATTGAATTATGGATTAAATGAAGTGTATAATCAACAATACCATATCAGTATTTATTCAATCTCTTAGCAAACTTTTTAAATGGTTTAATACTTGAATATTTAATCTTATTAATATTTTTATACGAGGTTTTTTCATTATATAGGAAAGTATAGTTTTGCGGAATTATGAATAACTTTTGCAGAAAGATATTATACCAAAAGATACCCGAACTATGTTTAAAATAAAATAGATATTTTTGGATAATGATATCTGGGAACATTTTAAAACAGACTATCTATCTAAAAAAGTCCTAAAGGATATGATAGCAGATATTGTTTAACAGGTGGAGAAAAAGACGGGTTGTGGTGATCCTAGAAATGTTTACATACTCTATAGATGTGTGAAGAACATATTGTAGTTTTATCTGTAAGAGCTGCTTTTGTCCTAGTTATGGTAAGAGATATGTAGATAATTGGGTTGAAAGTCAGGTAGATAAGATATTGGGGGGTAAGCCATAGGCATTTAGTATTTGCAGTACAGAAAAACTGAGAGGCCATATCTATTGGAATAAAGATTTGATAAAAGAGATGAGTGATAAGGCAAGAGAATTAATTGAAATAGGGGTAATAACAGTAGTTAATACTTTATTAGCAGAGGGGTCTTTAGATAAGTTTAATCAATAAAAGGAGATGAGATACATATCCTATGAGTATTTAAGAAAAGTCTGGCAGAAGGTGCTTTTAGATATATTCAGAGAATATTTTCCAGAAGATAAAGATATACAAATATTAATAACTATTCTATTCAGTAAGTATAGAGATGGTTTTTATGTTAATGCAGAGAGCAAGATAACTAGTGTAAGGTATGCTGCCTGCTACATAGGAAGTTTTAGCTAGGTCCTTTATTTTAGAATATCGTATATTAGAGTATGATGGTAAGAACGCAAGTTTTTTATATGAGGGCCATAAGACAGAAAGTTAAAAATACCGGGAATTTCATTCCATTTCCCGAAAAAAAAGAAGAGTGATATGAATGTAGATGTCCAAAGTGTGGAATGATAGATAAAGTTCTGAATTTTGTTGTAGATAAGTTTGCTATAAATAAGAAAACTGAACAAGGAGAAAGTCCAGGATTGCCATGTCCGAGATGCAATAAAGGGAATGAAATTTGTTAAGATTATAAAAGAATGATCCCCACTATAAGAAGAAAAGTGAATTCCAATTATATTAAGGTGATCGTAGGGCATTTTTTTAATAGGGAGGAAATAACATTATATTATCGAATATATTAAGTACCTTTAATCATCTAGAAAAAGAGGTGAATAAGATGGCTCTGACTGTTAAAAAAGCTTTAAGTTTACCGGCATTTAAGGGAACAGGAGTTGTTGCCGGTAATAACAAAATAAACAATGAGATAAGATGGGTTCATATCGGTGAAAGTGTCAATATGGCTGAATGGTTAAAAGGTGGTGAATTACTGTTAACCTGTATCCACAGGATAAAATCTAATAGAGAGAGTCAGGAATTATTTCTGGAGACACTGGCCTGGAAAGGTCTTGCAGCAGTAGGGATTGAACCCGGGTATTATTTTAAAAATATTCCGGAATGCATGAAAGAAAAAGCAAATTCATTACATTTGCCTCTCCTGGAAATACCACAGGGACAACCATTTATTGAGATTTCTGAACAGGTAATAAGTGAGATTTTAAATACAGAAAGTTCTGGTCATAATGGAATTTGTGAATTAAAAAATGAACTTGAACAAAAATTATATATAGCGGTAAAAAAAGGTTTATTTAATAAAGCACATGCAATTATAAATAATGTTTTTTATATACTGGAAGATGAACATATTAATGATGCCCGTCTTAATTACTACCTTCAGAAGATGCTTTATGTTATCGCCATGGCTGCTATTGAGATAGGAGCAAATCCGGGAGTAGTTTATAATCTAAAATACACGATTAAAGAAAAAATAAATAATTTGAAGAATAAAGCAAATAATTATAGCTTTTTAAACTCTGTTTTTTCAGATTACCTTATTCTTATAGATAAAAATATAAATAAACATAATAATAAATATGTACAAAAAACAATAAGATATTTACAGAATAACTATCAACAAAAAATATTTTTATCAGATCTGGCAGAGCAAGTATATTTAAGCACCTCTTATTTAAGCAAATTATTTAAAAAAGAAGTCAATAAAACAATAACAGAGTTTTTAACAGAAATAAGGCTCGAAGAAGCAAAGAGTTATCTTATAAATTCTAATTTACCTCTAAAGAATATCTCAGAAAAAGTTGGATTTAGTGAAGTCAGTTACTTTAATAAAGTTTTTAAGAAAAA
This sequence comes from Halanaerobiales bacterium, assembly GCA_018399995.1. Taxonomy (GTDB): domain Bacteria; phylum Bacillota; class Halanaerobiia; order Halanaerobiales; family M55B127; genus M55B127. The sequence continues at coordinate 4,373 of JAGYMU010000043.1, read as the reverse complement.
TGAAGGTTTACCTCCCGGCGAGTTCCGTAAAAAGATTTAAGATAATAATAAGGACATTTATCTTCCCATAAACAGACTCGACTAATTTTGCTTTATAATGTAATATAGTAAAACCCGAGTTTTACAGTTCATAGGTAAATAATAGCACAGAATAGTTGATATAACAATAACCTAAGCTATATTTGTTCTTGAATTCTTTGTTATTATGTATTTTGTTTGATTTCTGGATACTTTTAAGGACTTGATATCCTCATTATATTAAAGATGTTACTTTGTTTGTTATCTATATTTGAGGTCTGATAAACTTCTCCAGAATTAAAAATAAACTTACCAATTCGGATTTTGTTTAATTGATGTCTTAACTTTTTTCAGTTGAGATTTGACCTATTTTCAGTAATACGAAATCAAAGTAAAGCTAACCAGTTAAGCATAACATGCGCTTTTGTTCTATTTTCTAAACGGTGATATATAGGTTTGATCGATAAATCCTGTTTTAAGTTCTTAAAAGTACTTTCAATATCTACTAACTGTTTATGCCCTAAGGTTACATCTTCAGCTGCCATCATATTTAGCATCTTCTCTAATTTGCATTTTATCAAGTTTTAAACGACCTTATTTTAACTGCCTAATATACAAGCCGTATACTTTATGAGATCCTAAAGAACACATCTTCTTACTGTGGGCTTTAGGTGAAAGTTGTTTTAATCTTTTTAATTGTTTATTGAGATTAGAAATAATCTGGTCGCGTTTTCTTTTTGCTGCTTAGCTTCCTTTGGGTTATAGTCTAAAACATATCTCTTGCTTCAAGAACCGTCACCAACAATTATTTCTTTAACCTATAAGTTATCTTTCATGTTCTGATATCTTCCGGGGCGACCCATCGCCGATTGTACTTATTTTTTTACAGAAAGTAAGTTTCTCACCATGTAATGGATGCCATCCAAACCCAGCTATTAATAAGAAGTCTATCCCTGGTTACAGCTAAACCAATTACTGTTTGTAGTAAGTTAGAACGCTTGTCTTTAGAATAACCCAGTTAGTGTAAGGTTTCATCGCTTACTTCATCTACTTGAACTTCAAAATAGGTGGAGGAGGTATCAAACAGAAGTATTTGTGTGTGAAAAGGGAGAATAATTTTTATTGAAATTTTTTGAGGGGTTAACCCCTCAAAAACATAAAAACCTAAGATCTAAAGATTATATGATATGAGAAATGTCATAAATGTAAATTTTACAAAAAAAGAACAAAATATTTCATTGAGCAAAAAAATATATATGATATTATAAGAATGAAACAATTAAAAAATATTTTTTTGTTAATATCTATAATATTCAGAAATTTTTGTCTATTTTAGTAGGTAATCATATTATACGAGGGAGGTTAATAATGCTTGATTTAGCGGGGGCTCTAAAATTTTTATCACAGGATGAAATAAAAAAAATTCACAACAAAAGTCTGGAAATTCTAAAAAACATAGGTGTTGAGGTTAAAAATAAAGAAGTATTAAAACTATTAAAACAAAAAGGTGTAAAAATTGATAAAGATAAGCCAATTGTTTATTTAAGTAGAGAGGTTATTGAAAATGCTCTTGATAAAGCCCCATCTTCTGTAACTTTATACAGCCGTGATGGGAAAAATAATTTACATTTAAGTGGAACAAAAGTTTATACCGGTACAGGTGGTACTGCAGTAAATATTTATGATTTAAATAGTGGGGAAAGAAGGAGAACAAGGGGGGGAGATATTGCCAATATTGCTTGCCTGGTGGAAAACCTTGTAAACATCGATTTTTTTGTTATTCCTGTATTTCCAGATGATTTTTCAAAAGAAAATGCAGATAGAGTAAGATTTTTTAATTCTCTTTTATTTACCAACAAACACATTATGGGTGGTGTTTATAGTTTAAAGGGTATTACGGAAGTTATTGATTTTGCTGAAAAAATTGCTGGTTCAGATAAAAAACTTCGGGAAAAACCTTTTATATCAATGATAACATCTATTATGAGTCCTCTCAAAATGGAAGAAGATTATACAGGTTATTTGAAATATATAGTGGAAAAAGGTATACCAGTAGTTGCCCCACCGGCTCCAATAGCCGGAGCTACTTCCCCACTTACCATGGCTGGTACACTGGCCCAGATGAATGCTGAAGCCCTCTTTGGAGTTGTACTTACCCAGCTCATTAAACCGGGAGCAAAGGTCTTATACGGGATTGTGCCGACTACCATGGATCTCAAAACATCCAGTTTTCGTTTTGGCTCAATTGAATCAGGAATTATGAATGCAGCCGGAGCTCAGCTTGCTCAATTTTACAATTTACCTATCTATAATACAGCCGGAGTTTCAGATTCTAAATTACCGGATATTGAAACAGGTTATGAGAAGATGGCAAATATTCTTCTTTCTGCCCTTGCAGGAGCGAATTTCATACACGATGCTGCCGGTCTTATTGATACAGGCCTGACAGTTGCTTGTGAACAGTATGTAATTGATAATGAGATACTGGGTATGGTAAAAAAAGTTCTGCAGGGTATTGATATAAATGATGAGCGTCTGGCTCTTACCGATATAGGAAAAGTCGGCCCAGGTGGTAACTTTTTGACAGCTCCCACGACATTAAAATATATGCGAAGTGAATTATATAAACAGGATCTTTATAATCCGGAGAGGTGGGAAGAGTGGCAACAAAAAGGTGCTTTAAGTGCTGCAGAGAAGGCCAGAAAAATTGCTAAAGAAATAATAAAAAAAGGATTGAAACCGTGCCTGGATAAAAAAATTATTGCAGATAATAATCTGCCTTTAATTAAGGAGAGTATTAAAAATGATAGATAAAGGATTAACAGGTAAATCATATAAACCTTTTTCCAGCAGTGATCTGGAGAAGATAAACGAAAGTGTTATGGATATATTAACAGAAACAGGAATTGAAGTAAATTCAAAACAGGCTTTTAAATTATTGAGAGAAAATGGAGCTGAAGTGAATGAGGAATCCCGAATTGTAAAATTCCCCCGGATAATGGTTGAAGAAGCAATAAATTCAGCACCATCAAGAGTAGTACTTTATGGGAGAAAGGAAGAACACAATTTATGTCTGGAAGATAGTAGGGTTTATTTTGGTACAGGGGGAACTGTTTTAAATATACTGGATTTGGATAGTGGTGAAAAAAGAAAAGTAAATATTAATGATGTTGCAAATATTGCCAGACTGGTAGATGTCCTTGACAACATTCATTTTCTTGTAATACCGGTTTATCCCCATGAATGTGATAACCGCGATGTAGATATTAACCGTTTTTACCACAGTATAAAAAATACTTCTAAACATATTATGGGTGGAATTTATTCCAGACAGGGTATACATGATGTTATTGATATTGCTGCTGAAATTGCAGGTGGTAAGGATAGATTGAAGGCAGAACCATTTATATCATTTATTACCTGTGTTGTATCTCCCCTTAAACTTGACGGAAATTATACTGATTTTCTTATTGAAATTGCCAGAGAGGGTCTGCCGGTAGCGATTCCAGCTGAACCTCTGGCCGGTGGTACAGGGCCTATAACAGTTGCCGGTAATATTGTTGAAATGACCGCTGAATCTCTGGCAGGTGTGGTAGTTGCTCAGTTAGTAAACCCTGGGACACCGGTATTATTTGCTTCTACTGCTTCTGCTATGGATATGAAGACTGCTGCCTATTTAACAGGTCAGGTTGAAATGGGTTTAATGCATGCCGGTCTGGCTCAGGTAGCTCAGTATTATAATTTACCTCTTTATGCAACAGCCGGCATGTCTGATTCGAAAATCCCCGATATCCAGGCAGGTTATGAGAAGGCAATATCTTCCCTGTTGACAGGTTTAGCCGGAGCAAATTTTATTCATGATGCCGCCGGTTTACTGGAATTTTGTATGACAGTTGCCTATGAGCAGTATGTTATTGATAATGAGATCATAGGGATGGCAATGAGGGCAGTAAGAGGTATTGAAGTCAATGAAGATACTCTGGCTGTTCAAGTAATAAAAGATGTTGGTCCGGGCGGTCATTTTCTTACACAGAAACATACCCTAAGATACATGCGTGATGAATATTTTCAGCCCAATATTAGTGACAGGCAGAGGAGAGAAGTCTGGGAAGAACAAGGGGCTTTGGATGCTCGTGAGAGGGCTTTAAAGAAAGCAAAAGAGATACTAAAAAATTATCAAGTAGAAGGAATAAATGACAAAATTGATACCCGAATAAGGAATAAATATACAAATATAATTATAAAAAAAGGTAAATAAAAAGGTAAATAAAAAGGTAAATAAAAGAAAACATACAATTATATAAATATATATAAATTTGGTTCTTCTCCAAATTAGTGGGTCAATTTATGATTAT
>JAGYMU010000042.1 GCA_018399995.1 Halanaerobiales bacterium | reverse complement strand
GGGATAACTTATTCCGCAAGTAGGACAAGCATATAATTCGCTAAAGAATTCCTCACTGCCCTTCTTTTTTGATTTTTTTGATTGTTCTTTGATTACAATATTACCTTTCCCCGCTCTTAGACCCAATTCAATAGAATCGCTAAGCCTTTTTTTATTAAGATTATTTACAATTAAACGATCAATGAGTATATCAATATCATGAAGTTTGTTTTTGTTTATATTAATCTTTTCATCTAAACTATAGATCTTGCCATCGACTCTAACTTTATTAAAACCGGATTTTGTTATCTGACTGAAAATATCTCTATTCTCACCCTTTTTTCCTATAACTATAGGGGCGTATATCTCTATGCTTTTTTCATTAAAAGATTTAAATATCTGGTTAATTATCTCCTGTGCACTTTGGCCTTTAATCAACCTGCCACAATTATAACAATATGCCTTACCAATCTTTGCAAACAATAGCCTCAAATAATCGTATATTTCCGTTTGGGTAGCGGTTGTTGAACGGGGACTCCCTCCAGAGCTTCTTTGCTCTATGGCGATACAAGGCGAAAGTCCATCAATATGCTCTACATCCGGCTTCTGCATCTGGTGCAGGAATTGCCTGGCATAGCTAGAAAGACTTTCAATATATCTACGCTGGCCCTCTGCATAGATAGTATCAAAAGCAAGGCTTGATTTTCCTGAACCAGAAAGTCCTGTAACGGTAATAAATTTACCTTTAGGAATATCCAAATTAATATTCTTAAGATTATGTTCCTTTGCGCCTCGTATTACAATAGATCCTAACATTACCCTACTCTCTTAATAGGTTTATTTCTAAAAGGAATAAATAAAATAAAAATAATAATCTTAAATATAACATTTAATAGACTGGGGAAATGAAATAATATATTTGTGTAAGTTTGATTAGCAAGCGGACAGTAACATTTTTTATCTTTTATGTATTTTAAAATCTTTTTTGCCTTATCAGTTCTAAGCAAATTATTAAAATTATAATCATAATCTCTCAAGCTGCCAAAACTTTTCTTATAACCCAATACACAACACGGCCATAACTCTCCATTAAAATTTAAATGAATACTAGAAATACCAGCATAGCAAGAAATTACCTGTTTTTTTTCTTTTAATATCTTTACGGCTAAATTATAATACACAAGCCTGAATGCCTCGGATATCCGAGTAAAAATATTTTTGTAGCATATATTTAATTTTATTTTCTCAGAGAATTTCTTAACAAGATCTTCATAAACTAAAACGCTTGGGCTAATACGATCATTAAAATTGAAGAATTCCGACCTGTTTTCAGCAATCTCATTACGATAACTTTCAACTGATAATGAATGCACAAAATTCTCAATTTCATCAAGTTGATCAATATTAAAAACAGATATTACCGTGCCAAGTTCTAAATGAAAGTTGCAAAATTCATTCGATAACCCTTTTAATAGCTTTATTGTACACATCAATTTATCAAAATTACCAACAACACCTCTAATCTCATCATGCTTTGAACCAATACCATCAATGGATGGCTTAACGGTAACTTCTATGTCTAAATTCCTAATTTTAATTAAATTCATTATTGCTTTTGTCTTATCGTACACAACTTGCGGCAACAATGCATTCGTTGGGATATGTATAATTTTGGGTTTTAAATATCTACAGGCTAAATCAATAATCTCTAGTATATCTTCTCGTAAAAAAGGTTCACCGCCTGTAATGTTAAAAAAATATACGCGTCCGATACTCTTAAAAATTTTATCAATTTCATTTAGGTTTAGCTGATCTTTTATCTTAGCAGGATTTTTCCTGTATTCATCACCCACTCTACAAGTCTTACAATTCGATTGGCAAGCACACGTTACTGCATAATTTAATACTAAAGGCATTCTTAAGTTCGTTAGCCCAGCATAAAACAGCCTGCAAAAAATGAGTCTTGATAATAAAAATAAAAAAGATTTAAACTTATTCATAAAACTATTCCCTATTTCTAAAAAACATCCAATTGAATAAAAAGTAAACTACTGCCATTACGACTAAAACGATGATATTTAAAACTCGTATTAAACCGGCAATAAGTAAACTCTGGGCAAGCGTAAACCCAAATAAACCAGAAGAAAAAACAATTGCACCTTCTTGCAACCCTAAAGACGAAGGAGTAATTCTCAGCATCATACTAAAAGCGGTCATGCTGGAAATAAAAAAAGCCTCTGGCAAGCCTATGTGATAACCAAAAGCAAAAAATGAATAATAAATTATTAAACCAAGAATCACTAATCTTACCATAATTAAGAAAGCTAATTTTAACTGTAATACTTTTTTACTTTTAAGCACCATCCAACCATCTATAATATTTAGAATAGTCTTAAAAAATACATTCTTTGGCTTATGTATCAATAACCTGAAATCAAAGTAAATAATTAAAATACATATTAACAAAACTGTCATTAAAAAAATTATTACAGGCAAATTAAAAAAACAACTTTTTAGATAAAGAACTACCGACGAGACCAATCCAATAATTGAACTTGTAATTAAATAAATAACATATGTAGCCATTAAAGAGCTTAAATAATGTGAGTAAGAGAAACTATGTAGTTTCTTGAAATATACCGCCCGTGCACTAAATCCGGCAAAAGGCAAAACATAATCTCCCAAAGTAGTGAATATACTGATTGCCACAGACTCTTTAAATTTAAGTTTCTTAACATAGGCACGCATCAATAGCTTAAGAAAAATACTTCTGGCAATAACCCCAAAAACAAATAATATACTTAATAACAAGATTGAATCTAAAGTAATATTTTTTATATCAAGAAACTCTTTATAATGACTACTGACATACCACGATAATGAAAAAAATAACCCTATAAGAATGATAATTGATAATATCCGTTTCTTAAACATGGTAGTTATTTATTTTAGAATTATTGTTTTTAGTCAAAATATCTTTTATTCTAATTGGTATCTCCAATGCCAGCTCACGCTGCCGTGCAATCTTGCGGCTTAACATTGATATAAATTCAGCATCTTTATACTTAACCATTATTTTTCCATAAAGTCTTTCTAATTCTGCGTAATTTAATTTATTTACTTCTAACATTTGGTCTTCCAATCCTAAAACATTCATCAAATCATATGTTTTCATTCCATATCCAACAGCAAGCATTGGCTTAAGAAACTCGGCAAAGAAAACCAAAGAATGGAATCTCATCCCTAGCAAAAAATCCATTCTGCTTAAAATAGCCTTAATCTCATCAGGCGAAAGCTCATCCTCAACAATGTTACAAAATCGTTTTTGTTTTACTAAATTAAAGGTATCCCTAGCAGCAATTCGATCATCATTAGGTTCCTTTATGGACATGCTTATAAAAAATATATTAGCATTATGCTTTTCTATAAGATAATCTGCAAACAAAGCATACGAACGAACAAGCCTATCGTAACTCTCTTTTCCTTTTGGAATCCAATGTTTTTTCTCCAGGCTAACAAGATGCCTAAGATACCATCTTCTAATAGCAAAACAAACATTAAACGAATGGTCATCTCTTTTTATGATGTTTAGCTTATCTATTTGCTTATCAGAATTATAATTTAAATTGAATACAGGGTCAGCAGACATCATCAGGATAGATTCTTTTATTCCCAATTTTCTAAGCAAATCAAAAGAATACTGCCCTCTAACAGTAATCAAATCCATTCTATTTAATAAAATTCTAATAATAAATTTATTAAAAGCCCCCGTAATTAAACCAGCGCCTATACCATACATAACAGTCTTCTTTAAAAAAAGTTTGGCTATAAATATTTTAGATAACCAAAAAATAATAAAAAACGGATGGGTTTGATCTTGTAAAACAGTACCTCCTCCCTGTACAAATAAATCGGTTTTCAAAAAGGCTAAAAATGAAAAAAGAATCCATTTAAGAGATTTTAATCCCTTTAAACCAGGTTCGAATAAACCAAACCTGCCAGAATAAATAAATTCGCCAAAATTATATCGTGATCTAGAATATGCAGGATCGTCAGAAAGAAAATAAAATTTTGTATTCGGCAACTTCTTAATCAACTGTTCATAAATTACAACCATTAAAGCCTCGTCTCCGGCGTTTCCATTACCATAACCACCAGAGACAAGAATTTGAATTATTTTCATAAAGCTATTTTTCTCCAATCACAATAAAAAGATGGGCATATAATAACTTTAAAAACAAAGGAAGTGTCAACTTTTCAAAGAAATAAACCCAATAAAACCAATTTGGAAAATGACCTTTTTTAATATAATCAATATACGGGACAACCCAATCGATACAAGAATAATCAATCCTCATCTTATGCAACCTTATATCTCTAAATCCTATTGAATCTGGCCATAAAGGACAATCAACCGCTTCAAGCCTCACATTATCAAATTCAGCATCATTTAAAAACTTTTTTAAAAAATATGGATTATTGAATTTAATATCTCCATGAGACCAAGGTATCTTTGTATAAAAATGGGCAAAACGATGTAAATAAAAACCAATATTCTTATTATTAACAGAACATATCGCAATATATCTCTTAGAAATCCTTTTCATCTCTTCGATTAATTCTTTTTGATTCCGACAATTAGCAATAAAACCTAAATTCCACACAAAATCAAAAGCATTACTATCGATCCCTGTATTTAAAACATCTTTAACATCAACAAAACTTATTCTATCGGCAATATTTAATTCTTCATAATATTTTAATGATTTTCGATCTCCATTAATTAGTGTAACCTTAGCGCCACATAAGGCAAATGCAAAAGAATAAAGCGAAGGAGCCGCCTTAGACCCATGCGCAGGAATTTCGCAAACAGTATTAATCGAAAGATTCTGTTTCAACGATTTTAATTTCAGACCTAAAGCAAATCTCTCATAGTTAACACCAAAAACTTCTTTTTCTTTATATCTACTCAAGTAATCCCTCGCTCTCAAACCAATCTAACGTTTTCAACAATCCTTCTTCTAAACTAACCATAGGCTTAAAACCTAAATCTCGTTTTGTTTTATCTATATTCAAAACCCTATCAAAAACAATTGAAGAAATATTTCTATACGTCACTATTGGTTTTCTGTTTATTGCTAAAGATAACTTTTCTAAAATAAAAACAAATATTTTAGCTATAATAACTGGTATGTATATCTTAAAAGACTTTTTTTTAAAAAAACTCTGCATTACTAACGCGATTTCTTCTTGTTTATTCGACATGTTTGGTCCAATCATATAAACCTCGTATAGACGTGCCTTATCAATACCTAAAACAACAGCCTCTACCATATCACTTATAAATAACGCGGGAAAAAGATTATCACCAATTCCAAATTTAGGATAGAATCCTCTTTTTGCAATCTTAGCCATTATAAGAAAATCACCTATAAAACCTGGCCCATAAATCTTACATGGTCTAAAAATAACTATTGGCAATCCCTTTTTTATATATGCAAACGCTTCCAAATCAGCCTCATATTTAGATACCTGATATGGAGTATACGGTCTACATTCAGTTTTCTCATCTAACAAATGCTCTCTAGGAATACCATAAACAGCAGTACTACTAAAATGAAAAATCTTTTTTATCTTTTCATTACGTAAACAGGCTTTAAATATATTTTTTGTTCCTATAACATTAACCTTTCTAAATCTTTCAAAAGCTTCTTGTGATGGTAAATCATGTCCTCTTATAGAAGCTAAATGAAAAACAAAATCTATGTCTTCGGTTATATTCTCAAGACTATCTAAATCTGTAATATCCCCTACCACAAACTCAATTTCATTAAAACCTTTAAAAATCTCTTTTGCCTTGCTTAAATCTCTCACTAAACATCTACATCTATAACCAAGACCATGTATGCGCTTTACCAAATAACTTCCAATGAATCCTGTTGCTCCAGTAATTAATACTTTCATATTAAATTAATTAGTTAGAGTGTTGCTTCAATACCGCTATTGTATCTTCAGCAAACCTTTGCCAAGAGTAATATTTTGATAAATCCTTAGCATCGTTAATAAGTTTATTTTTCAGGTTCTTATCCACTATTATCTTCTCTATGGCGCAAGCTAAACCTTTAGGGTCGAAAGGATCAATTACAGCATTGCTATCTCTCACCAAATCAGGCAGACCTCCAACTTTTGTTACTAACAAAGGTTTATGAAAAGCCAACGCAATATTACCCACACCGCTCTGAGCATCAAAATAACGATAAGGGAGAATCACTAAATCACAGGCAATAAAGAAATACTTAACATCACTCATAGGAATATATTCTAAATACAATTTTACATAATCCAAAATCTTATTTTCTACTATAAATCTTTCGTAATTATCCCAATCTGTCCACTTTGTTCCTGCAATTACCAACTGAAAATTAAAATCTTTTTCTTTCAATATTATAGCTGCCTCAAGAGCATCTCTAATTCCCTTATATTCTCTCAGATTCCCGAACAATAAAATATTATTTCTTTTAATAGGCAACTTAAGATAAGTACAGGCCTGATTTCTAGTTAATCCGCCATTGCCTAAATATACATCGTGTACCCCCATAGAAACTACATTTATTCTATTTTCCTTGATATTAAATTTATCATATAACTGTTTTTTGTTAGACTTCGTATGAACAAAAAAACTGTTAGCTAAAAAACACACAATCCTAAAAATAAAATTATAAAGAAACGACTTTTCATGCGGTAAAACATTATGCACAGTAACAAAAATCTTTTTATTTCTTAATCTTAAAATGCTCATAACAACAATCCAAACAATTCCAACCGGCAAGCTCCACCACTGAATAATGACAAATTCTGAACTAGCCATAAAAGCTGCCTTAAACCAAGTCAAAGGATTATAATAAACTAAAATTCTTTTAATATTTAATTTCTCACTAGGAGCTATATTAAAACCCGAATTAAACTCCGATACCCCATCAGGATAAAATCTCTCTGGATAGAGCCTGCTAAATGAAATAAATTCTACAGTAATTATCTCTGAAAGTGCTTTTGAAGCTAACCAACAATAATAGGCATTGCCTTTCAAAGGAGGCAATGTCCCAAAAATAGTAACCTTCATCAAACCCTCACTTATACGTTAGGAATGAACTAGTTTTTTGACAGCTTGAACAACCTGCTCAGGAGAAATAAGTTCCATGCAATCAGGAACTATTGAACAATCATGTTTATAACAACATAAACACTTTAAACCTGAAGCAAAAAGTTTTATGCCATTATTATACAACTCTATCTCTGCGGCAGAAGTAGGGCCAAACAAACAAACAACTTTTTTATTTAATGCGCAGGCAATATGTAAGGCTAGCGTATCGGTGGTCACCAATATATCAACCGAATTAATTAAAGCGGCGAATTTACCTACTGACAAATTGCACCCTCCATCTATTAGATAATCTTGTGATTGTGATAATATAGCCTTATTACGAATAATCTCTTCTGGACCGCCGAGAAGAATACCCATAGATTTAAAATTGTCTTTCAACAAACGTGCCAACTTTATATTGCTATCAACAGGCCATTTCTTTTTTTTCCACCTGCTACCAGATCCTGTATTTAATCCAATAACCGGTTTATTGCAACCAATATTGTGTTCTTTAAAAAAACTGGCTGCGTAATCTAAATCATGGGAATCAAGCTTTAATACAGGGTTCTGACCTCTGAATTCTAAATTAACCATATCGTAAATAATCTGTTGATATGTAAGGATATTATTTTTTTTTAGAGAATCATCTATTGCCATATTAAAATAATATTTTGCCGCTTTTCCTAAAGGTTTTATTCTAGAATGACCATCTAAAATAAAACCAAGTTTACAACTTCCAGAAGACAATGAAGCCAAAGCACAAGAAGGCTTATCATTGCTAGGATTAATAACAATATCAAAGTGTTCAGTCAACACACTAAGCAAAGCAGAGTCTTCATATATCAATAATCTATCTATATATGGGTTATTTTTTAATAAAGGAAAGGAAGATTTATTTGTCAACCAACTTATATATGCATAAGGATATTTATGTTTTAAGCCCGGCAATAACGATGTTGTTCTTAAAACATCACCCATGGAATCAAGTTTTATTATAAGTATCTTCTCTTTAACAGGAGAAAATTTATCGCAATTAACGCAACGAATACCTGATTGTTTATGGTAAATACACGGTTGGTCCTGTTTAAAAAAACGACAGTTATAACGAATTCTCATTAGATTTATCGTTTATATATAATGATTAATATATAGCAACAAAATATCCTAAAAATAGCAAACTCCATTTGGCAATACAAGTACGAAATCTATAACCAATGATTTGACTATCAAATAAAAAAGAGTTGTTGAAAAAACTATTTTTAATAAACTGCGCGAAGAAATATTCTTAATCGTGCTTATTTTTGACCAAACCCAGACCACATGCATTGATCCTAAAATAATCAAAAAAGGAATTAATGATAAAATATACCTTGATTGATAAACTTTCCACCACATATAAAAGAGCATAATTACCAAGGAAGCAATAACAATCAAATAATAATTCTTTTTTTCTTCAACATTTAATAATAAATAAAAAGGCATAATAATAAAAACAAATAAATACAACGGATAAAGCTCTAAAAGTTGTCCTATATAAAAAATCGGGCTCTCATCATTAAACATCATAATTTTCCATCCCGCCCTTGGAAAAACAAATAAATTAAAAGCATTAATGAAATTCTTTTGAAATATGAAGAAAAAAATTGATACAATAAACAAAGAGAATAAAAATTTGTATTTCTCTATTACGAATTTTAATGACTTGGCTGAAAAAAACATTATAATTATTGCAAATAAACCATAAATAAGTTCTTTCTGCCTCAACCAATTAAAACGGTAGATAATATTATGAGTTTTATATATTTCAAAAAGAAAACTTATTCCATAAACTTTATAATTCCAAAATAACCAAGGCACAAGCATCAAAAAAGGTACAAATAAACAAAAAATAAAAAATTTTCTCTTAAAAAGACTTCGGTCAAATATTAATGAGTATAAAATAATAACTATCAAAGAAAGCATGCCAGGATATTTAGTAAGCGCTGCAAAACCTATAGAAATTGCGCTTAATAATATAAACAAACTCTTCTTTCCATTTTTAACATATATAAGGAATAAATAAAGAGCCAAAACTGTAAAAAACGATAATGTAGTCTCTAGCCATATTTTCTGGGAACATAACCAATTAACCGGTTCAATTAACATTGCAAAACAGGCGATCAAGCCAACCTCTTTATTAAATAAATCTCTTCCTAAGAAATAAGTCAATAAAACCAACATAACTCCAAAAAAAAGTGAAACTAAAAAAGCTGAGAAATAAGATACACCAAACAATGAAAAACTTAAAGATAACAACATTGGATAAAGAGGCGGATGCTTAAAAATCGGTTTATTTAAATAAGCAGGGAGTTCGCGTCCTTTTTCAGCGAATGCTTTAAAAGATTGCTGAAAATTATAATCTAGAGAATTACTCATAAACTTGCTACCAAAATCTGTATATAAAGATTCATCAAACGTATAAAAATGTGGCGAGTTAAATCCTACTATTCTAAAGATAGCTGCAGATAAAATGATTAAAATTATTATTAAAGATGTACTTTTCATTATTATGTTTATAAACTGATTACGGTTTGCTTTTTTTAATACGGAACAAAATATCTTCTATCAATTTTCTATTGGAAGCTATTAAATCGGCAAGAAGACCAATTAGTACTATTTGAAAACCAAAAATTAATAAAACTGCTGCTAAAATAACCGATTGAATATGCCCTGAACCATTTCCTGAAAAATAAAAATATAGATACCTAATGCCGATTAACACACCAAAAGAAAACGTGAAAAGTCCAATGCTAAAAAATACTCTTAATGGATTAAACATAGAATATATCCTCAATATTGTAATTACAGATTTTAACAAGTACTCATAAATACTTTTAAACAACCTTGACTTCCTTAATGGATTATTTGTATCAACCTCTATATTAACAATAGAAAATGCTTCATGCCCAGCTTGAATGATTGTTTCTAACGTATAGGTGTAATCTGACAACACATTTATTTTTAATGCTGCCTTCCTGGAATAAGCACGAAAACCGGTTGTTACATCCGATATATTTGTTCCGGATACACCCCTTACCAACCAGCTACCAAAATATTGAAGGATTTTCTTAAATAATGAAAAACTTTTAATATTACTAATTCTTCTGTTGCCAATAACTATATCTGCGTGCCCATCCAAAATTGGTTTTATTAACCTAGGAATATCCTCACCTTTGTATTGATTATCTGCATCAAAATTCACGATTATATCAGCATCATTCTCCAAACAACTATCTAAGCCAACCTTAAAAGCATGGGCAAGGCCACGAGTTACTGGAACACTCACAATATGATCTACACCAAATCTAGAAGCGACAGTCTTTGTATCATCCGTACTTCCATCATCGACTATTAAAACTTCTACCTCAGATACGCCTTCGATATTTCTTGGAATATTTTTTAAGGTAATTGGAAGCGTCCTTTCCTCGTTCAAACAAGGAATCTGTATAATTAGTTTTATGCTTTTTTTATCTTTCATAGTAGAATTAAATTATGGGCAGGAAAAGCAAGTTAATTTTTCCTGCCCATAACGCAATTACTTCTTCTTCTTTTTCTTCTTCCCGCCTCTTTTCATCTTAGCGCAAGAAACATCTCCCTGCTTATCGACAAAATAGAGATATCCTTCTTTCCTCTCAATGCCGCATTTGGCAACTTTCTTCGGACTTCCGCCTTTTTTACTGCCTCTAGCCATTTTGGCACAAGAGACATCACCCTTCTTATCAACATAATAAAGATAACCTTTTTGTCTCTTGATTCCTACTTTTTCGACTTTCTGTGCCATCTTATCTCACCCCCTTTCAAATTTTTTTTAAACTAAGATCCTATCTTTAAGTTACCGAAAATGTCTTCTAATAATCTTTGTGCTGAAAGAACTGCCAAAAGACTTGTCTTTGGATTGTCAGGACAAGGAATATTAAATGTCTGTGTATGCAGATCAACTGCTTTTGATTCCACAAAAATTTTATGGCTATTACGTTTAATCTTAGGCCCAGTAACTATTTTGACTTTAACCTTATTAAAATCTCTTACTACCAAAGCCAAAGTGGCCGCCACATTGATGTTTTTTGGATACTTTTTTATAGCAGCCTTTACGTTGCCTTCAAAAATAACCTTTTCTCTAGTTATTCTTGCCTTTCCAAGACTTCCTGCTAACCCTCTTAATGGCTTATAAGTCGTAAGGGTAATCTTTCTTAAATCATGCAAATACGCTGCCTTAATCGCATCAATACCTGCAATTGCACCGCTGGGGATATAAAGCCGCGCAGAGGACTTACTCAACAAAGAAAATAATTCATTTCTAATAAGACCACCGACACTTAAAACCAAAACATCTTTATTGGATTTTAAAGACCTTTTAACAATACGAAATGAAACCGCAGCTGAAGCACATTCGATAATTAAATCGCATTTTTTTATAAGACTTTCTGACGACAATACTTCTGGATGGGATTTTATTTTAAAGGAAAGATTTTTAGCTTTTTCTCTATCTATATCACTTAATGAAGTTACCTTAGCAAATTGAACCAACTTATTATCTATATATAAAGCAAGTCGGGAACCAATTGCACCACAACCGATAATCCCAATTTTTTTTATTTTTGCTTTCAATTAAGTATGGATTAGATAATTACGTTATCAATAAGTCGCACGCCGGCAATACGTGCAGCAACAGCAATTAAAACCCTGCCGGTAATTTTATTTACCGGTTGTAACGACGATAGATCTAAAATTTCAACATATTCAACTTGCATTTTCTTAGCAACCGTATCGACGATAAAGTCTTTCATCTCCGTCGGTTTAAACTCATTCAATTTTACCAAAATCCTTGCTTTTTGTAAAGCACGATAAATAATTGAGGCTTTCTCTCTATTTTCCTTAGAAAGATAGCTATTTCTTGAACTCATCGCTAATCCGCTGGTTTCTCTTACTATCGGCATAAGTTTTAATCTAACAGGTAAATTTAAATCTTTTATCATTTTATTTATAACTACGTACTGTTGGTAATCTTTTTGCCCAAGATAAAAAATATCTGGTTGAATTATATTAAGCAATTTAAGCACAATTGTGGCAACGCCCTTAAAATGACCGGGGCGAGTTCTTCCACACAGGATTTTACTAAGGGATTCTACTTCAACATAGGTAAGATGATCTTTTGTATAAACTTCGTCGTTATCTGGATAAAACACGAAATCTACACCGCATTTTCTGGCCAAACTTAAATCTCTGCGTATATCCCTTGGATATTTCTTAAAATCTTCATCGGGAGCGAATTGTTTGGAATTGACGAATACACTCATTACCGTAATATCATTATCCTTAACTGACTGCCGACATAATGATAAGTGCCCATCATGCAAATATCCCATCGTAGGCACAAACCCTATTGAGCGCCCCTTACTACGCAAAGAAGATAAAATTTTCTTAATTAAACTTAATTTCTTTATTAATTGCATAGATAAAATCTTTGTAGTCATTAAACTCTTTTAAAGCTTTTCCTTTTGGAAACCGCAATACCTCTTTTAAAGGCTTAACAACAAAACACCTTTTAAACATCCTAGGATGAGGAATTTCTAATTTATCCAGACTAATCTTTTTTGTTCCGTATAATAAAATATCCAAATCAATAATCCTGGGCCCATTAATAAATGTCTTAACACGCCCAAGTTTTTTTTCAATTTCTTTTAAGAATTCTAATAACTGTAAAGGGCTAAATGAAGTTTCTATACTAATAACCGCATTTATAAAATCAGGCTGGTTTTTGTATCCTTGTGGTTTTGATTTAACGAAAGAAGATCTTTTAAGGAGTCGATTTCTTTTATTGAAAGTAATCAAATTTATTGCTTTGTTAATATTATTTTTTTTTCTTCCTAAATTGCTGCCGATACCGATATAAACCAACTCACGTCTATTAATCATAAGATGCTAGAAGAAAACTATTCTGTTTTTTCCTAAACTTTTTGCTTCCTTTAAAGCATTTTTTGCCGTCTCTATTAACTCATCATGGCTTTTCCCGTCTTCTGGAAAAGCAGACATGCCGATACTAACCGTTAATTCATTTCTATGTTTTAAGCCGATAAAATTCTCCTGTCTAATTAAAGACAGCAGTCTTGTGCCCATTATAAAAGCTCCATCCTTTTTCGTCTCTGGTAAAATAACCGAAAATTCATCTGGACCAAATCTGCAAACGCAGTCGCTTTTACGTGCTCCAGCGTATACGACTTCACCTAACATTTTTAATACGCTATTTGCAGTTTCCTTCCCGTAGGCATTGGTTATATATTTAAAATTGTCCACATCGATTAAAAGAATCGTAAATTGAGATGGGTAACGTTGAGACCTATTAATTTCAATTTTCAGAGTTTCTTCAAAATAAGTATAATTATAAATTCTTGTTACTTCATCTTTGAAAGCCGACATTTCCTTATCCTTAAATTCACTGTCAACTTTCTGCATCTCTAAAGTGTTTTCAATAACCATTCTCAACTCATGAAGATTAAAAGGTTTCATTATATAATCATGTGCGCCTTCATTTAAAGCTGCTGCAGCCTGAGTGATAGAATCATAATTGGTGGCAACAATTATTCTTGACTCCGAGTTTTTCTGTCTGAATTTCCTGATTACCTCCACGGCTTTACCAAACTCTTTTGTCTTGATCTCCGTAATAATCACAGCGAAAGAATCTTCTTTTATCTTTTCCAACGCTTCATTATACGAAGAAACCCCTGCCACATTATATCCTGCTTTTAAAAGGTCCGTCTCAACCATCTTGCGAGTAAACTCATTACTTTCAATAAAAACTATATTCTTATTTATCATAATTAATCCCCCTGATTAATTACTTTAACTTAAACAACCTTCCCACCGCTTGTTCCAATAACTTTCTGGACACGGTAAGCGATATTCTAAAATATCCTTCGCCATATTTGCCAAATCCAACGCCAGGAGTTACCACTATATCACAATCATCAAGCGCTAATTTAGCAAACTCAATGGAACTCATCCTGAAAGGAACTTTCACCCAAACATAAAATGTAGCGCTGCTTTCAAGATAATCCCAACCAAGCTTACTTAAACCATCATTTATAATACTGCGTCTTTTCTTATAAAGCTTGTTGTTTTTATCAATAAAACTTTTTGGTGTCTTTAAGGCTGTGATGCCGGCAATCTGGATTGCCTGGAATACTCCAGAATCAATATTGCTTTTAAATTTAGATATTGCCTTTATTATTTTATCGTTACCGCAAACCCAGCCTAAACGCCACCCTGTCATATTGTAAGTCTTTGATAAAGAATGAAATTCTATGGCAATTTCTTTAGCTTTGGGAATCTGTAATATGCTGGGCGCAATATCTTTGCTGTAGCACATTTCCGAATATGCCTCATCAGAAATAATAATAAGATTATTTTTCTTTGCGAACCTCACAAGATCTTTAAAGAAACTCATAGGAGCTAAAGCCGAAGTTGGATTATTAGGATAATTTACAAAAATCAACTTAGTTTTCTTTAAAACAGATTTAGGAATCTTGCCCAAATCAGGCAAAAAGGCATTCTTTTCCAAAAGCGGC
>JAGYMU010000041.1 GCA_018399995.1 Halanaerobiales bacterium | reverse complement strand
TGGTATTTCAATGCCGAGTAGTTCAAAGATTATAAGTATAACTAATTAAATACAAAAGGTAGTGTTTCAATATGGCCAAAATATTTTTGACAAGAAAAATTCCTGAAGCAGGTTTAAATCTTTTGAAAAGTGCACATGATGTTAAAGTTTTTTCTGATGAGGTAAATCCTGATAAAGAGCAGATTATTAAGAATGCGAAAAAAGTTGATGCGCTGATCACTTTGTTAAGTGATGAGATTGATGAGGAAATAATAAATAGTTGTAAAAATTTGAAAATTATTGCTAATTATGCAGTTGGTTATGATAATATTGTTCTAGATGCAGCTCGGAAAAATGGAATTTATGTAAGCAATACCCCGGGGGTTTTAACAGAAGCAACTGCTGATTTGACATGGACATTATTGTCTGCAATGGCCAGAAGAATTGTTGAGGCTGATAAATTCCTTCGTGAATTAAAATTTGATGGTTGGGCACCTGAATTAATGTTGGGAAAAAGCATATATGGACAAACAATAGGAATTGTAGGATTTGGTAGAATAGGAAGAGCTGTGGCGAAAAGAGCCCATGGATTTGATATGAAAGTATTATATAATAAAAGATCAAAGTTAAGTAATAAAGAGGAAGAACAACTTAATGTCAAATATGCTAAATTAGATGAACTTCTCAATAATTCAGATTATATTACAATCAATGCTTCTTTAAATGAAAGCACTCATCATTTGATAGGCAAAAATGAATTTCAAATGATGAAAGATAATGCTGTTTTAGTTAATACTGGTAGAGGCCCGATTGTCGATGAAGATGCTTTAGCAGATGCGCTAATAAATAATCAAATATTTGGAGCCGGAATAGATGTTTATGAAAATGAACCTGAAGTAAACCCTGAATTATTAAAATTAGACAATGTAATTTTAACCCCTCATATAGGTACTGCTACTACGGATACACGCAATAAAATGGCAGTAATGGTAGCTAAAAATGTTATAAAAGTTCTGGAAGGTAAAAAACCAATCAATAGAGTTACTTGAAAGGAGTTGCCACATGGAGAGGGAAAAGAATATATTAGATATTTCCTTAAGAATAACAAAGGATATGATTGATTTTCCAGGTGATAAGGCTACTGAAATTGATAGAACAAAGAACATAAAACATGATGGATATAATTTAAGCAGTGTGAATATGAGTTTACATGCAGGTACTCATATTGATGCTCCTTCACATTTTGTAGAAAATGGGAAAAATATAGATGAAATTGCCCCAGGAAAATTTATTGGTAAAGTTCAGATAATTAAAATTAATGATCAAAAAGAAATAACAAGAAAAGAACTTTTAAATATAAATATCAAATGTAATAAGGTGCTTTTCAAAACAAGAAATAGTACACTATATAAAAAAGATTTTTTTGATGAAAATTATGTTTATCTAACCTATAAAGGAGCTGAATATCTATTAGAAAAAGGAATACAACTAATAGGAATTGATTACTTAAATATTGAAAGACCGAACAGTCATGATTTTTCTGTACATAAAATTTTATTAAAAAATGAAGTAGTGATCATAGAAAGTTTAAATTTGAGTGATGTTGAAAATGGAATCTATAATTTATTAGCCATACCTTTAAAATTTAAAAATTGCGAAGCTTCTCCAATCAGAGCCTTGATATATAAATGAACCTCTCCACCCAAATCATAGATTTAGATGGAATTTCCTTGAGGAAATTTAGATGAAAAAAATAATAAATAAGTATAGAAATGAATTTTTGGTTAATTCTTAAGGGATTAGCCTTTTTTTTATTGTTTTATTTGATATAATATATAAAAAGGGTTAAAGGGTGACAATATGGAGAAAATAAAAATATTAATATTTGATAAAAATAAATTATATAAAGATGCTATTTCGTATATGTTAAAAGACAAAAGAAAGATAAAATCAGTTTTTTCTATATCCCAATATGAGCACGTGATTTCAGTATTAGAGAAATTTTATCCTGATATGGTACTCATCAATAGCCTAAAGATGGGAACTAAAGAACTAGAAAATCTGGTTAAAGCTATTAAAACCATTAATAAGAAAATCAGTATCTTTGTTTTACAAAATGATAAAAAGACATTAAACAAAAACACAGACCGTTATGTTGATTTAATCATTCCTACTTCAAAAGATTATAACTATCTATATGCCATGATAAAAAAATATGTAAATAAAAATGTTGAAGAAACTATAAAAGAAATTTCAGTTAATTATAAGTTTCAAAACCTTACTGATAGAGAAATGGATGTAATAAAGTTAATATCTAAAGGTATGTCAAATAAGAAGATATCAGCTGAACTGTTAATTAGTGAAAGGACTGTAAAAAACCATGTCAGTAGTATATTAAAAAAATTGTCGGTTAATGATAGAACGCAAGCCCTAATTAAATCTTTAAGGATGGGGATTGTAGATTTAGATTGAATATATATCTATTGATTATTATTGTTTGTTGTATAATTTTTTATAGATTCCATATAAAAAAGAGGAGAAGTATTCATATAAATCTCTTTAAATAGATGAAAAATATTTTATATATAAAGACTTACTTATAAGTAAATAACTTCTGAAAATTATTGATAAAAAAGTAAAAAGGAAGGCCCCCTTTTTGACGAAATGTTAATATCCTAATAACATAAAAAAAGAAGTAATTTTATGGATATTATTGTACAATATTTATAAAAAAAATCAAATATAGTCAAGGAAAAGCATATTAAATTTTACATTATAAGATTTGTTGTGATAAAATAACTTTGTTAGTATGAAAAATAAGGAGGTATGCATGGATAAAGAAATTGCAGACTTGTATAATACAAAAGATATATTAAGCAAATATAATATTAGGTTGAATAAAAACCTGGGGCAACATTTTTTGATTAATAATGTCATTTTGAACAAAATCATCAAGGCTTCAGATCTTAAAGGTAACGAAAAGGTTATTGAAATTGGAGCGGGCATAGGTTCTCTAACTCAATATTTACTCAAAGAATTAGATAAAGGAGAACTTATAGCTATTGAAAAGGATACAAGATTTATAACTATTCTATCTGACTTGTTCAGTAACTATGATAATTTAATAATATTAAAAGAGGATATTTTAAATATTGATTGGGATAATTTTATTAAAGAGTATGATCTAAAAAAAGTTAAAATAAAAATTATTGCTAATCTTCCTTATTATATCACAACAGCAATTATTAAAAGCCTACTTTTTTCACCCCTAAAAATAAACTCTATGGTTTTTATGATACAAAGGGAAGTAGCAGAGAGATTAGTTGCAAATCCAGGAACAAAGGCATATGGTAGCTTATCTGTGTTTATTCAGTTTCATTATAAAGTTGAAATAAAATTTGAAGTTCCTCCCAAATTTTTTATTCCTAAGCCAAAAGTACATTCTGCTGTTATAAAGCTTACACCTTATCAGGAAATTCCTTATAAAGTAAAAAATAAAGAATTTTTCTTCAATGTTGTTAAAGCGATATTTAATTTAAGGAGAAAAAACATAAAAAATAGTTTAAATTTATCTCCCCTCTTCAAGATGGATAAAGAACTGATTATTGAGGGATTAAGGCAATCAAATATTGATCCGAGGACACGGGGGGAAAAACTAGAGATTCCTAAATTAGTTTCTTTAAGTAATATATATTGGGAATTAAAGAAAAAAGAGTGATCTAAAATGAAATTTATCAGTCCAACTGAAGGAAAAATGAATATAAAAGAAACTTATAAAAGTATTGTATCTTTTATTCAGGAAAAATCTCAGTATCAATATAAATTAATTATTGGTACAGATTCTCATCCTGGCATTAAAGAATCTGTGTTTGTTACTGCTATAGTAATTTATAGGGTGGGTCATGGTGGTAGATATTTCTATCATAAAGAAAATGTAGTAATGAATAGTGGTTTTAAAAAGCGTATTTTTAATGAAGTAGCTAGGAGTTTAAAAGTAGCCAGCAAAATTACAGATTATATCTCTTTTGATAACACTACTGAATTATTTGATATTGAAATTCATATTGATGTAGGACAGAATGGACCTAGTAGTGAAATTATAAAAGAAGTTGTTGGCATGGTGGTTGGAAGTGGTTATGATGCTTTAATAAAACCGGATTCTTATGCAGCTTCCAATGTAGCTGATAGATATACTAAATAAATTTAGATAGTTTGACAATAAAGAGGTCTTTTATATTTAATCTATTAATATAAAACTGATAATTTTGATTAATAAAATTTAATATTTAAATAAATAACAGATAAAAGGAGAACTTGGGGGGGTTTTCTAATGGCAAAAAATACTTTAACTCAGATTAAAAAGAACATTTCTAAGTATGTTGGTGAAGAGGTAATTATCAAAGCAGATAGGGGAAGAAGGAGATCAATTAATAAAGAAGGAATATTAGATGATACTTATGACAACATATTTATTGTTAAAATAAAAGAAGGTGAGCAGGAAAGACATCTTTCATTTTCATATGCCGATCTTTTAACTGATTCTGTTGAATTAAAATTGAAAGAGGATCATCAGAGAATAGGCGTAATATAAAATATTTTATTCCTAAATAGTTGTTAATATCACAATTTTTTATATATATATTCGTAGTCGGAGGTGTATCTAGTTGTCATTTGAAATGTTGATTGGTTTAACCGGGGGTTTGGGATTATTCATCTATGGTATGAAGCAGATGGGTGAAGGACTGCAAAAAACTGCCGGCAAAAGGTTAAGACATATTTTGGCATTTTTAACTAATAACACTTTTTCTGGAGTATTGGTTGGTACCGGTATAACCTCGATTATACAAAGTAGTAGTGCTACTACTGTCATGGTAGTAGGATTTGTAAATGCTGGATTGATGACCCTATATCAATCTATCGGCGTGATTATGGGGGCTAATATTGGTACAACAGTGACAGCCCAGTTGATTTCCTTTAAACTCGGAGATTATGCATTTCATGCTATAACTTTAGGAGCTGCCGCTTATTTATTTGCAAATAAAAAGAAATATCAATATATAGGACAGGTCATATTAGGATTTGGTATCCTTTTTATGGGACTTAATATTATGAGTGAGACGATGCACCCCTTAAGGGAATCGCAGTACATTGTTGAGTTGATGAAAAATTTCGGCGACTACCCTATTTTAGGTGTAATAGCAGGTATGACCATTACAGTTGTTGTGCAGAGCAGTAGTGCGACATTTGGTATTTTAGTTGGATTAGTTTCAGTAGGAATTATTGATTTTAGCTCTGGAGTACCGATTTTACTGGGTAGTAATATTGGTACTACTGTTACAGCGATATTATCTGCAATTGGAGCCAGCAAAACTGCTAAGAAATCTGCTGCAGCCCACTTTATTTTCAATATATTAGGAACAAGTATTATGATTTCTCTTATATATCTAGTACCTGGTTTTTTAGGTCGATTGAGAGAAATATTAAGGGCCTTTAGTATAGCCACAAATAATTCGGTTAGTGCTGAGAGAATGTTGGCCAATACACACACATTATTTAATATTACGAATACATTATTATGGATGCCTTTTGTGGGTTATATGGTGAAATTAGTAAATAAGATCATACCTGGGGAAGAAGTCTCCATTGAAAGAGGATTGGTTCATCTTGATCAAAGAATGTTAAGTACCCCACAGGCTGCTTTATCTCAAGTAAATAAAGAGGTATGTAGAATGCATGGCCTAGTTGAAGAAATGGTTATTGAATCAAGAAAAGCAGTAATAGAAAAAGACACCAAAATGATCAATAAGATTAAACACAAAGAAGAGATAATCAATGAAATAGAAGAAGATTTATTAGTGTTTTTAACAGACATACCTCAAAATTCATTATCAGATGAAGACATTAAGACACTCAATAGTTATTTTGCAATTATTGATGATATTGAGAGTATAGGAGATGATGGGGATAGCATTGCTGAATTATCAGAATACATAATTGAAAATGATTTAATATTTTCAAAAAAAGCTGAGGAATCAATAAATCATGCTTATGACCTGGTTTTAGATTACTTGAAAATATCTCGAGAAATTATTGAAACAGGTGATGAAGAGAAAGCATCCAAATTGTTTGCAGGAGAAGAGGAAATGGATAACATTTTGCTCAAATATAGAAATGAACATATGGAACGATTAAATAGAGGTATTTGTATTCCTGCTGCCGGGATAGCTTATTTAGAAGTACTAGAAGATCTGGAACATATTAGTGATCAATTTGCAGATATTGCTTATAGCATAATAGAAAGAAAAAAGCAGAGAACTATTTAGATAAAGGCCTAAATGGCCTTTAACTATTTTATAGGGGGGGTTATTATGTCGAAAAAAATTCTAATAGTTGATGATGAAAAAAACATAAGAGATTTGTTGAAATTTAATCTTGAAAATGAAGGTTATAAGACAGTAGATGCTTTTGATGGAAAGGAAGCTCTAAAAAAAATCGACCCAGATATTGATCTTGTCATTCTTGATCTGATGTTGCCTGAAATAGATGGATTGAATGTTTGTAAAAAAATCAGGAATGATCCGGCTATAGGGGATTTGCCTATTATTATGCTCACAGCTAAAGGTGAAGAGATTGATCGAATTTTAGGCTTAGAATTAGGTGCAGATGATTACATAACCAAACCATTTAATACCCGAGAATTAATTGCAAGAGTCAAGGCATTATTGAGAAGAATTGCCATGACTAAAGATTATGGGAAAAAAGCAAATAAAGTAATAAAGTTAAAAAATATTATTATTAATATCGAGAATCATACTATAAAAAAAGATGGTGAAGAAATTGCAATTACTCCTAAAGAATTTGATTTAATAGTTTTTTTAATTCAAAAAGAAGGTCAAGTATTTTCCCGTGATCAATTGCTAAAAGAAATTTGGGGTTATGAATTTGCCGCAGATACCAGAACTGTTGATGTTCATGTTAGAAGATTGAGAAAAAAAATTGATCAAAACTTAATAAAAACTGTGAGAGGAGTTGGCTACAAATTTGAAAAAATGGAATGAACTTAGTTTGAGAAGCCAATTAATCATTGTTTTTGCTTTAATACAGATAATATTATTTTCCCTGATATTTTATTTTGTCAGTTTAAATTATCGGAACTTTTATATCGAACAATTAGAAATCAATTTAAAAGATAATATAAATTTATTGAAAAACGATAAATTAATTATAAGCTATATCAACAATCCCGACCAGCTGGATCAATATATCAAAGATATTGGTAAAACTATAAATACCAGAATTACCATAATTAAAGATGAAGGGAATGTTATTGCTGACTCGAGATATGAACCCGAATTAATGGATAATCATATTGATAGACCGGAAGTAAGGGATACTTTACAAGGCAATGATTATGGTGTCTCTTCCCGTATGAGCGATACTCTTAACCATAAGATGCATTATATTGCTGCATCTTCTAATATTAATAACAGCAAGGTCATTATAAGGCTAGCCAAGTCGTTAGAAAATATTAACAGGGTTATAATAGAAGATATATATAAATATCTGTTATTTTTAGTTTTGCTTTTATTAGCAAGTAATATAATAGTCTGGCAATATTCAAAAGCAATTATTACTTCTCTTAAGAAAATAAAAAATATGGCTCGAGAGATCACCCGAGGTCAAAGAAATGAAATTGGTGAAATAAGTTATTCTAATAATGAATTAGGTAGTTTAGTACGGGAATATAATAGATTGGGCCAAGAATTAGATAAAAAAATCGATATTTTGATGGAGGAAAAAAATAAGCTTTCGGCGATTTTAAATAGCATGACTGAGGGTGTTATAGCAACAGATGTTAATAAAAAGATATTAATGATTAATCCTAAAGCATGTGAAATGCTTAATATTAACTGTGAAAATATAGAAGGCAGCAGTTTTATGAATAAGATAAGGGATTATAGATGTGAGGAATATTTGGATAAGGTTTTAAGCAAAAACGAATATTATAGTACTGAGATGAAATTTAAAAACCCCAAATTGATATATTTAGAATGTAATTTTCAAACTATTACTGATAATAATAAAAATATTATTGGTGCTGTGATTGTTTTGATTGATGTAAGTAGGATAAAGCAATTAGAAGAAATGAGAAAAGACTTTGTAGCAAATGTTTCTCATGAATTAAAAACACCTTTAACCTCGATTAAAGGATATGCAGACACGATAACTGAAAATGAAATTACAGATTATCAAACCATTAATAAATTTGTAAGTATTATTAGTCAGGAAACAACTCGTTTAAATTTATTAATTAATGATCTTTTAGATTTATCTAAATTAGAATCTGAATACTTTGACTTAAAGCCAGAAAAACTAGATAATATTCTTGATAAACCCTTAAAACTATTAAAAAACGAATTAGAAAAAAAAGATATTGAAGTATTTAATCATTTTGATAAAGATTTACCCTTTGTTAAGATGAATAAATCACAAATAGAAAACCTATTAATTAATTTAATAGATAATGCAATCAAGTATAACAAGAAGCACGGTAAAATATATTTAAGAGCTTATGAAAAGGAAAATAAAGTTTTTATTGAAGTAGAGGATACGGGCTTGGGGATTCCTCAAAAAGATCAAAAGAGAATATTTGAAAGGTTTTATAGAGTTGACAAGGCCAGATCTAAAGATGTGGGAGGAACCGGCATAGGCTTATCTATAGTCAAACATATAGTTAAAGGGCATAATAGCAAAATAGAGGTTAAAAGTGAGGAAGGAGAAGGAACAAATTTTAAGTTTTATTTAAATAAAGCCAAATAAATTTTCTGTTAACAGAAGTTTAACATTAACTTAACACTATTTTATTTATATTTTTACCATATTTATGGTAGATTTATAATAGTGTTAAGTTAATTTTTTTTTAGAAGGGAGTTTAGCCTTTATGTCAGAAAATGTAAAGATAGAAATCAAAGATCTTAACTTTTATTATGATGATTTCCAAGCCTTAAAGAATATAAACATGAATATTCCGGAAAACGAAATAACAGCATTAATTGGTCCTTCAGGTTGTGGTAAATCTACTTTTCTAAGGGTTATCAACAGGATGAATGATTTGATCGATCATACAAAGGTAAAAGGAGAAGTGATTATTGATGGGCAAAATCTGTATTCTTCAGAGGTTGATGTTGTAGAGCTGAGAAAAAAGGTAGGCATGGTATTTCAACAGCCGAACCCTTTTCCTAAGACAATATTTGATAATGTTGCATATGGGCCTAGAATGCATGGAGAAAAAAATAAAAATAACTTAGAACAAATAGTTGAAGAAAGCTTGCGAGGGGCAGCCTTATGGGGTGAAGTAAAAAACCGATTATATCAACCTGCCCTTGATCTATCAGGTGGGCAACAACAACGGCTTTGTATCGCCAGGGCATTGGCTGTAAAACCCGAAATCCTTTTAATGGATGAACCGGCTTCAGCTTTAGATCCAGTTGCCACCGCAAAAATAGAAGAACTTATGGCTGACCTAGCAAAAAATTATACAATTGTTATAGTAACCCACAGTATGCAACAGGCTGCCAGAGTTTCCAATGAAACCGGATTTTTTTTGATGGGTGAGGTAATAGAGTATGGAGAGACCGGTAAAATTTTTGAGAATCCTAACGATCAGAGAACTGAAGATTATATAACGGGGAGATTCGGTTAAAAAAGAAAGGAGAGTAAAATGCAGAGAAAAGGACTTGATGATAATATTGAAAAATTAAAAAATGAAATGTTAATCATGGGCAGTAAAGTTGAAAAAGCGATTGAAAACAGTATAGATGCCTTAAAAAAGCAGGATATAGAATTAGCTGAAAAGGTTATGAAATCTGATGATCAAATTGATAATTACGAATTAGAATTAGAGGAAATGTGTACCAGGCTAATTGCAACTCAGCAACCTGTGGCTCGTGATTTAAGAACCATAATAGTTATTTCAAAATTAGCTACAGACTTAGAAAGAGTTGGTGACCACGCTTCTAATATTGCAAAGATGGTTATCAAAATTGGTAAAGAACCATTGATTAAACCCTTAATTGATATTCCAAGAATGAACGATATAGTAATATATAGATTAAGAGAAAGTTTAAAAGCTTTTATTGAACAGGATGTAGAGCTAGCTCACAAAATTGCCAAAGAAGATGAAGAGGTAGATTTGCTAGATGAACAAATATTAAGAGAATTATTGACATTTATGATGGAAGAACCATCAACAATAAAGCAGGCAACCTCCCTTATTTTTATCAGTCGATTTTTAGAAAGAATAGGAGATCATGCTACAAATATTTGTGAAAGAGTGATTTATATGTCGACTGGTGATTGGGATGTTTCATATTAAAATAATATTTCAATTATCTATAATATATTTTGAAAATTTGTTATGTCCAAAAGAGGAATGATTGGTATGCTAAACAAAATATTAATCGCTGATGATGAAAAAAATATCAGAGATTTAATCAAATATAATTTAAAAAATGATAAATATCAAGTGATTACAGCTTCTGATGGTGAGCAGGCTTATATAAAGGCACATGAGAATGTCGATTTGATAGTACTTGATATTATGATTCCCAAAGTTAATGGTTTAGAAGTTTGCAGAAGGATTAGAAAGGATGAAGAAATAAGTGACATTGCTGTAATTATGTTAACTGCAAAAGACAAAGAGTTAGATAGAATATTAGGTCTGGAAATAGGAGCTGATGATTATATTACTAAACCCTTCAGTATAAGGGAGTTAAAGTCCAGGGTTAAAGCTGTTTTAAGAAGAACAAACACAGATAGTAAAAAAGAAGGGAATAAAAATTCTTTTGTCTCAGATAAATTACAGATAGATCTTGCCGGTTATGAGGTTAAAAAAAATGGTAAAATTATCAATCTGACTCCCAAAGAATTTAAGTTGTTAAAATTTATGTATAATAATATCAATATGGTATTGACTCGCGACCTTCTTTTAGATAAGATCTGGGGATTTCAGTATACAGGAGATTCAAGAACATTAGATGTACATGTTCGTAGATTAAGAAAAAAAATTGGAAAAGATTATATACAGACTGTAAGGGGACTGGGTTATAAATTTATGAATAAAAATCGATCCTCCTAAGGCAAAATTAAAATTTGAAACAATATTTAAACTTTGCTTAATTTAATCAAGGTTATTAAACAAGATGAGCACAATTATATTTAACACTTTATTAACTTAATTGTAAAAAATCATTAATCTGTTTGTAACAAGCACCTGTTATTATAATATTAGAAGTTAAAAATGATAATTATTAATTGAGGAGGAATTAATTAATGAAAAAGAACTTACTTATTTTGTTATCTTTCGTAATGGTTATGTCTTTATTTACAGGTGTTGTGGGAGCTCAAGAGAATTTGACGATTCAGGGTTCTTCAACAGTTCTGCCGATTGCACAAAAAGCAGCTGAGGTCTATATGGAGAATAATAATGTGAATATATCAGTTAGAGGTGGTGGATCAGGTAATGGTATAGCAGCTTTAATAGATGGTACAACAGATATTGCTGATGCATCTCGGTTTATTAAACAAGAAGAAGTTGATAATGCAGTTGCCAATGGTCATTTTCCTGTACCCCATCGTGTGGCCATGGATGGAATCGCAGTTGTCGTACATCCTGATAATCCAATTGATAAGCTGACTTTAATGGATATAAAACAAATATACACAGGTCAAATTGAAAACTGGAGAGAACTGGGTGGAGCAGATCAAGAAGTAGTTGTGATTTCAAGAGATTCAAGTTCCGGTACTTTTGAGGTTTTTAATGAGATAGCTGTAGAAGGTGAGCGAGTTACTCCCAGTGCATTACTACAGGCATCAAATGGTGCGGTTAAAGATACAGTAGCTAACACCAAAGGGGCCATAGGCTATGTTGGACTCGGATATCTCGATGAAAGTATAAAAGCTACAAAAGTTAATGGTGTATTTCCTAATAACAGTACTGTAGCAAGCGGTAAATTTCCCATTGCAAGACCATTGTTTATGTTTACTGATGGATGGCCTGAAGGTTTAGTAGCAGACTTTATTAACTTTGTGTTAAGTGCAGAGGGACAAAAAATGGTTGAAGAACAAGGGTATGTCCCTCTTCATTAATTAATAAGCAATTCTGGGGAGGAATATTCCTCCCCAGAATTACATATTAAAAATCTTTTTTTAATGGAGGATTATTAATGGATTGGAAAACAAAAGAAAAGTTAATTAAATATATACTATTAATCTTTGCAATGTCTTCAATTATGTTTCTCACAGGTATTGTAATTGTTTTATTCAGAGAAGGTTTACCAATTTTTTATAAAATAGGTATAATAGATTTTTTATTCGGCCAGGAGTGGTATCCCACTTATGATCCGGCTTCTTTTGGTATTTTGCCTCTTATATCAGCATCAGTATTGGTCACACTAGGGGCAATGATCTTTGCTGTTCCCATTGGTCTATCTACTTCAGTATTTATATCCTATATTATGCCGAAAAGCATAAAAAACTTCATAAAACCTACAATTGAATTACTGGCAGGTATTCCGTCTGTTATTTATGGCTTATTCGGAATGAAAATATTGGGCCCTTTTTTAAAAGATATATTTGGTCTACCTACAGGGCTGACCGCTCTAACAGCATCTATAATGCTGGGCATAATGGCACTTCCTACAATTATAAGTCTTTCTGAAGACGCTATAACCTCAGTACCAAAAAAATTTAGAGATGCTTCTTTAGCCCTGGGGGGAACAAGATGGGAAACAATCAGTAAGGTTATTTTACCTACTGCCAGCTCTGGTATAGTAACAGCTATAATGCTGGGTATGGGAAGAGCTATAGGTGAGACCATGACAGTTTTAATGGTGGCCGGAGGTGCTTCTGCAATGCCAAAAAGCATATTGAAACCAGTTAGACCTATGACAGCAACTATAGCTGCTGAAATGGGAGAAACCCCGGTAGGGAGTAATCACTATCAGGCATTATTCGGAATTGCAATTGTTCTATTCATAATAACATTAAGTTTTAACATTATAGCTGATCTTACTCGTAAAAGATTTTATAAGAAGGTGAGCGGAAAATGAAAGAGACAAACATTGGTTATCGCCATTTAAAACAGAAGATAATATTTTCTTTATTAGGTATTACTTTATGTGTTGTTTTATTAATATTGGCTGTTATTATATATTTTATTGTAAAAAGAGGTATCGGTGTTATCAGCTGGGAATTTATAACTGCCATGCCTCAAAATGGTATGACTGAAGGTGGGATTTGGCCTGCATTACTCGGTACTTTTTATCTTGTAATAGGGGCAATAATATTTTCAACTCCCTTAGGTGTATTTGCTGCAATATATATGACTGAATATGCAAAAAAAGGAAGGTTAGTTTCCATAATTCGAATAGGTGTAAATAACCTGGCTGGAGTTCCTTCGGTAGTTTTTGGATTGTTTGGGTTAGGAATATTTGTTAAATTTTTAGGGTTTGGGGTTTCTTTATTATCTGGTTCATTAACATTAGCTATTGTAATTTTACCCACAATAATTCGTGCTTCAGAAGAAGCATTAATTACAGTACCAGATGAATATAGGAATGCTTCTCTAGCTTTAGGAGCAACTAATTGGCAAACTGTTAAAAATGTAGTATTACCAAATGCGATGCCTGGCATATTAACTGGTGTAATATTAGGAATAGGCAGGGTGGCTGGAGAGACGGCTCCGATTATATTTACGGCTGCTACATTTTTCACAATGAGGTTGCCATCATCTGTTTTTGATGAAGTTATGGCCCTACCATATAATATATATGCCTTGGTTACAGCAGGTACTTTTCCTGCCAAACAGGTTCCTATAGCTTATGGAACAGCATTTGTGCTTCTTGTATTAGTTTTATTGATAAATTTAGTTGCTGTTGGATTGAGATTAAAGTTCAGCCAAAACAAAAGATAAGTATCTGTTATTTTTGTTTATGGAGATAAAAGACTAAATCAAAGATTTTTTTTATATCTTTTTTTTAAAAGTTTATCCTTAAATTTTTTTATATTATCCGGGATATAAATATAAAGTAATTTCATTTTTCCTTTTAAAGTAATGTTTTTCAAAGCAGCTGGTATCAAAAGAGACTCTCCTGATCTTATCTTTTCTGTGTTATTATCATCATAATATATAATTCCATTTCCGTTGATACACACAAGTATAGAAAACTTATCATTATTGATCTTGATACTATTTTTTATACTTATTTTTTCAGTTACAAAATATTCAGAAATACACAGGATTTCTTTTTTGTACTGGTCAGTAATTTTACTATATTCAACTTTGTTATTACCTTCAAATTCTTTAAATTTAGTGGCTGCGATTCCTTTCTTGAGGTGTAATTTTCTTTTAGTTCCCTTATTATCTACTCGGTCCCAATCATATAATCTGTAGGTAATATTTGAATTTTGCTGAATTTCTACTATCATTAAACCGCCACCGATAGCATGAACTGTACCGGGAGGAACAAAAAAGAAATCCCCTTCATTTACGTTTATTTCATTCAGATAATCCTCTAAATTACCTTCTGCAATGACTTTTTTCAAATTATCCTTATTATATATATCTTTAAGTCCAATATATAACTTGCCTTTGGGTGAAGAACTAAGGACATACCACATCTCTGTTTTCCCATTTCCATTTTCATATTTTTTAGCAAATTTATCATCAGGATGAACCTGTAAAGATAATTTTTGGTTGGCATCGATTATTTTTAAGAGAAGAGGAAATCTGTCATCTGAATTGAAATCTTTTCCTATTAATTGTTTGGGGAATTTTTTTATTAAAACATCTAATCCTATGTTTTTATAAATCCCATTACTTATTAGACTGATATCATTATTATTGATTGAGATTTCCCAACTTTCTCCAATATTATCTTCTTCAATATTTCTATTTAAATCAGTTTTCAGCCTTGTTCCTCCCCACATTTTTTTTATATATATTGGAGAAAACTTCAAAGGATATAGATTCATATTTATTCAACTCCTTTATTATAAAATTAAAATATATAATAAGTGTATAAAAGAATAGAACAGAA
>JAGYMU010000040.1 GCA_018399995.1 Halanaerobiales bacterium | reverse complement strand
CAATGTCTTTAAATTCAACTTCAAAACCCATTTCTTCTCCAATTGCCTTCATTAAGTCCATATCAAAACCAACAATTTCACCATCTTCTACATATTCAAAAGGTGGGAATCCAGCGCTGGTACCTACCGTGTAAGTTTCAGCTAAACCAACCGCACTTAAACCAATAACTAACGTTAAAGTTAAAAGAATTGTTAATAATTTTTTCAATTTAATCTCTCCTCCTTATTTTTGCTTAACTATTAAAATAATAAATTGACTCTTGTTTGTATATATTCAATATTGTATACATTAATTCCTGCTAATTATTTATTTTTTCAACCTGTTGAAATTTTTTTATAATATTTTTACTTTAAAATCTAGCCATTCTGACTTTAAGTATTCAAAAATTCGTGGTGTAAATTTATTCTCCAGCCATTCATCTGAAAATTTTTCTTTAATTATCACCGGTACACGATCATGTATTTCTCTTAATTCTGATGGGGCATCTTTTGTTAAAATACAAAATGCATATTGTTGTTCTCCCTCAATTTTAAAGCGGTCATAAATACCTGCCAGTGAAATAACATCTTTATTTTTATGATCTATATAATATTTTAATTTTTCTCCGGCCTCATCTTTCCATTCATAAAAGCCATTAGCCGGTATTAAACACCTCCTAGTGTGAAATGATTCTTTGAACAACTTCTTTTTATGGACCGTTTCACTCCTTGCATTAATTACTAAAGAATCTGTAAAAGAAGGTTTAAATCCCCATTTCATTAAAGAAAGGTTCCTTTGTTTCTCTTTATTATAGATAACGGGTGCAAAATTAGAAGGAAATACCTCATCTTTGTATTTTTGTGTCTCGCATAAAATATTTAATGCGCCGTAATTATTTTCTAACTTTTCTAAAGAAATTTGTAAAAAGTACCTTCCGCACATTTTTATTCTCCTTCAATAAATTTACTGGTAAATCACTTCAAACATTTCGCTATATAACATGTGTAAATGTATCCTGAAGTACGCTTTGCCTCAGGACTTTAAAATTTTTTATTTATTATACTTTGTATATTATTAAACAAGATAGATTCAATTTTAATCAAACCTCTATCAAAGATTCAAGCAATAATACTCTGTATTCTCTTTTTTACTTCATTTCTATCTTTTTCATATTTTAAGTAAAGACTTAAAACATTAATGAGTTTGATACTGTCAGAAATATATCGGGGAAATAACTCCTCAATTTGCTCTATTTCTTTTTGACTTATAATTTTATAGCTATTTATATTAGCATAAATATACTGGTTTAAATCTAACGTAAAAAAATTATTTATTAAATCCAGTAAAACAGCTTTTATTTTAAAAGGACTATATAATATTCTTAAAGATTTAAGCATATCTTGATAGGCCTTATTCACAATACTTAATTCTATATTTTTATTATAAAGCTTTGTGATATTTAAGTAATATATATCTATTATTAGGCTGTCAAGTTTTTTTCCTACTTTAATATAAGATGTCGGGTTTAATTTATAGCTCTTTGTATTGTAATATTTTTCTACTAGCAGACAGTCAAGTTCCATTTCAAATCTTTTGTGCTCTTTATTATCATTAGTTGCAGCATTGATTATCTTATGCGCCTTTTTATCTAAAACCAAATGAGTTACAAATCCGATAAAATATGCCAGGGCTTGAGGATAATGTAAGGTTCCTTCTTTTTTTCTTAGTATATCAAAGGCAGAAATAACAAATTCTGCTTGTTTTTCTTCATGTATAACTCGACCTATATATGGTCCTTTTTTCTCTTTTATCCAGGGCCAAAAATCAGCATAAAAGAAAAAATCAGGGCCTTGTGAGCCCATATTAAAATGTTTTCTGTTATCTAAAATAACCCTACATAAAGCCCTGTCTTTAAGCTCATTAATAACCATATCTCCTGCAATTATATGTGACCAGAGATCCGGCATAAGCTTTCACCTCATTATATTGTTATCTTATTTTTCAACTTTTTATACTTTCTTTTTCCAATTCCCTTGATATTCACCAACTCCTGTTTGCTCGCAAAATTTCCTTTTTTATCTCTGTATTCAATTATCCTTTTAGCATAGGCCTTACCTATCCCATAAAGTCCAGTTATCTCTTCTAAATCAGCCTTGTTGATATTAACCATATCAGCTTTTATCTTTGGGTTTTTATCAACTAGTATTTTATTATAGAGCTCTTCATACTTAACAGCAGACTTTTCCCAACTGTAATCCTGCTCCATTGCCCGACGAATAAGCTTATGCCATGTGTTTTTCTCTTGATAAAATGAAATAGCCCTCTTAATTGTAAAAAGTAAATCATGTGCGTTATAATTACTAAAACTAAATCCATAACCTTTATCTTCATGTTCATTATATGGTTCTACAGTATCCTTTAATCCACCCGTTTCTTTTACAATTGGCACAGTTCCATAGCGCATACTGATCATCTGTCCCAGTCCACAGGGTTCAAAACGTGAGGGCATTATAAATACATCACTGCCAGCATATATTTTTTGAGCTAACTCAGCATCATAGGTTATATTAGCACTTATTTTATCGGGATATCTCGATTGTATATATCTAAAGAAATCTTCATACTCGTTTTCCCCTGTTCCCAAAACAATAAACTGCAGATCTTCGTTCATCATTTCATCAATAATAGCCGGGAATAAATCTATACCCTTCTGCTCGACCAGCCTGGTGATGATAGAAAAAACTGGTTTTTCTTTATTTTGCTCTAAACCCAGATCTTTTTGCAATTTCAACTTGTTTTTATATTTATCTTCTAAATTATCTTTGTCATAATTATAGTAGATTCTTTTGTCATCAGCAGGATTGAATTCATCATAATCAATACCATTTAATATACCGTAAAGATCATTATCCCTCAACCGCAAAATATAATCCAGGCCTTCTCCATAATATCTGGTCTTGATTTCCTCAGCATAGGTTTCACTTACCGTATTTATAATATCAGAATACATAATACCTGCCTTCATGTAATTGACCAGACCATCATGTCTAATATTACCAGAGGTCAAATGATAATTAGAAACACCAAGAATATCGCCAACTACATGCGGATCAAACTTCCCCTGATAGGCCAGATTGTGAATAGAAAACACAGTTCTTATCTCCCTATAAAAGTCATAAATCTGGTAATTATCTTTCAACATCAAACTTAAGGGGCCCGTCTGCCAATCATTACAGTGTATAATATCAGGCTGAAAATCAATCTGATTGATCATTTCCAGTACTGCTCTAGAAAAAAAGGCATACTGCTCATCTTTATCACCATTTTCATATAAAGATTCCCTGAAGAAATAAAACTTATTATCCAAAAAATAGGTGGGAACGTTTTTATATACAAGTTTATTTACACCTACATATTTATCTCTCCAAACCATCTTCATTCTAAAATCAGTTATATGTTCAAACTGCTCCACATATTGGTATGCTATTTTCTTATATTCAGGTAGTACAACCCGTACGTCATGTCCTCTCTTTTTAAGGGCACGCGGTAGAGCTCCTGCTACATCAGCTAAACCACCTGTCTTAATAAAAGGAGATACTTCAGGTGAAACAAATAAAATCTTTAATTTATCTTTCATATTATGATGCCCCCTCTTGTCTTTACATACCTTATTATACCTTAAGTTTAATAAACTTTCACATATGTGTCAAACTATATTATGACAAGCTCTTAATATCATAATAAGTTTTTATAACGATTTTTAAAAGGATATTAATTATCCTTATTGAATATATATAAAAGCATCTACTTGGGGGAATGAATAATGTCTAAGCCAATTATCAGTGATTATGATAAATATCTTTTCAATAAAGGTGAACATTTTCAAATATATAACTTTATGGGAGCCCAACTTATAACAAAAGATGAGTTAAAGGGTGTTAGCTTTGCTGTTTGGGCACCTGCTGCCCGTAAAGTTTCCGTAGTAGGAGAATTTAATAATTGGAATAAATATGCCAACCAAATGAAAAAAATTAGTGGTAGTGGGATCTGGACAGCTTTTATCTCCGATCTCACAGAAGATACTATTTATAAATATTCCATCACAGGACAGCATGGTGACACATTTTTAAAATCTGACCCTGTTGCCTTCTATTCTGAAAAAAGCCCTCAAACAGCCTCAGTTGTTGTTTCTCTAGAAAAATATCAATGGAATGATCAACAGTGGATTGAAAAAAGAAAGAATAAGCAACCTCATATTGATCCTATCAATATCTATGAAGTACATGCTGGTTCATGGAAAACTGATCAGCAGGATACTCCTTATAATTATAGGGAGTTAGCAGATGAATTAATCCCCTATGTCAAAAATATGGGGTATACTCATATAGAATTAATGCCTCTAACGGAGTATCCCTACGGAGGTTCCTGGGGTTATCAGACAACAGGTTATTTCTCTTTAACCAGCAGATATGGTAAACCAGAAGACTTTATGTATTTTGTTGATAAAGCTCACAGGGCAGAATTGTCTGTATTAATGGACTGGGTGCCCAGCCATTTCTGTAAAGATAACCATGGACTCAGATATTTTGACGGGACTCCTCTTTATGAAAATGCCGATCTTAAAAAAGCTGAAAATAAGCAATGGGATACCTTAAACTTTGATTTTTCACAACCAGAAGTATGGAGTTTTTTGATTTCTAGTGCCAGGTTCTTTTTAGACAAATACCATATAGATGGAATTAGGGTGGATGCTGTCAGTAATATGCTCTATCTAGATTACAACAAAAAGGAAGGTGAGTGGACCCCTAATAAATATGGTGGGAATGAAAACTTGAAAGCAGTTGATTTTTTAAAGACCTTAAATAAAGTGCTCTTTAAAAAATTCCCCGGTATTATGATGGTCGCTGAAGAATCTACAGCATGGCCCATGGTTACAGGAACCGTTGAACAGGGCGGGCTCGGTTTTAATTTTAAATGGAATATGGGTTGGATGAATGATATTTTAGAATATATGGAGGAAGATCCCCTCCTAAGAAAGGGCAGGCATAATTTATTAACTTTTTCAATGATGTACAATTACTCAGAAAATTATATATTACCGCTTTCACATGATGAAGTAGTTCACGGCAAAAAATCTTTGTTAGACAAAATGTCCGGTGACTACTGGCAAAAATTTGCTAACCTGAGATTATTATATGCCTATATGTTTGCTCACCCCGGCAAAAAACTCATCTTTATGGGAGGAGAATTTGGCCAATTTATTGAATGGAACTATAAAAAAGAGTTAGACTGGCTGCTTTTAGATTACTCAAAGCACCAACAATTACACAAATATGTAAAAGAATTAAATCATTTCTATCAAAAAAACGAGGCTCTCTGGATCAAAGATTATCAACAAGATGGTTTTGAATGGATTGAAGCAGATGACTACAAACATAGTTTGATAAGTTTTACCAGATCGGGACGAACTCTAGATGATTTACGGGTTATCATCTGTAACTTCACACCTGTTGTTAGAAATCACTATAGAATCGGAGTACCAATTGAGGGTAAATATGAAGAAGCTTTTAATTCTGACCAAAAAAAATATGGCGGATCAAACATCTGTAATGATCAGACCATCCACAGCACAAAGGATAAGTGCCACGGATTTGAACAGTCAATAGAAATTACTGTTCCCCCCCTGGCTGCTGTATTTTTAAAACTATCATAAACTTAATCAACATATAAAACCATTGCAGA
Source organism: Halanaerobiales bacterium (assembly GCA_018399995.1). Taxonomy (GTDB): domain Bacteria; phylum Bacillota; class Halanaerobiia; order Halanaerobiales; family M55B127; genus M55B127. The sequence continues at coordinate 9,810 of JAGYMU010000040.1, read as the reverse complement.
TATTGGTGGGACTTTGATGTTGTCCGATTTAAAGCTGTGAAGAATATCTGTGCCGGCCTTACCGTTGACAACTATATTAAATTTCTTTTGTTTGTTGAACCAGAATCTACTCCAATGGTGCTGAGGATTATATAGAACATATATCTCTTTCCACTCATCCCCATTAGCATAATCTTTAAGTACAAATCCAATAGCAGCATCAACGCTATCTAAAAAATGCATTTTTTCTTTGATCATATGAGGATCATTCATCCGAAAAGCAGGGTGTTCTCTCCTGAGTTTAATCAACCCCTTATAATATAAGAAAGTATCATAATACAGGGTTTTCCTCTCCCATTTAATCTGGTTTATATGATCACCAGCATTGTAGCTGTTATGGTTTCCATATTTAGTTCTTAAAAACTCTTCTCCTCCGTGGATAAACGGCACCCCTTGAGAAGTCAAAACAATTGCCTGAGCCAGGTGGTTCATTTTTATTCTGTCTTTTAAAGAAGCACTACTTACCGACTTATTAATTTTGTCCCATAGAGTTAAATTATCATGTGCACTCACATAGTTAATGGTTTCCTCTGGTTTGTAAGTAAAATCTTTAATATCAAAGCTATAATCTATACTACCTACTGTACCTCTTTTAATATCATTAGTAGTTTCATATTTCCCATTTATATAACCAGTTACAAAGCCATCAGTATCTCCCTTAATAGCGTCTCTGAACCGATCATTAAAAAACCCTATTTTATGATCTTGCTGAATACCTTTATATATTTTCTGATAATCCTCTAAATTAGGTGGTTCAGCCGCCCAGGGCTCTCCATATAAGAGTAAGTTTGGATTTATATTGTGTAATACCTTTTCTATACTGAAAAAAGTTTCCTTATCCATTAAACCCATCAAATCAAATCTGAAACCATCTATATGATATTCTTTGACCCAGTATTTTAAAGAATCAAGGATAAACTTTCTGACCATTGGCCTTTCTGTAGCAATCTCATTGCCGCAACCTGAACCGTTAGTTAAATAACAGTTATTTATTAATCTGTAGAAATAGCCGGGAGCTGTTTTCTGAAAAGAAGATTCCTTAGTGTAATAAGTATGGTTATATACAACATCCATAATAACACCTATATCATGATCATGAAGGGTTTTAACCATTTGCTTGAATTCTCTAATCCTATGGTAACTATCTGGTTTGTTTGCATAAGAACCTTCCGGCACATTATAAAAATGTGGGTCATAGCCCCAATTATATTCATAACGATTTTGTTCATCAACCGAAGCATAATCAAAAACTGGTAAGAGATGTACATGGGTTATACCTAATTCTTTTAGATGATCAAGTCCAGTACTTAAACCCTGATTATTAACACTTCCTTGTTCAGTAAAAGCCAGATAATCACCTCGATTTCTCAAGCCTGACCGGGCAGACATGGAAAAATCCCTGACATGTACTTCATATATTACTGCATTCACCGGACTATTTGTAGATTTCCCCTCATCTTTTTCCCAACCTTTAGGGTTAGTCTTTTTTAAATTAACAATCAGACCCATCTGGCTGTTGGGGGCTAATCCCTTGGCATAAGGATCTATGGTTCTTTCTATTCTATCCCCAAAATTGATGGCAAATAAATAATATTTGTCAGCATAATTTCCTGTCAATTTAACCGTCCAGGTTCCATTAATATCTTTAAACATATCGCATGTTTCCTGGGGTTCGTCATTTTTATAATAATTATAAAGTTCAATTTCAACATTTTGAGCTGTTGGTGCCCACAACTTTATGATAGTTTTTTCTTTAGAATAGCTGACACCTAAATCTTCACCGTGATATATGTATTCGGGTCTATAAACACCTTCCTGCAATTCGATAATATCCATTAGTTATATCTCCTTTGTGAAATATGATGATTAGATCGCTTTATTTTCACGACTCAATATTTCAATAAGTACTTTTACAATTTCGGGATCAAACTGTTCTCCTGCATTGTTTTGTAATTCAACTTTAGCTGCTTTTTGATCTAAGGCTTTATGATAAGCTCGTTTGGAAGTCATAGCTGAATAAGAGTCAGCCACGGTAAGTATCCTAGATATTAACGGAATATTTTGACCTGCAATCCCTTCAGGATAACCCATGCCATCCCATCTTTCATGATGATAAAGTACATATTCAGCTATTTTGTCTAATCTTTTAGATTCTTTTAGTAACTTATAAGCCCAGCGTGGATGTTTCTTTATTAACTCATAATCCTTTTGAGTAAATTTGGTCTCTTTATTTAAAATGGCTTTAGGAATAAGCAGTTTCCCGATATCATGGACCAAACCCGCCCAATAAGCATCTTTTATTTTATCTTCATTAAGTCCTAATTCTCGTGCTATTTGTTGAGAAAGTAAAGCCACCTCTTCAGAATGGCCACCGGTGTATCTATCATGAATTTCTAAAAATTTAATCATTGATAAGATTATATCACGTTGAAATTCACCCTGCAATTTATTATATCTTTGAAAGGTATAAAAAGATTCAGCCAGGTTGCTAAAAGCTTTCAATGTTTCTATACTCTCTTTGCGGAAATTTAAATCACTTTCTTTAGCAATATCTAAAGAAACACCGGCCAGTATTTGATCACCCACAACTAAGGAAAAAGCTAAGGACTGTTTTATGTCTTTGGAAGCCTCTTTTAATAATTTAAATTGCTCTTCATTGAGATACTCTTTGTCATATGAAATTATATTATCTATAATTTGGGGTTTCTCACCAACAATCTGCAAAATATCTTGATTTAAAGTGAGTTCCTTCAATTTTATTAAATCATGTCCTATAGAATCAACAAAAACCACCTTATCTTCTTTAATCATATAAATACTGCCGTAATCGCTTTTTGGTACCAATTTATAGGCTGTTCTTAACAACTCACTCAGAAATTTATCAACATCTGCAAATGTCTCTTTACTAATATTATTTATGAAATCAATCATTATTTTTAAATCTTCTGTTTGTTCATATAGGTTTTTATAAGAAGCCTCCAGGGCTTCATTACCGCTTTCAAGCCATTCTGTATATACTTGCAACTTCTTATTTTTTTCCTGTAATTCATATTTGGCTTTTCTCAAGTTATCAAAAGCTCTTTTCAACAGCAGAAAAAAAATGGCCCCTGTTATAAGAACATATAAAACACCCTTTAAGGTCTGTATCTGTAATATAACTTCCTGATCATTGAATACAGCAACCAAAAACTCATCTGAGAAATATATCCAAAGCACTCCCAAAACAATGTATATAAATATAATTTTGAGTTCTTCTTTAATATTCATTTAGATCACCTGTATAAAAAATATGTTCTCTTTATTAATTCAAGAAAGATAACACATTCCCTTTTAGCAGGTAATAAATAATTTTTGTTGAATAATCACATAAAGAGAGTAAAAGAGGTGAAATTTGATGTCTTATCTTGACTCAAGATATAAATTTTTGGACGGTAAGATTGACTTAATTAGTTTTGGTGAAATGCTTGTTGATTTTATTTCCAAAAAAAATGAAGTCCTCATTTCAGAAGCAGAAGAATTTACACGATATTTTGGAGGATCAGCTGCTAATGTGGCTGTAAACGCCAAAAGGCTTGGCGTTCAAGCCAGAATAATAACCAGAATTGGTGATGATGCCTTCGGCCATTTTTTACTCGATGTGTTAAATAAAGAAAATATTAATACTAACGGGATTCAAATTGATCAAAAAAGAAGAACTCCTTTAGTATTTGTCAATAAAACAGCCGGAACACCTGCCTGGCTGGCCTACAGAGATGCTGATAAATACCTTGAATTTGATGAAAAAGTTGAATACCTTATCAAACATACTAAGATATTATATTTAACTACCTTTATCATCTCACAAAAACCAGCCCGCAAGGTAGCTTTAAAAACTTTAAACATAATCAAAGAAGATCCGAAAAAATTACTGGCTTTTGATCCCTGCTATAGACCCAGTCTTTGGTCTGACAGTAAGATAGGCAAATCCCTGGTGAAAAAAATTATTGCATTCTCGGATTTTATTAAACCTTCTTTAGATGATGCTAAAATTTTCTTTGGAACTGATTCTCCCGAAAACTATATAGATAAATATTTGCAACTTGGAGCTAATATTGTTATATTAACCATGGGAAAAGATGGTATTTTAGTTTCAGATGGAAGAACAAAAATACATCTTTCATCCTATCCTGATGAGGTTGTTGATGTTACCGGTGCTGGTGATGCTTTTTGGGCTGGTTTTATTACAGCTATTCTTGATGGTATGAGTGTTGGAAAAGCAGTTAAATTAGGTAATGTAACCGCAGTCTTTAAGATCAGAGGGATCGGTGCTTTATCACCAATCCCCAGCAAACAACAACTTATTAAATTCATGAAAAAACAGGAGGCTTCTCAATGAAAGATTTGGATATAGAACATATAGCTATCTTAAATCCACAGGGTAATTTTGATCCCAATGATAGCTACTGGACAGAACACCCAGATTTTGGCGGACAATTGGTATATGTAAAAGAACTTTCTCTGGCTTTGGCTGGATTGGGTATTGATGTTGATATAATTACAAGGCAAATTAAAGATGAAGATTGGCCAGAATTTTCTCAACCCATTGACAATTATTCAGAAAGTAACAGACTTAGAATAATTAGGATACCTTTCGGGGGAGATCATTTTTTGAAAAAAGAAGATTTATGGCCTTTTCTTCATGAATATGTAAAAGAAATTATAAATTTTTATAAACAGGAAGATAACTTCCCTGATTATTTTTCAACTCATTATGCAGACGGTGGTTTAAGTGGTGTGCTACTGAAACAAAAATTAAATATCCCTTTTATTTTTACTGGACATTCTTTAGGTGCACAGAAAATGGATAAACTGGATGTAAATACGATAAATTTTACAGAATATAACACTAAATTTAATTTTCACAGGAGGATAATTGCTGAAAGACTTGCAATGAATCATGCCGATGGTGTAGTTACATCTACATCCCAGGAAAGATTTGAACAGTATTCTCACTATCTTTATGAAGGGGCAATTGATATAAATCAAGATAAAAAATTTAAAGTTATACCTCCAGGTATTAATACTAATATTTTTGATGGTCAATACAGCAAAAAGATAAAAAACAAGATAGATCATTATATCAATAGAGATATAAAAACAAATCGGACTGACCTTCCATTAATTATCGCATCAAGCCGCCTCGATCAGAAAAAAAATCATTTAGGATTGGTCACGGCTTTTGCTGAAAATAATAAAATACAAAAACATGCAAACCTTGCGATAGCATTAAGAGGTATTGAAAATCCTTTTGAAGATTATTCAGAGGCTAACAAGGAAGAAAAAAGTATACTTGACCAAATAATTAAGATTATTTATAATAATAACTGTATGGGTAAAGTCACAATGTTTTCTCTCAACAGTCAAAAACAATTAGCAGAAACTTATTCATATTTAGCCAGCAAAAATTCGGTTTTTGCTTTAACTTCATTTTATGAGCCATTTGGGCTAGCACCTATTGAAGCCATGGCCTGTGGATTACCAGCAGTAGTTACCAAAAATGGTGGACCTCATGATATTATGGAGAAGGGGAAATATGGTATCTTAGTTAATCCCAAAGACCCTGATGATATCGCACAAGGTCTATTAACGGTTTTAACTGATAAAAAAACATGGAATAAATATCATAAAAATGGTAAAAAAAGGGTATTATCAAAATATACCTGGGAACAAACTGTTGAGAGTTATTTGAAATTTATGGAAAATATCTCTGGAAACAATGCTGATAAAATGGAGATCCCCGCTTATTTTAAAAAACCGGATAGTAAAAATGATTCACGATTACTAAATATATTTTTACACTTGTGGAGATAAAACATACGGTTAAACATTTATGAACTAAACTTATTTAGGAGAGTGATAAACTTTGATTCAAAATAATAAGCAGAAAAATGTTGCATATTTTTGTATGGAATATGGTATAAATAGTAATTTACGAATATATGCAGGCGGCCTAGGAATTCTCGCTGGAGATATTTTAAAAGCCGCTCATGAATATGATTATCCCATTTTTGGTATTGGTATGCTCTGGCTGGAAGGTTATACAAAACAACTTATTGATGAAAATGGCCGTCCTTATGATAAATATCCTAGAAATGAATATATTTATGATTATTTAGAAGATACAGATGTGAAAATCAATATTAAGGTTAAGGGTAAAGATATCAAGTTAAAGGTGTGGAAACTCAAAACTGATTATATGAATACCCTCTACCTTCTTGACTCAAATCTTGATGAAAATGGTAAATATGACTGGATAACCAAGAGATTATATGCCTGGGGAGAAGAAGAAAGAATTGCTCAAGAAATCGCGCTCGGTATTGGTGGAATAAGGGCTATCAGAGCTCTTGATTTAGACGTTGATGTCTATCACTTTAATGAAGGACATGCTGTATTTGCAGGTACTGAAATAATTAATGAAAAAATGAATAAAGGATTGGATTTTGAACAGGCCTTAAAGGCTACTCAAAATAAGGTGGTGTTCACAACACATACTCCTGTTAAAAAAGGTAATGAAGAACACGAACACGGCCTATTAAAAAGTATGGGAGCCTATAATGGGTTAACAAAAAAACAGATGAAAAAAATTGGTAATGACCCTTTCGGCAATACAGTAGCAGGCTTAAAGTTAGCTAAAATATCTAATGGAGTAGCTCAGTTACATGGTGTAACAGCCAGACAGATGTGGGAACACATAGAAGGTAAATCTCCCATTAAAGCCATAACAAATGGTATCCATCGTAAAACATGGGTAGATTCCCGTATTTATAAAGCCTTTGAAAATGGTGATGATTTACTGCCTATACATCAACAATTGAAATCAGAGTTGATTAATTACGTAAAGGATAAAACCAACAGTCAACTGGATAATGATAAACTTTTGATTGGCTTTGCTAGAAGAGCAGCTCCTTACAAAAGAGCAAATTTAATATTCAGGAAGATGGATCTTGTAGATCCATATCTACAAGAAGGCAAAATACAGATAATTTTTTCTGGAAAAGCTCATCCTTTAGATGATAAAGGGAAAGATCTGGTGGCAGAAATAGTCAAGATGTCAAAAAAATATCCCAATAGTGTTGTATTTTTAGAAGATTATGATATGGAAATTGCCAAGATGATGACCAGAGGTGTGGATGTTTGGTTGAATAATCCGCGCAGGCCGAAAGAAGCCAGCGGTACTTCTGGTATGAAATCAGCTATGAACGGCGTCTTGAATTTGAGTATTTTAGATGGTTGGTGGCCTGAAGCTTGTCAGCACGGCATGAATGGCTGGCAATTTGGTGATGGTTATATGGGCGATAATCAGGACAAACATGACCTTGATTCCCTTTATAGAGTGTTGTTAAAAGAAGTATTACCTACTTATTATGATCATAAATCTAAATGGGAAGAGATGATGAACAACAGTATTGAGAGTACCTATGAAGACTTTTCAGCTCGTAAAATGTTAGAAAATTATTATTTAAAGATGTACAGAAAAATTAAATAAATTTAAAAATATCTTATAAATTCAAACAACAATAAAGGCCTCTGATCTCAGGGGCCTTTTTAAATAAAAAATAGTTTGCACTTATGTTTTTAAAGCGTTTTCTTGACTGTGTATTAATACCTATATATAATTTGTTATTGATCTCTGTTTAATTTAATTTCTTGTTCCATATATTTTACTGCCAATGCGAACCATATTGGCCCCCTCTTTTAAGGCTATCTTATAAGAATTACTCATCCCCATAGAAAGGTATTCCATCTTTACATTGCTCAGCTGCATTTTTTTTATCTCATCAAATAGTTCTTTGGTCTTTTGAAAACACTTCCTTGCTCTTTCTCTATCTTCTTTTGCTTGCATTGATTGATGAGGGGTAGAACCCATAGTCATCAAACCCATTATCTCTAAATTATTAAATTCCGCAATTTTTTTTATTACATCTATTAGATCATTTGGTAAAACACCTGATTTTTGTTCTTCTTCTCCACTGTTGATCTCAATCAATACAGGCATAACCATATCAATCTGTTCACATTTTTTATTTATTTCACGTGCGATATCCACAGAATTAATTGTTTCAATCATATCAAACATGTTGAGATTAATCTTCCTTAATAAATCATGTTTTGCTTGATCAGGTATACCAATAAAATGCAGTTGTGCTCTTCCCTGAATTTGACTATAAACCCTCTTCGCATCTTTAATATAGTTTTCACCAATAATTTCGATCCCCGCTTTAACCGATCTGACAACATTTAAGGTTGACTGCCCTTTGGCAGCTGCAACCACTTTAACTTCAGGAGGTAAAGCCTCAAGTATTTCATAAACATTCTCCTTAACATTTGCTCCCATATTAAAAACCCCTTTGTTCGGTTTTTTAAATATTTTTAAATATAAATAATTTAACTTCTGTTTTTCTTATTTTTACCTCTTTTACCTTGCCCTCTGCCCATCTTGGTTCTCCTCCTGTTTCTATCTCTATTAAATCCTCTGTCTGAGGTGGGCTTGGAAAAATCTCTACGCATATTCGTAGAAAAACTAATTTGTGAATCTGTATTCTTAGTATCACTATTATAAACAGCATTTTCCGGACATACCCGGAAACAGATCCCGCATTCCCTGCATTTAATCTGATTAATCTCCGCCTTTTTATTAACAATATTTATAGCAGAAGAGGGACAGGCCTCAATGCACTTCTGACATCCAACACATCTATTTTTATCTATTTTAAACATTTCTTTACTCCTCTCAATATTAATAAACACATTATAAAAATATTTTAAATACGATGTTAATATATCAAGAAATATTTATTGTATATCATCAGGTCAACTTTTTACTTACAGCTTTTAAGTTTCTTCTGCAATTATCAAAGCTAATCTACAGATACCTTCAACAACTGTATCAAATTCAGGTAAAGTTCCATATTGGGCAAATACCGTCATCGGTCTGCCCTGATTGAGTAGTATACCATCAACTTTAATCTTCTTTTCATAAGCTTGAATATCTATTCTCCAGCCTTTTTTTAGTAAACTAGTAACTATGAGCCACATCTGTGATAAACTTTCCTGATCTTTTAGACTTTGCAATTTAACATCATATTTTTGATTTATTAATTTCAAAAGACTCTTATTATCCAACTTGAATATCTCAGCTCTATTCATTTATATACCCTCCTCAACATGAGACTTCCAATCCTCATTTATCATCTTTTTTACATTCATGACAAATCCCATAAACTGTCAATCTATGATCTGTAACCTCATAATTTTTTTTCTTTTCTAATTTATCTAAATAACCATCAAAAGGACATTCAATATCTTGAATCTGCCCACATCTTATGCATATTAAGTGGTGATGATGTTCATCCTTTATTAACTCAAAATAACTTTTTTTGCCATTATTGATATTTAATTTCCTAACTATATTATTTTTTTCAAACACATTTAGATTTCTGTAGATAGTTGATAATTTTAAATGTGGATTATTGTCTTTGATCTTATAGTAGATCTCTTTGGCTGAAAGAGGTATATCTTCTGTAAACATCAATTTTAAAATTGCCCTTCTCTGCCTGGTGTTTTTAAGATTTCTTTTATTTAATATTTCTCTAAAAAAAAGAAAATCATGCAAGTTAGTTACACTCCTTTATAAGTTTTTACTAAATTAAAAAAATAACTGAAAAAACCGAACCTAATAAACATATTAACAGCTTCTATATTTCTATATAAATATCCGATATTAATTGCAAT
>JAGYMU010000004.1 GCA_018399995.1 Halanaerobiales bacterium | reverse complement strand
CAGTTATTTAATTTTAATAAAAAAAGGGGGGAGTAATAAAGATAACTAATTAATAGTTTTAAAAAAAATATTTATCGAGTAGTAATAATTATCAAGGAGGAATTTAAAATATGAAAAGATTGACTGTTTTTTCTTTAGTTTTAGTATTTTTATTAACCTTTAGTGCTGGACTTTTTGCTCAAGATGTAGAACTATTAGATCCCTGGGTCTCCGAAAAAGAACAGGGTCAACATGGCGGAACTTTAATAACCACATTATTGGGTGACCCCAAAACATTTAATACAATTATAGCACAAGAAACTTCTTCAACTGATATTACCGATGGTTTCATTTTTGAAGGCCTCGTCACTAGACATGGGGTTACAACCGAATTTATCCCTGAATTGGCTAAAGATTGGGAAATCAGTGAAGACGGTACAGTTTACACTTTCCATCTAAGAAGAGGAGTACAGTGGAGTGATGGGGTAGAGTTTACTGCTGATGATGTAATCTTTACATTCGATGTTATAAAAGATGAAGATGTACCCACAAGTACAAGAGATGTCATGATGGTGGATGGTCAATTCCCAGAATATAGGAAAGTTGATAAGTATACTGTGGAAATAGAAATACCTAAACCTTTTGCACCATTCCTCAATAATATGACAACTTATATTGTTCCAAAACACAAATTATATGATGCCTGGAAAGCCGGCGATTTTAATGATATGTGGGGCATTGATACCGAACCTTCCGAAATAGTTGGTACCGGACCATTTACATTAGGAGATTATAAACCTGGTGAACGTGTAGTAATGACAAGAAATGCCTATCATTGGAGAAGAGATCCTCAAGGTAAACCACTTCCCTATATTATTAGATGGGTTAGAGTGATTTCTGAAAGCCAAGAAACACAGGCTCTCTTATTTGAAAAAGGAGAAACTCACTTCCATGCTGTTAGAGGAATTGATTTCAAACGTTTTGCTGAAGATGCTGAAAGTGGTAATTACACTATGGTAGATGCCGGACCTACTTTTTCTACAAACTTTTTAGTATTCAATATGAATCCACGTAATCCGAAGTTAGAAGATCAACCCTGGAAATATGAATGGTTTACTAATATACACTTCAGAAAAGCTGTTGCTTATTCCATGGATAAAGATACAATGATTGATCAGGCTTTAGCAGGCTTTGGGTCCAAACAATGGAGCCCTGTTAGTGCTCCTAACAAAGTATTTTTAAATGAAGATGTAACAAAATATCATTATAATCTAGACAAAGCCAAAGAAGAATTAGAAAAAGGCGGATTTACATGGAATAATGAAGACGAATTGTTAGATAAAGATGGCAGAAGAGTAGAATTTAATATGGTAACAAATGCAGGTAATACTGTAAGAGAACAAATTCTCAATATAATTGCTACTGAACTGCGTACTTTAGGTATGAAAATAAATTCTACTCCTATCGAATTCAATAAATTGGTTAGTCAGTTAACAAGTGAATTTGATTTTGATACTATTATAATTGGTCTAACCGGTGGGGTAGAGCCACATAGTGGTTCTAACGTATGGCCTTCACATGGACATTTACACATGTGGAATCCCGTCCAGGAAGAACCTGCTACTGAATGGGAAGCTAGAATAGATGAACTATTTGAACTCGGTGCAAGCGCTGTAAAAACAGAAGAAAGAGTAAAATACTACAATGAATTCCAAGAAATAATTGCGGATAGAGTACCTGTTATTTATACAGTAACTCCTAACTCTCTATATGCAATTAGAAATAACTTAAAAAATACTGAAGCTACTGCATATGGCGGAGTAACCTGGAATATACATGAACAATACTTAGCAGATTAATTTTTGCTATAAAAAATATATGTTCTATAAGGAGAAGGAGGGCAACCTCCTTCTCTATTTAAATAATTGTTTATTATTTAAATGAATTTATTGTAATTGAAAGGAGTTTCTATTTAATGCGCACATATATATTAAGAAGATTTTTACAGGCTATACCATTACTTATAGCAATATCCATACTATCATTTTTCATAATGCAATTATCTCCGGGTAACTATCTTGATACTATGAAACTAAACCCGGATGTATCCGAAGAACTAATCGAAACTATGCAAAAACAGTATGGGTTAGATAAAAGTATTCCCGAACAATATTTTCACTGGCTTTGGCAAATCTTACACGGTAACTTCGGTGAATCATTTACATATAAAGTCCCGGTCACACATGTTATTAAAACACGAGCCCTAAATACTATAATTTTATCTGTTGCAGCGATGATTATTGCATGGGGCTTTTCTATTCCGATTGGGATATATTCGGCAACTCACAAATACACGATTGGAGATAATATTTTTACCAGTTTGGCTTTTGTAGGTTTATCTATACCTAATTTTTTCTTTGCTCTTTTACTTTTATTTTTAATAGTAAAATTTAATGTTCCCTTGCCCATAACGGGAATGACAAGTATCATGTACGATTATTTATCGTTCTCCGGTAAAATTATAGATGTTTTGAAACATTTACTGGTTCCCGCAGTTGTCCTTGGTACAGCCAGTATGGCTTCTTTAACCCGTATTATGAGGGGACAAATGATAGAAGCTATGCGCTCGGATTATATACGTACAGCCCGTGCTAAGGGATTGAAAAACAAAACGGTTGTCTATAAACACGCCTTCAGAAATGCGATTAATCCAATGATTACAATGTTTGGTTTCCAAATAAGTGCACTGCTGAGTGGTGCTGCTTTAACTGAAACTGTAACAGGATGGCCTGGTTTGGGTAAAATGATGTTAACAGCAGTTCGCTCCAAAGACCTCTATTTAGCAATGGCTGGTCTAATGATAGGTAGTGTTTTACTTATTTTGGGTAATCTAATCGCAGATATATTATTGGCAATAAGCGATCCAAGAATTCGATATAATTAGGAGGGTGGAAATGAATAGATTAAACCAAGGAAATTTTGATAAAAATACTGATATTTCAAAAGAAAAGAAATCAGAAAAAAAAGAATATGATTTTCTTAATGATACATGGCGTAGAATGAGAAGACATAAAATGGCTATAATCGGTGGAACTATTGTCATAATTTTATATATTATTGTAATATTTGCAGGATTTTTAGGACCATATAATCCTTATCATGGCTTTAAAAAACATTTTTTCCACCCACCAACGAAAGTACACTTCTTCGATGAAGATGGCCTTACACGTCCTTATGTTTACAGAACTGAAACTGTCGATTGGGCTGAATATGAAGTTATCAAAGATAAAAAATATCCCATAAAATTTTTCCATAAAGGTGATGAATATAAGCTTTTCGGCCTATTTAAAACTGATCTACATTTATTTGGGGTAGATGAGCCTGCCCATCTGTTTTTACTGGGTTCTGATAATTACGGACGGGATCTCTTTACCCGGATATTGTTTGGAGGCAGGGTTTCTATGTTCATTGGTTTTGTTGCTATATTCATTACCACTATAATAGGTTTGATTGTGGGTGGTATAGCAGGATATTATGGGGGATGGGTAGACAACATATTGATGCGCTTTGCAGAAGTAATAATGTCTATACCAGCTTTTTATTTGTTACTAGCTCTAGCAGCTGTTTTGCCAATGGGTATTTCATCAACATTACGGTTCTTTTTAATCATATCCATTTTATCCTTCAGAGGTTGGGCTGGAATGGCTCGTGTTATACGGGGTATGGTCTTGTCTATTAGAAATGAAGATTATGTATTAGCAGCTGAGGCCATCGGTGCACGAGACCCAAGAATAATTAAAAAACACGTACTACCAACTACAACAACTTATGTTATAGTACGTGCTACTGTATCAATTCCAGGTTATATTATAATGGAATCCGGGTTAAGCTTTTTAGGCTTGGGTATTCAGGAACCAAATGCCAGCTGGGGTAACATGCTGACAGCTGCACAAAATGTAACCAAAATAACGAATTTTCCCTGGCTTTTAATACCAGGTTTTATGATATTTTTTGCCGTACTGAGTTACAATTTATTGGGTGATGGCTTACGAGATGCCTTAGACCCTAAGGCAACTGAAAATAACTAAAAATAGATAATATTAATATTTTGATATTATTCAATAGATTACAATTGACAAAAGGCCCTTAAAAGGGCCTTTTGTAATGCTTATAGATATTTTTATACCTTATATTCTAATTAATATTGTCGCCATTGTATAGCCCACTCCAGAAGCTGTAAGACAAACTAAATCCCCTTCTTTTACCTCTTTTTTTTCTAAGGCATCATTCAATGCCATAATAATACATGCATTACCTGTATAACCGTATTTGTCCATAACATTATGTGTCTTTTCCATCTCTATACCTAAATTTTCGCAGGTTAATGCAATAGCTGATTTATTGATCTGTGTAAAAATAAATTTGTCAATATCTTCTAATTGATAATCACTTTTATCAAGCATTTTCTCTATGATAACAGGCCACAGTTCTGGATTACGGTTCATCAATTCACCTTTCCAAAAAGTCAAATTAGGTTGAACCTCACCGTTGCCTTGAATCCTCTTTTCTGTAGCGGGAAAACGTGTTCCTCCTACATAAATCCCCAGTGTCATCCACTGATCTCCATTCCCTATAAAGTGTGAAGATAATACACCCTTTTTTTCTTCGTCTTTTTTATAAATGGCTGCTCCGGCTCCATCTGAAAACACACAGAAAAATTTACCTCTCTTCATATCTGCATATTTAGTCATATTATAAGTAGAAATCACCATCACAGTTTCATAATCCGAATTACCTTCTATCCAATTTTTAGCGGTCTCTGTTGCAAAAACAAATCCAGTACAAGAACCATTTAAATCAAAAAAAGTAGCACCGTCCCTCATTCCCAAATCATTTGCTACAATGGCTGAGCTCTGGGGAGATATGATATCCGGAGTATCTGTAGATAATATCAATAGATCTAGATCTTTAGCTGAAAGACCGGATTTCTCTAGTGCCCTTTTCCCGGCCTGGACAGCTAAATCAGCAGAACTCATCTCTGATTCAGTCATATTCCTCTGTTTAATACCCAATGGCTCCATAAAATCACTTATATCTTCTCCCACAATTTCACTCATATCTTCAATACTATAAGTATTATCCGGAGCATAAGAACCGGTTGCTAATAATTTAACACCCAAATAGAACACTCCTTTCTTTAATAAAATTAGATGCCCAAATAAGATTTTTGTATATGTTCATTTTTTGTCAAGTTCTCTGCATCATCTTCTAACTCTATTTTGCCATTTTCTAATACATAACCCCTATCGATAACCTTTAATCCCTGTTTTACGTTTTGTTCAGCTAATAATATCGAAACATCCTCTTTTTTTATTTCATTCAATTTTTTGAACAGGTCTGTCACCAATGAGGGTTGTAATCCTACAGAAGGTTCATCAAGTATGAGTAGTTTCGGGCTTGACATTAAAGCTCTACCCACTGCTAACATCCTTTGCTGACCTCCGCTCATAGTACCAGCAAGTTGCTTCTCTCTTTCTTTAAGAATAGGAAAAATATTATAGACAAACTCTAGATTTTGCTTTATTTCACCACGTGCTTCCGGAATATATGCTGCGCCTAATTTAAGATTTTCTTTGACAGTCATAATGGGAAAAAGTTCTCTTTTTTGGGGTACTAAAGCTATTCCTTTTTTTATTATCTGATGAGTTTCTAAGCCAATTATTTTCTCTTCATTAAACTTAATACTACCTTCTTTGTTTTTTACCAGACCAATAATTGCATTTATCAAAGTACTTTTGCCGGCCCCATTGGGACCAAAAATACCGACTGCTTCATTTTCTTTTATTTCCATAGATAAGTCCCAAATCACCTGAATTTTACCATATGAGACATTTAAATTGTTGATCTCAAGCATATTACTCTTCCTCCCCCAGGTAAGCTGCTATTACTTCTTTGTTTTCGGATACTTCCTCATAAGGTCCTTGAGCTATTATTTGTCCTTTGTTCAATACTATAACTCTATCTGTTAATTCTTTAACTACTTTCATAATATGCTCTACTACACTTATAGCTATATCTTTTTTTTGTAAAGATTTTACTATATCAATTAACTCCCAGGTTTCATCACTGGTTAAGCCAGCCATTATTTCATCTAAAAAGAGAACTTCTGGATCTGCGGCCAGCGCTCTACCTAATTCAACTTTTTTCAGCTCTAAAACAGTTAATTCATCAACATGCTTATTTACATTTTTAATATTTAACAAATTACATATATTTTGGGCAGATGAGCGGGCTTCATTTAATTTATCACCTTTACCAAAAAGAGCCCCCACCATAATATTTTCAATTGCAGTAAAGTTCTCAAGCGGTCTTACAATTTGAAAAGTTCTTGCAATACCTTTCCTGTTTCTAATATAGGCAGCATTTTTAGTAATATCCTCATCTTTAAATTCTATTGTTCCTTTATTAACTCCTAAGGTGCCCGCCATTAAGTTTATCACTGTAGTTTTTCCAGCACCATTGGGGCCAATAATGCCCAGTATCTCACCTTTTTCCATGCTAAAACTTAAATCATTTACAGCAACTAAACCACCGAATTTCCTTAATATATTATTTGCTTGCAGTATTGGCATTTTTATCCCCCCCAATGATATTACTCTTTAACAACTTATTATGGATTGTACTATAAATCCCTCTAGGGAGAAATAGGACAACAAAAACAATAATTAATCCATATACTATCAAGTGACCATAGGGCATAATTAATTTTAAGTACTCTGAAATTAAACCTAAAAGTAATGCTCCAATAATTGGACCGTTTGTACTGTATATTCCTCCTACTAAAGCCATGGCAATGGGAAGCAATAAGAAGTTAAGTGAAAATGTGCTTTCAGGATTAACAAAAGCATATTGATGAGCATAAACAGCTCCCACCAAACCCTGTATGGCTGAAGTAACTACAAATACAAATAATAAGTATTTAAATACGTTTATACCACTGGACTTAGCCGTAATTTCATCATTACGAATTGCATTTATAGCATAGTGGATCCTACTTCTTTTAAAGACTTCAGAAATTATTATAACTAAAACTGCAACTATAAGAATCAGATAATATATCTTAACTGGATCTCCTTCGAAAATTGCATTAGCTAATATTGTTCCACTTGCTCCACCCGTAAAATCAGAAAAATTCCTGATAATTACAGAAAATACATGGGTTAAAGCCAGGGTGGTAATTGCAAAGTATATTTCTCTTAATCTTAAAACTATGAACCCTAAAATAAAAGCTATGAGGCCCGAAAATATCGCTCCTATTAACAGGCTTAAAATCGGATTAAAACCCATTTTAACAACGATCAAAACAGAAGCATATGCTCCCAAACCAAAAAATCCTGCAGTTCCAAAGGAAAGTTGACCTGTTCTTAACATCATATCCCAGCTTAAACTCAATGCTAAAAATATTAATATTGAACTGAAGATATGCAAAATATAAACACCTGTATATAAGGGCAGAGTAAGTGCAATTATTAATAATAATAATATAATTAAGTTTTTTCTCATTATCTAGCCCCCCGATATGATCGTGATATAATGACTATAATCAGTACTCCAAAAAATACGATATCAGACCAACCGCCATAATTAGGTATTGAATTAATTACAGCTTCTCCTATTCCAAGAGTTACTCCTGCAAATAATATACCATTTAAATTACCCATACCTGCCATAGCAGCCAGAGCAAATGACTTAAGTGTGAAGGGAGAGCCTACTTCAGGAAATATCGCTGTTCTGGGCAGCATTGCTCCTGCTACAATACCCAGTATTGCTACAGCAACACTAAAAACAAATAAATAAACATAATTTACATTAATACCTACTATTTTAGCCCCCTTAGGATTTTGACCCACTGCAAAAGTAGCCTGACCTAAACGAGTTTTTTTCAAAAATAATTGTAAACCTACCAAAACTAAAACTGCAATTAATATATATAGAAGTTCATAAGTACCAAACCTAAATCCACCAACTTCCATTGATGCATATGAATAACTCGTATAAGTATTTCTTGCCATTGAAGTCCAAAATATATTTATCGTTTCAATTAAAATTAAGGATATACCAAAGGTTAATAGAAGTTGACTTAAATGTCCCTCTTTTACAACTCTTTTTATCGTCAACCAATAAATAATAGCTCCTAATATAAGTAAAAATATAACGGTCGGGATAATAGCAACCAGGGGATCTAAATTAAATCTGTTATTTAGCATAAATATAAAGTATAAACCCACTGTCAAGAATTCTCCATGTGCAAGATTTAAAACCCCTAATATTCCCAAAACTAAAGCTAAAGGCAGTGCTATTAATGAATATAAGCTGCCTCTCTGGAGTCCATCGAGTAATGCATTAGGATTCCAAAAGCCAATAATTACTATAAATATTACTAATAATAATAATACCTTATATGATTTATTAAGAGAAAATGACATTTTTCCCCTCCATCCATTTAATATTTTTTTTAAAATAACAGCCGGGTATATTATAACCCGGCTGTTTTTAGTCTATTTACCAGGAAAAGGGATATTCTAGTTCAGCTGTTGATACTTCAAATGGCCAGATTACATGTTGTTGACCATCCTGATACTGTAATATCTTTTGTCTTGTAAAACCTTGATGTTTGATAACATTACTCGGTGCAATTTTAAGAGTAGTCCCCAGTGGTGAGTCATATTCTGTATTTTCTAAAGACTCAATTAAGGCTTCTTTTTCTAATGTACCAGCATTTTCAATGGCTTTTGCCAGATACATAATATTAGTATAACCTAATGGGGCAAAGTAAGTTGCGGGTCTTTCCTGATGCATTTTGATATATCCATCCCAGAAATGTTCAGCAACTTCACTTACTTCTTTTAATGCAGGTGCCCACATACCATATAGAACTACCTTATCTGATAAAGGATTAGCTTCAAAATCAGCAGGCCATCCTGGAGGAGCTCCTACATATAATGGTGGTTCAAAACCGACTTCTCTGGATTGTGCTAACAATGGTATTGCATCTGCAGCATATCCTGCCCAGATAAATAGATCTGGATCAAATTCTTTAGCCCTACGTAATAGAGCACGGTATTCGCCTCCACCTAGTGCTGCACTTTTAAAGGAACCACCTTCGAAATCTGATAATATGTCAGCATAAGGTCCTTCACCTTCATCAGCTTGATCAGCTAAAACTTCATATGATTCAAAAGAAGCTGTTCCAAAACCGCCTTCTTCATAAGCTAAAAATACCTTGCCAATTTCTACTTCTTCTCTTGCTTCAGCTATATCTGACCAACCTATTCCATAACTTTCTCCCTGTTGATAATCCCAGGGGTGTAAGTGAAAATACCAATCTGCATCTGGCCCTATTGCCTCTTCTGCAAGATAGGAAGCTGCTCCTGCCCATATAGTAATTTTTTTATATTTTTTCAAACTAGGTATTTGAGCCTGGTGAACACCACTTGACATACCACCAACAAAAAAGTCTACCTCATCTACTGTAGCAAGTTTATCAATTGCTGCAGCACCTTTTTCAGGTTTAAATTCACTATCTACTACAATAAGTTCAACCGGTCTACCCAGTAACCCACCATTGTCATTAATTTCTTTAACAGCTAACTCCATTGCTTTCGTAGATTGATCACCTGTAATATCTCCTAACGGATTAACAGCACCAATTTTAATTGGATCATCTTGGGCATATGAACTCAAACTAAAAGCAAAGGCTAAGATAACAACCAATGAAAAAATTAAAATACTATTTCTCTTCAATTTTTTATCCCCCTTAATTTTTATTATTACAATTTTCACTCTTCAAAAATTATTTTACTAAAATGTAATTAATTAATATTCTATATCACATCCTTTCAAAATAATCATTACCAGATCTTCAACTCCTGAGCTTTTCTCCTTATTTCATCTCTAAAATCCGGGTGGGCTATACTAATTAACTCATCCACCCTATCTCTTATACTTTTCCCTTTTAAATGGGCTACTCCATATTCTGTAACTATATAGTCTATATCATTTCTACCAAGTGTTATTTTAGAACCTATCGGTAGTTGTGCTAATATTGTTGAATATTTTCCGTCTTTAGCTGTTGACCTTAATGCAATAATCCCCTTACCTCCGGGTGATCTCTGGGCACCTCGATGTGTATCGACCTGTCCACCGGTCCCACTGTAATGTTTATTGCCAATCGCTTCTGAACAGACCTGACCGGTAACATCAACCTGTAAGGCAGTATTTATACTGACCATCTTATTATTTTGACCAAGTATATAGGGATCATTAGTGACTTTACCCTGTTGGAACTCTACAGCTAAATTCTTATCAATAAAGTCATAAAGTTTTTGAGTACCAAGGGCAAATGTACCCACCATTTTACCCTTCCAAATCGTCTTCTTCTTATTTGTTATAATGCCTTTTCTAAAAAGATCAACCATTCCATCTGTAAACATTTCGGTATGGATACCAAGGTCCTTTTTATCATCAAGATGGTGAGCAATAGCATTGGGAATTCCTCCAATACCAAGCTGAAGTGTTGATCCGTCCTCAATTAGACTCGCAACATTTTGGCCAATCTGTTCTTCTACTTCACCCGGCTCTATATAGGGTAGCTCAATCAATGGTGCATTATTTTCTACCACAAAATCCACATCTGAGATATGAACCTGCGTATCACCTAAGGTCCAGGGTAAATTTTCATTAATCTCTAACATGACTACATCAATATTTTCAACCATCTGTTTTTCATATGTTAAACCTAAAGAAAGTGAGAAAAATCCATTTTTATCCATTGAGGTGGCTGTACCCCAAAATATATTGATATTATCATTTTCTATTTTGATCTTGCCCGCTTCGTGTAGATTATTTGGAATATATGTCACATTGCCATGTTTGTGATTGGCTCTATCACCGGGACCATAAAACCAGGTCTCATTTAGAAAATGTCCTTTCATTTCGGGTTTTAAGAACTCGTAATTTCCCATCATTAAACAGGAAACTACATTAACATTTTCTAAATCACTTTTGTGTTTGCCAAGTTCAGTTAAAAGACCCTGCGGCTCTGAAGCAGCCATGGCTGTACATACTTTTTGGTTGGATTTTACTTTTGAAACTGCTTCTGGCATTGTAATTAATTTCTGTTTATATAGTTCTTGGAAATCCATTAATCCTCCTCCTTTCAGAATTCAATATTATAAACTAATGCCTCCATTGACATCTAATATTGTTCCATTACAGTAATCTGATTCAGAAGAAGCAAGATATAGATAAGCATTTGCGATATCTTCTGGTTCTCCTAACTTACCAAATGGTACTTTGCTTTTGAGTTTTTCTAAAATTTTATCAGGAACTTTTGCGACCATTTCTGTCATTATATAACCTGGAGCTACTGCATTAACATTAATACCTTTAGAACCAAGCTCTTTTGCCCAGGTCTTGGTCATTCCAATAACACCTGCTTTTGTAGCTGAATAATTAGTTTGTCCTACATTACCTTGCTCACCTACAACAGAAGAGGTATTAATAATTTTACCCTCACCTTTATCCATCATTAGAGAGGCCACTGCTTTTGTACAATTAAATACACCTTTTAGATTTATATCTATAACTGTATCCCACTGTTCTTGAGACATTTTTACTAAAAATGAATCCTGAGTCACACCTGCATTATTAATTAATATGTCAACTGTTTCATATTTTTCAATTGTTTTATCTACCATATCCTCTACCTGCTGCCAGTTAGATACATCAACTTCTACAAAACAGGCTTCTCCTCCAGCCTCTTTAATCTCTTTTTCTACCTCTTGGCCTGCTTTATTATCATAATCTGCAATAACTACTTTTGCACCCTCTTCTGCAAATCTTAAAGCACCTGCTCTTCCCAGACCACTTCCAGCACCTGTAATGATTGCAACCTTATCCTTTAATCTCATAATAAAACCTCCATTTTTAAATTCTTCAAATTTACTATCCCCATTTAATGGTAAGCGCATTCCAGGCATAACCAATACCCGCGCTAACAAAAACAACGAGGTCTCCCGTCTTCACTTTACCTTTATTTAAAGCTAATTCTAAAGATATTATCTGATCATTTTGACCTATATGACCATATTCATTTAGATAAATACTTTGTTCTTCTGTTAAACCCAGTTGATCTAACATAAACTTGTGAGCTGAATACTTCATATGAAGAATTGCAATATAGTCTACATCGTTCATTTTATATCCACTATTTTTAACAGAATCCTTTACAACCCCTACAAAATTTTCCAGTGAAACTTCATTAAGCCTTTCTTTCATATATTCACTATCTATAACATCTAAATGGTTTTCATTGTTTTTTAAACCTTCAGCTGTCAGCTCTTTTTTTGTACCTCCAGCTGGCACTACAACAGTTTCTGAGAGAGATCCATCAGTTTCTGCAGTTGCAGACAGAACTATGTTTTTATTAAGACCTTTTTTAAGTATAACGGCTGTTCCACCTGCTCCCAGATTATACATAAATGATACTCTAGGATTATCAAAATCTATTAAATCACCATTTCTATAACCAGATCCAATTAAAACTGTATCCATATTATCATTAGATAATAGCATATCTTTGGCAACTTTCATCGCCATTATCATGGTCCCACACCTGAGAGCTATGTCAAAAGCCCACGCTTTTTTAGCGCCAATTTCATACTGTAATTTGATAGAAGCAGTCCACATTGGATATTCTTTATGTTCTGCCCCTGCCCAGATAACTAGATCGATGTCATTAGGATCAATATCTGCTTTTCTTATCGCAGTATTAGCAGCCTTGATTCCCATTGCACAAGTATGATCATTTTCACCGGGAATGGGTTTTTTCTTTATACCAAACTTTTCTCTGATTACATCTTCTGGTATGTCAGTTTTTTCAGCTAGTTCTTTACTATCCATATAATTGTTCGGTATATAAACACCGGTCGAAAGTATCCCTACATTTTCTTGCACCTCTTCACCCCCATTGATATCTTTGTATTTACATTATAATAAAATAAAGTTACTAAGATGTTGCATTGCAGTTACAAATAATTAACTCAATAAAACAAATAGCAAATATCTGCCTGTCTTAATTATAATAAAATAAAGTTACAAAACAGTTGCAATGATTTACCATTAATAGATTTTCATAATATCAAAGACATGTGTTCCATATTTTGTATAAATAACTAAGATATTTCATAAGAAGTTAATCCTAATTTAACAGTATTGATAACAAAAAAAGGTTCCGCCTATTTTTGCTAATTTTTGTTAACAGAAAACAAAAATTTACTCACAAAAAGAGGTGAAACCCATTTGATAATTATAAAAATGAATCTATTTTCATTCAAAAATTTGTTTGATCTTCAAAGAAAAACAAAACTTAAAAGCCTTTTTTTAAAACTCTTATTTTTGTTCTGACTTAATTTTTTTATATAATTCCACAGATTTTTGGGTTGGAATAACTCCCAACTCTTTTTCTAGATTGTTAACACAGCGTTGGTAAGTGTGAATTGCTTGAGTACGTTGACCTAATTTATTATATGCTTTCATAATTAACTGATATGCCTCTTCTACTGAAGACTCTTTAGAAATAAGTTTTTCTGCTGTTTCAATTGTTTTATGATAATTCCCCATATCATAGTAAAGTTCAGCCAAAAGTTCTAAACCCTGAATAAACAGCTGCTTATACTTTTCTCTGACTTCTCTGGACCAATCCTTATACATACAGT
Organism: Halanaerobiales bacterium; assembly: GCA_018399995.1. Classification (GTDB taxonomy): domain Bacteria; phylum Bacillota; class Halanaerobiia; order Halanaerobiales; family M55B127; genus M55B127. The sequence continues at coordinate 47,238 of JAGYMU010000004.1, read as the reverse complement.
TAGGCAAATAATTTCCATTATAAAGATTATCCGCACGCTCAAAATAATCTATAGCCTCATTACTATTATTTTGGTTTTTTTGATTTATACCTTCTTTAATCAGATACTCAAATTCATTGACATCTATACTGTAAGAAGCATCTGGATTTAAGCCATAAAGAGCTCCTTTTTTTCTGATAAAAAAAGGAGTAGCCCGGGCTTCTCTCTTAGGTTCCAAAACATTATTTAAAGCATTTAAAGCAACTTTGAAATCCCTAATTGCAGTCTTCTTGTCTTTTTTAGAAGAGATCATTTCTGCCAGTTTTTCTTTTGATATTAACTCATCTTGATAAGTTAAGAATATTTTAAATAAGGTCCTGGCCTTTTTTCTTTTCCAATCACTATCCTTTATCTCTGTTCTCCCTCTTAACAAGCTAAACCTACCTAATGTTTTGATTTTTAAACTGTAACCGGGATGTTTGATGCCTGGCTCAATATCTAAATCCTCAAGTATCAATTTACAAAATTGTTTTTCAATATCTAAATTATAACCCTTTGTTAAAATAGGTATCAAAGTTGTTTTATCACGTGGACCTACTAAATTGACTTTCTTAAAAACAAACTCCATATTATTTTCCTTGATTATAGGAACAATTTCCTCGATACGATTTTTAAAATCAACCTTATTGCCAAGCTCACAATCAATTAATGTAAGCCATATCTGACCGATAGTCTTACCAAATATATCATTACAATAATCATACGACTTCACAGCTTCTGTTAACCACTTTATAGACAACTTATATTTTTTTAGAAAATGATAACCTATACCCAAAGAAAGTTTAATCAAAGAATTCAACCATTCATCTCCAGCTTCTTCACATATTTTGACACCTTCCTGTCCATATTTTTTCATCTGCTCTTCATAACCTAAATTACCATTAACTAAAGTTAACCCCCAGAGTGCCTCAGCTCGCCCCCTATTAACTTTTAACTTATCAACAATTTCCAAACTTTTTTCATATGATTGAATTGCTTTCATTTGATAATGTTCACCATTAATTTGATAGGCATGTCCTAACCTCATATAGGCAACTGCCTGGGTAAATAAAGACTCTAAACTTTTTGATTTTTCCAATCCTATCTTCGCATATTCTAAAGCTTTTTTTACATCACCCTTAAATGAGGCAATCAGAGAAAGTAAAAGAATGGTTTCGCGGTGTGCTCTACCCACCTTATTTTCATCAACGAGTCCTTCTTTTTTTAATTCTTCTTCTAATAATTCCTCGGCTTCCTTTAATCTACCCGTTCTAATTTTAACTCTGGAATCTAGAATATAACTGGTATTTTCCTGGTCTAGTTTCTTTAATTTGCCATGCATTTCTTTAGCTTTTTCGACATTACCCCTATTTAAATAATTTTCAGCAACCAAACGAAGCAAAACAGATTCTTCCCAATAATTTTCTTTTTCCCTAAGTTCCAAAGCCTTTTTTAAATATTTATCTGCTTTAGTAGGCTGTACAGTATCTAAATAAATCATAGCCATTTTCTGGTAAGACACACTTATTCCTTTGTTATCACTCTGCTTTTTTAAATACTTTCTGCCCTGATTATACCACTCCAAAGCCTGATTATAATTACATGTAAAACGATCAATGTCACCTTTATACAAGTATAAATAGGGGAAATTTTCTATAATTCTTTCCGGAAGTTTATCAAACCAGTTATTGTAAGTTGTAAAACGCCCTGAAGTTAATAATTTATTAGCTCTTTCTTTAATTATTTGTGCGGCGGAAAAGTAATCTCCACTCTCCATATTATGGTAAACCGCTTCTTCATATTGTTTGTTTTCTTTAAAATAGCGGGCTATATCTTTTTGAAGAAGGGCAATATTTTTGACCTCTTTTTTGGCATGTTCTTTCAAAAAATCATGAAATAAATGGTGATATCTGTATTTTTGGTCATCGAGTTGAATAATAAATAGATCATTTTTCACTAAATACTTTAATATCTGTTCGCTATTATCTTTATCACGTATAAAATTACAAACATCGGGAATCAAAACCCTTAAAATAGAAGTCTTAATTAAAAATTTTCTTATCTCTTCATTTTGTTTAGATAGTATTTCGCTAGCTAGATAATTAAAAAGATGTTCTAAAGAGAGCATTGATTGTTCCTTAATATGATTTAAACTATTGCCTTCTTTAATACTCTGTCTTATCATCTCAACCCCTATAATCCAGCCCTCTGTTAAATCATATATTAATGATAGATCTTGATCATTTAGATCATAATCATAATGCTTATTGTAAAAAATCTCTATTTCGTCTCTACTTAATTTTAGATCATCTTCATCAATTTCTAATATCTGATCTTTAACCCTCCAAACACTTAAAGCGTGAATATCTGGGACTTTTCTGGTTGATATAATAAAGTGCATATTGGGCGGCCTGTTTTCAATAAAATGTTCAATCAATCTATTCGTCTTAGCTTGGTTATTTAATAAATGATAGTCATCTATTATTAAATATAATTCTTTATATCTATATTTATCCCAAATTTCATTAATTAAAGCATTTAAAACAGGTGTCCACTCCTGATTAGTTTCTCCCTTTTCTTTTAATAAATTTAAAGTCTTTTCACCTATTTCTGGATCCATAGTATTAAAACTATAAATTAAATTAATTAAAAAGGTTAAAACATTCCCATCACCAGTACTTACATTATACCAAAAAACATAATCCTTATTTTTAAATCCATTTGTCAAAAAAGCACTTTTCCCATAACCAGGTCCTGCTTTAACCATAGAAACTGGATACTGAGCAGTTTTATTTACGATGGTTTTTAAATCATCTCTAGAAAATATTTTGCTTTTATAATATTGTGGAAGAAATTTAGTTTTAACCACTACATTTCCAAACACTTTTACACCCCTCTGTTCTTTTAAGTCTTGTTAAAGATAAATTCAATAAATCAATTTAAAATCCTCTATAATATAAACAAATCATTTATTATACAAGCAAAATTTAAAAAAATAAGACATATTTCTTATTGAGAGTCCAATATTAACAACAAATATTATTAGATTAATTTGTGGATAATACTATCATTTTAAAACATTGCAACTCAATTGTAACTTAAAGGTAACACTTATTTATTAAACTTATAGTAAGTAAAGATTACATAAATATATAGGAGGGATTCTTTTGCGAGAAGTTGTTATAGCTAGTGCAACAAGAACTGCAATTGGTTCTTTTGGTAAAGGTTTAAAAGACATTCCAGTTGTTGACCTGGGAACTAAAGTTATTAAGACAGTTATCGAGAGAGCAGATGTAGATCCAGATGTAGTTGATAATGTTATTATGGGTATTGTATTACAAGCAGGACAAGGACAAAACCCAGCCCGTCAGGCTTCAATTAAAGCAGGTTTAGATGTAAAAATTCCAGCTATGTCTATTAACAAACTATGTGGTTCTGGACTTAAATCAGTTAATCTTGCCGTCCAAGAAATATTATTGGGTGATACAGATGTTGTTGTGGCTGGTGGTATGGAAAGCATGAGTAGAGCTCCCTATCTTTTAGAAAAAGCACGTTATGGATATAAAATGGGAGACGGTAAAGTTGTGGACTCCATGATTAGAGATGGACTCACCTGTGCTGTAAATGAATACCACATGGGCATTACAGCTGAAAATTTAGCAGAAAAATATAATATAAACAGACAAAAACAGGATGAATTTGCTGCTCAAAGTCAGCAAAAAGCAATAAATGCCATAAAAAATAAGCGTTTCCAAGATGAGATAGTACCTGTAGAGATACCACAAAGAAAAGGTGAACCAAAATTATTCAAACAGGATGAGTTTCCTCGTAAAGGCGTCACTGCTGATTCTTTATCCAAACTTAGACCCGCTTTTAAAAAAGATGGCACAGTGACAGCAGGTAATGCTTCCGGTATTAATGATGGGGCTGCTGCTCTTTTAGTAATGAGCAAAGAAAAAGCTGATGAATTAGGGGTAAAACCCCTGGCCAGAGTTGTTTCATATGCAACAGCTGCAGTCGATCCAAAAATTATGGGTATTGCTCCAGTACCATCTGTTAAAAAAGCCCTTGCAAAAAGTAACTGGGGTTTTGAAGATATTCAGTTAGTTGAGCTCAATGAAGCTTTTGCTGCTCAATCGTTATCAGTTCTAAAAGAACTGCCTTTTGATTCTGAAATTGTCAATGTAAATGGCGGAGCGATTTCTTTAGGACATCCTATCGGTGCCAGTGGAGCCAGAATATTAGTAACCTTACTATATGAAATGGAAAAAAGAGAACTTAAAAGAGGATTAGCTTCATTATGTGTTGGTGGTGGAATGGGAGTTACTACTCTTGTAGAAACTCTTTAATTTGATCAAAAAGACTGTTTAATTAAGAGAAGCCTACTAAATTTAATTAGTAGGCTTCTCATTTCATATTTAATGTAAATTAAAAAACCCGACCTTTAACCGGTCGGGATTAGTTGCTATATCTTATAATAATATATTATAATTTAACAACATTTTCAGCCTGTAGGCCGCGGTCGCCTTCCACGATTTCAAATTCTACTTCCTGATCTTCATTCAATGTCTTAAAACCATCATCCTGGATAGCTGAAAAGTGAACAAATACATCGTCTCCATCTTCTCTCTCAATAAAACCATAACCTTTTTTCTCATCAAACCATTTTACTGTTCCTGTGTAAGTCATTAAAATTTATTCCTCCTAAAAATTTCTTATTGAGCATCTTACTTGTTTTTTTTTGCTCAACAACATAAATATAACATAATAAGACTTGGTTGTCAACAAAAACCTCAAAGCTGATATAGAACAGGTGTTGCACCTCTTTTTCATCATAAAAACATAAAATAGTTCAGAACTATACAAGATTTTCAGACAGAATTATATTAACACATTTTTTATATATGAAAGCCATTATAATTTTAATCAAAATAATCAACTAATTTCGATCTGTGCCCGGCTATTAAAAAAACTTTTTCTACCCCATTTAACCATTAAATATACCGTTAGAGTAACACTTCCCAAAATGCCCAGCATAACTACAATCTGGTATTTAATAGCTGTTAATGGAGCGGCCCCTGCTAGGATTTGTCCTGTCATCATACCCGGCAAAAAAACAATTCCCATTCCAATCATGGAATTAATTGTAGGCAATACTGCATTGTAAAAAGATCTATTTTGGATATCCTTCGTAGCTTGATGAGGAGTAGCACCCAACATGAGAGAATTTTCTATCTTCTCTTTACTATCTTTCATGCCATTTATTAAACCCTGGGCCCCCAAAGATATGCCTGTCATAGAATTACCAATTAACATTCCCGAAATTGGTATGAAGTACTGTGGCATAAACCAGGGGTCAATATTTATTACGATGAAAAGAAAAAACAAAATACTAATAACTGTTCCAATCAACATGGAAAGTCCTATCACCACCTTTAAATTTTTTGACAATGTACTTTCTACCCTGGCATAAATATTATAGATAGCAAATAGCTCCATAAACAAAATTATAATTAAGGTAATGAAGGGATTAGGATTTTGAAATACATAGGTCAATAGATAGCCGACTAATACTAATTGAACTGTCATCCTAAAAGAAGCAATTAATATTTGTTTTTCACGCCCTATTCTCTCTTTTTTTACAATTAAGAGCAATAATAAAACAAAGATATATGCCGTAACTAAATTAATAAGAGAAATGTCAAATATTATATCTTTCATCAAAATCTCTCCTCATCAATATTTTATCTAATTTCACCGTGATTGATTGTAATTATATGATCTCCATATTTTTCTGCAATTTTTTTAGAATGAGTAACCATAATTAAAGTAGCCTCTTTTTCTTTAATACAATTAACTACCATATCAATAATTAATTCTTCTGTTTCACTATCTAAAGCTGAAGAGGGTTCGTCTAAGAGTAATATATAAGGATCTAAAATTAATATACGGGCTAAAGCAAGCCTCTGCTTCTCTCCTCCAGATAATTTATCTGCACTCTCTTCTAGTTTTTTTTCTTTTAATCCCACTTTATTTAATATCCTTAAATATTTTTGATCAGAAAATTCCGCTTGGTTATTATACTCCAATGTTTTTACAAAATTATCTCGGATAGTTTTAGAAAAAATCACCGGATTTTGTGCCATCATCAAAACTTCCCTTCTTAATTGAACAGGATCATATGATTCTATCTTCCTATTTTTATATCTTATCTCACCCTCATCTTTGCTTTTCATATTATTTAAAAGTTTCAAAAAAGTAGTTTTCCCTCCACCACTTCTTCCTATAATGCAGGTAATCTCACCCTCATTAATTTTCAGATAGTCTATTGTTAAAATGTTTTTAACTACTACATTTTGTAATTCAAACATAATTACCCTCCATAGTAAAACAATCATTATAAAATATAAATTAATTATTAGCTTTTTACTCTTTTATTACAGGATAATCCATTAATGAAATAAAATCGTGAAGAGATCCATCTTTAAGGAAACAATCGATAATATCTCTCCCCAAAGGGAGTAAGTCTTGACAGTTATAGTTTTGTAAATAATCTTTAAAAAATTCTTCAAGCATCCCTGCCCCCTGGTCATAGGCCTTAACTCCAACTTTTGGTTGTGTTTCTACCTTTAATAATTCTCTTTCTATCATCTGGCCTTCAACCATAACATTCTTTAAACTATAACCCAACAGAGTTGAACGAGAGGGTTCTATTTGTTTTTCTGTAAACCAGGCGCCTCCTCGACGGGCCAAGTATTCTCTCGCTATCCATTCTGGCATAAATCCAACCTTCCACGACCCTATATATTGATTGGGACACAGTATATACTTAACTTCAGGTGAATTAATAATTTGTTTTAAGAGTATATTGGCCTGATCCACTCTTCTTCCCGTAGCAAATGGCCAATAAGAACCTACACCTTCAGAACTCATCCCCTCTGAATCGTTAATACTGGGATTACCATATCCTCTTGGAGATACCAACCTCCATAACCAGGCCAGAGTAGGTGGCAGAACGTGGAATAAACCAATTATTCCATAGCTGGGTTTATCCTTTGTACAGGGAGGTGTTCTGACTCCGAAGCCCCTTACATCAATATCCACTTCCCTCTTTAATGAACCCGGAACATCTTTGCGAGGAATTACTACCCGTGGGTTTGGACAGGGTTTATTAGGATAATCTTCAATATGTTCCCAAATTAATGCCGTACTTTGGGGAGCGGCATCAATATTTAAAAACAGAAGAGGATTCTCTGGATTTGTGGTTATGGATTCAAGATGAGGATCCACACCATATTGATCAATATGATCAACCCTTACAAACCAAGCATTTTCAGCATCTTTTAACTGCAGTTTCCCGTTTTCTTTCTGTAAATAAGAGGGTGTCACAGCCATATCATCTGCAATTGGTTTTAGACTACATCCCTGTGGTAAAGTGATTTTATACTGATCATCAGTAACTATATTTTCACCCATTAAAATTCTACCGCTTCTTTCTCTATGCATATCCTCTAACATTTCTGATTTCCCGGCTCCACTTGCACCTTCATAAGCAATGTTTATTTTATTATTATAAGGCGTAACAACCTGAACAGCTGAACAATGTAAGGTAGGCCATTCATTTTTTTCACCAAGGTTAATCAACATACTATATACACCTTTTTTAGCACTTGGTCCCGGATAAAGATTATAACTAAACAACTCATAATTATCTTTTAACCTGTTGTGAACTACAATCTGTTTACCATCAAAATGAGTATGACGAAAAGGAGGAGCCACAAAAATATATCCCTTAGGTTTAATCTTTTCACCATTATCTTCTAACTTTGTTATCCCTTGAAGTAAAGCAAGTCCAAAAGCAAAAAAACCTGCATTAGCAGGAGCTATAGCCATTACCGGATAATTTAAGTTCTCAGGACCTGCTTTAAATAAAAATACTACCAGTTCCTGTTTTTTCAACCACTGGAAGGTCTCACTTCTTGTTTTTTGAAAATCAGAGCCGAATCTTTCTCTATATCTAACCTTGTCAGTAGGATAATCATCTCCTATAACCATACAATTGGGATCACGTCTGCGCATGTAAGGTTCCATAAAATTTGCTGCTATTCCATTTCTAACCTCACTGACCCTTGTTTCAATATAATCTTGATTATTACCAATATCATACTTTACATTATTCCAACCTTTTTTCTTATTACTCACCGATAAATTTTTTAATGTTTCAACATCATCTACTATTTGATAATTAGGGCAATTTTTAAATATCTTTTTAACCTGATCGTTTAGATCTAGATGTGTTAGTAATTCATCATTTTTCATTTTATACTCCCTACTTTCTACTCATTTATTTAATTATATAAAACAATTAACTAAATAGATCAACTCTTTATATGCAATCAAATATACAAAAATATATTTTCAAATACCCAAAAACCACAATATAAATAAAAGCAACATAAGCATTCACATTCTATTAATTTCAGAATTGATCAAATTATAAAGATCATTCAACAATCATACACCTTTGCAGTTACTTTTGTTTTATTTGTCTTTTGTTTTATAAAAAACTCCAACGGCTCTGGTAAAAAAATTCTGGGTGTTCAAACTTTTCTTTTAAATAATGATTTTGGATATTTTAATATCAGAAGTTTTTGATGATTACACCTTCTTTAATAGTTGTTTAGATTAAAATATTTGTATACTTTTAAATAAATAACCATAATAAACCACCACTATTTTTTATTATATAACCATGTATCTATAGAAAGTGAATATCTAGATTTTTTGCAGTAAAATTAATCTTTCACCATCTGTTTTTAAAATTTTTAGAGGGTATTTTTTTTCGATGTATTGGAAAGTTTTTAAATTATAAAATACTACATGCGTCTTATCTCTTCTATACCACCAGCCTTTGAATTTTTCTACACCCGGATGGAATAATGTCATTATGGCTAAAAAAGAACCTGTTTTCATCAGCTTAATTAAACCATTAATTTCTTTTTTGGGATTACTAAAGTGTTCAAAAACTTCTGTTGAAGTTAATAAATCATATTTCTTGTTAATATAACTTTGTTCTGGAAAGAAAAAAGGATCATATTTGACAACATCCAAACCTTTCTTCTGCAAGATATCAGCTAAAACCGGTCCAGGTCCACATCCGTATTCTAAAACATCTTTTATCCCATCTACATGTTCTTTTATAAGGGTATCATAAAAATCTTCAAACATATTGACATACCCTTCATTTTCATGCGTATTCTCATGTTTTCGATAATTTTTAAGTTCTGTTTTCCTATTTGGCAAGGTATCTCGCTCAATAAATATAAGTCCACATTGATTACAATAATAGTATTTATCATCTAAATTAATCAAAGAAATATTCTCATTTTTACATAATATGCAGTGTGGCTGTAACATATAAAATCACCTTTTGATATATAATTATACAATAATTAAAATAAAACAAATTCTCAAGAAAAATGTATGATACTTACAACTATATTAATCTAAAATCATAACCTGTCATTATTTTTCCCGGAATCGGTAAGATCAACCAGTTCTTTTGGAAAAGGATTAATAAAACTCTGTTCTTTTAGATAACTGACATCATATTCTATTATCCAGGCCCGCAGGAGGTGGATAGGAACAGCTAAATTAACTTTATTATCTCTGTACTTTTCAACAATATCAATGAAAAACTTTTTCTCATTTTTACTTAATTTATCTTTAAAATATCCATAAATATGGCTTAATACATTTATAATAGATTTATAACTAGGAGGTTTTAGAAATATATCCTGTAATTGTTTTTCATATAAAGAATATACTTCTTGTACTTTTTTATTATCATGGTTAGCTGTAATTTTACCCAGTTCATTAAGTAAATCTTGATCATAGGCCATAAATAAATATTTGTGCCTGGTATGATATTTGACAAGATCTTTCATTCTTCTCATCTTTTTGATTTTTCTAAATTCAGCCAGAGTATACAGTTTTGATAAAAAATGATCTCTTAATCTAAGATTATTTAATCTGCCTTCACTTTCAATTGCTGCTTTGGGATATATATTCATTGCTTTTTGTGCAAATAAACCGACCCCATCTTTGTTTAAAACCATACCATTAAGATCAGAATATACTTTTATGTTCTTAAAACCACAGGAAGGCGAACGACTCTTAAAAATAAAACCATCAATATAATCGAACTCTTTTAAAAATTTCTCTGAAAAATCATCCATTTTCTTTGTAAGATCTTCTTTAGTTTTGGGTTGAATTAATCTGATCTCTTCTTTGTCTTTGTCTTTTACAATTCTTATAGTCGGTCGGGGTACACCTAAACCTATTTCAAGTTCAGGACAAACCGGTCTAAATTCAACAAACTCGCTCAGTTTATCAATAAATTCAATATTAAAAATCTGCCCGCTATAATAACAGGCAGCAAATCCCAGACATTTACTAATTACTATTTTCGGCCGGACAAATTCCATTATGTTTATCCCCTTTATTGCTTAATTAACTTTAAAAAAACTTGATGAAGAGAAGCTTCTTTAGTATGAATACTTAAGATCTCAAAATCTTTCTTTAAATTATCTATAATTTTACCCAGTTTCAGTTCATTTATTGGGATTTCAACTATAATTTTACCACCTTCTTCTCTGATAAACCTCCCTAAAACTATATTATCCAGGTTATCAATCTTTAAGTTCTTCTCCTTAATAACCACCTCAACTATTTTGGCTCCATAGCGACTTTTTAATTCTGATGGTGGTGTTATAGTAACAATCTGACCCTTGTTGATAAAAGCAATCTCATCACATAAACGATCTGCTTCCTCCATGAAATGGGTGCTTATTAATACTGTTTTACCCTCAGCTGCAAAATCTTCTATAGCTTTATGAATTAACTCAACAGACTGGGGATCTAATCCACTGGTCGGCTCATCTAAAATCAGTAATTGCGGGTCATTCAAGAGCGCTCTTGCAATTAATAACCTCTGTTTCATACCTTTTGAATAGTTTTTAACCAGCCTATCTCCAGCAGTACTTAAGTCAAATAAGTCAAGTAAATTCTCTACCTTAATATTATTAATATTATATAACCTGGCAAAGAACTTTAAATTCTCGCGGCCGCTTAACCTTTTATATAAATTGTTTTCTTCAAAAACAACCCCCAATCTCTGCCTTGTCTCTTTACTTAAATCCATTGAGTTGTCTTCAAATAAATAACTTATGCCAGAGGTAGGCTTTAAAATTCCAATTAGTATATTTAAAGCCGTACTTTTACCCGCCCCATTGGGGCCTAAAAAGCCAAATATTTCACCTTTTTTAACCTTAAAAGAGATACCTTTAAGAGCCTTAATTTGATTATATTCTTTTGTTAGCTCTTCTATCCTGATTGGATATTGAAGTGAATTCAAGCCTAACACCTGCTTTAGCCTTCTTTTTTTATAATGCCTGGATCCCATAGTAAGTAGTCTTTATTTTTATCGGTAACTACATAAGTTTTTTTCTCAATGAACTTTTCCTGCTTATTTTTTGCAACAATATAAGAAGATTTATACTCTATCGTAACTTCATAGATATGTTCAAAGTTATAATCTTTGAATATCTCTTTAAAACCCTCAGGTAAATTTTCTAAAGTAACAACCTTTTCAACCTCAACTTCAGATATTTCTATGCTATATTTTTCAGTATTCTTTTTTTGAAAATCAATATACTCTTTTTTATCTAAAACTTCTTTTATCTGAGGATGGATGACTTCATAGACAGCCTGAAAATCATTATCCATATATTTATTATAAATCTGATGGACAAATTCTTTGATATCTAACGGCTGTTCGGCTGCCGAAAGTAATGAAAAAGACAATACTGATAATAATATCAATATCAATATATATAGATTGGATTTTTTACTATTCATTGTTTATACACCTTCCTAAAAACATAAAATAATATAAATAATAAGAAAAATGCAAATAATAATAAGATAAATATATTATACCAGATCAAATTGTAATCTACATCTAAACTCAATAAACCATTTACAGCCTGGAACAAATAATAAGTAGGAAAAAATTTTGCTAATAAATTTGTAAAATCTGATAAATTATAGATTAGAGTTGGAAACAATAGAGGAAAATAAATAACAGTGCCTATCGATCTGGCTGCAGATTGAGATTCAGATTTAGCACCTATAATCAAACCAATTACATTAAAGATTAAAGAACTGATAAAAATCACTAAAAATACCATTGCAATATCAACCAAAGGCTGCTTATAAAACCCATTAATAAAAAGCATAATTAGGGCAGTTATGGTTGATAAAATTACTCCAGATAATATTTTCCCGCTTAAAAATAGTAAATTATGTACTGGAGAAATATAAACAGCATCCATAGTTTTGTTTTCTTTCTCCTCTGCAAGATTACCTGAAATTATCAACACACCAATCATGGTAATTGTAACAGTTAACCAGATTGGAAGGAAATTCAATCTACCTTCTATTTTATTAACGGGAATAATTTCTAAACTATACTCTGGTTTAATATTAAGGTAATCATCAATTATTTTCTCTAATTGATTCTGTAAAAAAAAGTAGGAGTTCGTATTAGCTGCATCTAAATATATTTTAAAATTATTTTTATCTTCGATCTCGATAACCCCATCGAGATTGCTTCCTATGCTTTGTATAGCCTGTTTAATTTCATTAAAATTTACAGTATTCAAATTGACTATATTTTGATCTACATAACTTTTAAAATCACTCTTTGTTTGATCAATTAGTCCAATTTTAAATTCCTTATTTAAACCGGCATCTTCAATCACCAGAAAAAAAAGTGAAGCCAATAAAGGTAATAAAATTACTATAACAATTGTTTTATTACGAAAAAATTCCTGCATATCTTTTTTTATAACAGAGAGTATCACAGAAACATTATTCATCTAATTCACCTACAGCTCAATTAATGTTTGAATTGAAATAAGATTTAAATAAAAAAATTGTAAAATAAAAAAGGATAATATTATTTTTTTCGAGAAACAGATAATAAAGATACAAAAGAATAATCAAGGAGTGTTTTTTATGGATATTAAAAAAAATTATACAATAACTCTAATTATATTCATATTATTGATCTCAATAACTTCTTTTATGCCTCCCTTTATTTGCGCCGATGATTTAAATGAAAATTTTTCTTTAAATACTGAAAGTATACAGCAGGGTGATTTTTTGATAGTTGAAACAAACCTCACTTCCCCTCTAAACTCAGTGCTTTTCAACACAACAAAATATAATTTTAATAATTACCAGGATATGAAAATTGCTGTAGTCCCAGTTTCTTATTGGATCACCCCGAATGATTATATACTAAAGATATTTGGCCCAAATAAACAAATCAAAAAAACGATTACCGTCTTATCAGGAAACTTTCCCAACAGCTATATTGAAGTAGATCAAGAAAAAGAAAATTTAATTAGACCCGAAAAAGAATCAACTATCCAAAGAAAAAAAGAAGAACAAAAATTAATAAATAAAGCAAGGCAGAAAAGTTCTTTTAGTAATTTATGGACAGATAGTTTTATATGGCCTGTGAAGGGTCCCATAAGCACAGAATTCGGAGCAACAAGATTTGTAAATGGATCTCTGCAGAGCCGCCATTCAGGTATAGATATCGCCTGTCAGCAGGGTAAAAGTGTTTCTGCTACTAATAATGGAATTGTCAAACTGGCAACAAATTTATTAATAACCGGTAATACTGTTATCATAGATCATGGCTGGAATATTTTCTCTTCTTACAGCCACCTTTCAAAAATTGAAGTCAAAAAAGGAGACCGGGTTGAAAAAGGTCAAAAGATTGGAGAAATAGGTTCTACAGGTTTTTCAACCGGTCCCCATTTACATTGGACGATTACTATAAATGGTGTTTTTGTAAATCCCAGATCTATTATCAATAATAATATTATAAACTGATATTTAAAAATCTAACTCAAGTAGTAAAGGGAAATAATTTAATTCTATTTCCCTCTCTTTTAAAAAAATTATGGAGTCATATTATTTACATAATACACAATCGCCCAAATCACAACTATCAAACCTAAAACTTCTAACAAAATAATCACTCCTTTCTTAATGTTTTTTGTTCTATAAACTAAAATGGTGTTGCACAACTAAGTAAAATATCATCAAACCATACATTGATCTTTTAAATCGTTAACAGCTATTCTGATATCTTCATAACTGAATTCGAACCACATTCTGGACAAATTTTAGCACCTCTACGACCTGACTTCTGTTTTCTTTTGCGATTAATTTTTAATATAAACTCTGCCCCACATTGTTTGCATTTATATAAGCCTTTTTCCAGCTCATAATCTCCTCCTTCAAATCTCAAGGCTTTTCCCTCTAAAAGTGCTTCAGCTACTTTTTCATGAGCAGCTGTTATTATCCTCTGAAAAGTAGGACGAGAAACATTCATTTTTTCTGCACTCTCTGTTTGATTCAATCCCAATCTATCTTTCAATCTTAAAGCCTCAACCTCTTCCAAACTTAATAAAACTTCTTTCAGCTGACGGCCGGGTATACCTGCTGGTTTAAAAAATCTAATATGGGGGATGTTCTTAATTCTTCTCCTCTTGGGAGGACGCGGCATCTTACCACTCCTTATCTTAATCTTATTATATTTAATTTTATCATCAATTTATCCTGATTTAAAGATATTAATTTATTTTTTTATAAATGTTGTATGCTAATATCTATCAGAGGGCTTATTTCTTTTAATTATCAAATTATATTCTCCCTCAAAAGGTCTTAAACCCTCCTGAAATAAATTGGTCATCCAATTCATTTTATGGGGAAAAGGTCCCTCTCCTGGATATTCAGGTAAAATATCCCTCATCCTTAAAGCCATTCTTTTAGCAAAATCTTCATCTGTTTCTGCCTTTTTACAATAGCTTAACTCACCGATATTTATTTTAAAAGGATTTCTGAAAGATAGGACCTTTGTACCGGAAATAGCAACCGGTAAAATAGGTGTATTCAGCTTTTTAGCTACAGAAAACACACCTACATAAAAAGGAAACAATTGACCTTCTGCATGACCCAGCCTTCCTTCGGGAAATACTGCCAGATTATTCTTTGATTTTATTACTTTCATCATAGCTCTAACTGCTCTAATCCTTGATTTTGCTTCATCTCTATTAATTGGTACTATTGGTTTACCCATTTTGTTAATGAAACTTTTTTTAAATTCACTGTCATAAATACCTTCATTCTCGGCAATAAATATAATCTTAGGAGAAGAGGGAAAAACCATCAAAATTAAAAAAGGATCGATCCAATTTAAATGATTGGAAATAATAATATAATTTTTTTCTTCTGGAATATTATCCTTTCCATATAGCTCAATTTTAAATAAAGATCTCAATAAACCTTTAGCAATAATCTTTGTAATCATAAAAGCAAGTGGTGGGTTAGATATAGTAATCACCTCTTTAGAAATTAATTGGCTGCTATATATATAATATTCTATATTAATATTTATACACCTCTAATAATAATTTACTTGATAAAATTTTCTTTAATTATTATAATTAAAGTACTTATAATAATCAAAATACTTTTATTAAAGGAGAATCCCTTGTCAGAAAAAAATGTGACTAAAAAAAATATAATTTCATATGGAGCCGGTGATATTTATGGGGGCGGGGCATTTTTGCTCTTAGGTACACTTTATATGATATTTTTAACAGATATTGTAGGATTAAATCCGGCTTTAGCCGGAACTGTGGTAGTAGTAGGTAAAGCTTGGGATGCTATATCTGATCCTTTAATGGGTCATATTTCAGATAATATAGATACCAAATATGGCCGCAGGAGGATCTTCTTTTTAATCGGTATCATCCCTATAATTATAAGTTTCACAGCCCTCTGGATACCCTTGAGTTCTCAATCCAGTCTGATCCTATTTTTATACTACACCTTTGCCTATATCTTTTTTTCAACAGTATTTACAATGGTAATGGTCCCTTATTCTGCCTTAAATGCTGAGCTATCAGAAAATTTTCAAATCAGAACAAAACTTTCCACAGCTCGTATGGCTTTTTCACAGTTCTCAGCCCTTATTTCTGGGGTTTTACCCAAGTTTTTAGTAGAATATTTAAATCAATCTACACTTATTTCACCTAACTACAGTTATTTAATAATGGGAATTGTGTTTTCTTTAATCTACGCATTACCTTGGATTATTGTTTATAGAGGTACCTGGGAAATACCTTATGAAGTGGATAAAGAAACTAAATTAATAGATAAGGTAAAAAAATATAAGACTGTGTTTTACAATAAGTCATTTAAAATTCATCTGGGGATGTATATTTCAGCTTATTTAGCAATGGACTTTTTAATGGCCCTTTTTATCTACTATCTCACATATTATATCAAAAAACCTGATATTTTTCCCTTCTGTATGTTGGCTATCTTACTAAGCCAAATTTCAATGCTGCCGCTCTATATGAAAATAAGTAACAAAAAAGGTAAGTCCAAAGCATATACCCTTGGTTTATCAATCTGGGGTCTGGGTATGCTCAGTTTATTATTTTTAAGTTCAAACACACCCTTATATCTTATAATAATTATCTGTATTTTAATTGGTTCGGGACTTTCAGCCGGTGTTATGATCCCCTGGGCAATACTGCCCACAGTTTCAGATATTGATCAGATAATTAGTTTAAAAAGAAGAACAGGTATTTACTCAGGTCTAATGACCTTTATCAGAAAAATAGCCCAGGCTATAGCCCTCTGGTCTATCGGTATTATTTTAACATTAATAAATTATATTCCTAATCAGGCTCAGAATCCAAGTACATTAATTTATTTAAAATATATTTTTGTCTTTGTGCCTTTGATACTTATTTTGTTCGGATTATTCTTCAGCCACAGATACAAAGTTACACCAAAAAAGCAGGAAATCATCCTCACAGAAATCAAAAGGGTTAAAAATGGAGGACTGAAAAATGAAGCATCAAAAGAAGTAAAAGAGGTCTGTAAAGAACTGACAGGTAAGAAGTACGGATGATTATTTTAATCTCCCCTTAACTTAAACTTGGCATGTTATAATGGTAATAACTAAGATCTTATCAAAAATCTTTTAAAATACGGGAGGCACTTTAAATGTATTACACTTATCGCAAAGATATCAATATATGTAAACACTATGACTTATGTGGCGGATGCAGTAAATTAGATATATTATACTCCAAACAGATCATAGAAAAGAAAGAAAAGGTAAAAAAATATTATTTAGATAATAATATAATGGAATTTCCTTTGTCTCAAATTATTGAAAGCCCTCAGATATATGAATATAGAAATCACATGGAACTAAGCTTTGGTGATTTAGAAATAGATGGAAAACTTCAACTGGGTTTGCATCCTAGAGGAAAACAATATGATGTAGTGACCATAGACGGATGTTATATAATCGATCAGGATTTTAGAAAAATAATTAAAAAAACTGTCGATTATTTTAGAGAAACTGAGTTAAAAAAATATCATGTTAAATTGAAGAAAGGTTATTTAAGAAATCTAAAGATCAGAAAAGGCCATAATACCGGTGAAATATTGATTAACTTAGTTACTACTTCACAAAGGGAAGTTGATTTAAAAAACTACGTTGATATGATGAAAAAATTAGATTATAAGGGAAATTTAGTTGGTCTGATACATACTATTAATGATGACTATGCAGATGCGGTTAAATCTGATCATGTTATTACCTGTTACGGCAGGAATTACTTTTTTGAAAAATTATTAGACTATAAATTTAAGATAAGTCCCCTTGATTTTTTCCAGGTAAATACAAAAGCTGCCGAAAAATTATTGAAGATAGTAATTGATTACTTTAAAAATGACTCGCTGCAAAAAGTCTATGACCTTTATTCAGGTACAGGTTCTATTGCTCAAATTATTTCTCCTTATGTAGAAAAGATAATTGGTGTAGAAATCGATCAATCAGCTGTAGAACGCGCCAGGGAAAATGCGAAACTAAATCATATAAATAACTGTAAATTCATCCAGGGAGATGTGCGAAATATTTTAAATAATAAAGAAATAAAGATAGAAAAGATAGTGGTTGATCCACCTCGACCCGGCCTGCATTCAGAAGTGATAAAGAGCATAGTAGATATGTCACCTAAGGAAATTGTTTATATTTCCTGTAATCCTAAAACTCAGGCACAAGACTTAAAGAAATTACTGTACAATAACTATCACATCGAAGATATTAAACTAATCGATATGTTTCCCCATACTTCCCATATAGAAAGTGTGGCTCTGATTGTTAAAGATTGAAGTTTGTCTATATTTTATCAGATATTTATACAAATACTCATACTTTCAAAAATTCCCTGACATCTTTTATATACGGTAGTTTTGTCATAGCACCTTCTTTTGTAATTACGAGAGATGAGCAGTGATTTGCAAACTGACAAATCTTCTCAATCTTGATTTTGTTCAAGTCTTCTAAATCCTGATTGCATTTATCTATTCTATTTAAAAAAGCGGAAACAAAAGCATCACCTGCACCGGTTGTATCAACAGCATCTACCTCTTTTGTAGGTACATGGTATAATTCATCCTTATAAAAATAAGCTCCATTTTCTCCATCTGTAATTAATACTAATTTTATATCATTTTTGTTTTTTATTTGTTCTACACCATTTTTCAATTCTTCAACTTGCGTTAAAAAAATCAGTTCTTCTCGAGAAACCTTTAAGATATCTACCTTCCCTAAAACAGTTTTAATTACTTTTCTCGCTTTATCTAGATCACCCCATAATATCTCCCTTAGATTGGGATCATAAGATACATACATGCCATTTTCTACTGCAAGATCTAAGGCATATAAGGTGGCCTCTCTTGCCCCTTCATCAATCATTGAAATCGAACCAAAATGAAATATCTTGTATTTTTCGAAAATTTTCTGATCAATTTCTTCCTTTTTTAATAATTTGTCAGCACTTTTTTCTACAAAGAAATCAAATTTCCTATCTCCCGATTTATTTAAAGTCACTATCGATAATTGCGTTCTAGCCTGATCAGTTAATAACATATTATTCAAATTTATTTCTTCTAGATCAAATATTTCATATAAATATCTGCCAAGAACATCATCACCCATTTTTGTTATAAAAGCAGTTTCACTACCCAGTCTGGAAAGTCCAACCGCAACATTTGCTGGCGCCCCTCCAGGATTTTTTTTATATAATCTATTTTGACTGTCTACGGGTATAAAATCTATTAGCGCCTCACCCAGGGTTATTACACCATTCATTTATTTTTCCCTCCTTTAATATTATAGCCCCTTATTCCCAGTATTATATAAATAAGCGAATTTCATCAACATATATTTTAATTTAATAGTAATTGATATGAATAAAAAACCTCACTCCTCTTTTCCTCTATTATCAAGAGAAACTGCTCAAAATTTTAGAAAACAGAAATGAAGCTAATTTTATAATTCAACAACAATCTTTAATTTCCTTTGTAAAGATAACGGTTTCACAGACAAAGTCTAAATCCATTTTGTTTTTTGCTGGTTTTAAGTTTAATAAATTCACGATTATTATAAGTAAAGTTAAGATTTATAGTAGGTTCTTTTTGATATTTAGAAAAATATTATGATCATGTGATGAAGATCATGTTTAAAAAAATCCATGGCTTTATCTATAGCTCATATGCCTTCAAATTCCCTGCCAAACAAAGAAACAAAACCAGAAAAACTGTACAAAGAAGATACTTTTTAAAAGTTTCTCAAAAAATCCATCAAACTCATGTTTTGGATTTGAGCAGAGAGATTCACCTTGCTTATTAAATATTAAAATAATTATTCTATATTGATCGGCCCTGGTTAATTGATAATTTAATTATTTAAAAGAACACTAATTTAGATATTAAAAGCAGGAATTGGAATATAACCATCTAATATATATTATTAGTAATAGTTTTTATTAAAAAAGAGGTGGATAACAATTGACAAAAAGTTTTGTCGGCAAATCAATTAAAAGAAATGATGGTCTGGATAAGATTAGTGGTGACCAGAAATATTTAGATGATTTGAAATTTGGTGGTTTGCTTTATGCATCAATCTTGAGCAGCCCTCATGCCCATGCTGAAATCCTAAATATTGATATAAAAGAGGCAGAAAATTCACCTGGTGTTAAAAGAGTGCTTACAGGTGATTATCATCCTCATGCTATGGGTCTTTATCTGGGAGATAAACCACCCCTGGCAGTTCAAAAAGTAAGGTACTATGGTGAACCTGTAGCTGCTGTAATTGCAAAAAGTAAAGCAGATGCAGAAAAAGCTGTTCAGAAGATAAGGGTTAAATATAAAAAACTTAATTCTGTTAGCTCATCCCGGGAATCCCTAAAAAAAGAAGCTCCTATTCTGCATCAGAATCTTAAGAATTATAATCATATTCCTGATGTTGTTCCCCAACCTAACAGCAATATAGCAAATTTAACTAAAATAAGAAAAGGAAATTACCAAAAAGCAGCTAAAGAAGCAAAATATGTAATAAAGGAAAAATTTAAATTCCCTCCCGGTGACCATGTTGCTATGGAAAACAGATCTGCTGTTGCTGAAATTAAAGCAAATGGTGATGTGCAAATTTATTCTACTACTCAGGCTCCTTTTGTTGTCAAAGAATTGCTGGCTTTTAATTTTGATATTCCAACTGGGAAGATCAATGTTATAGCCCCTCCTATTGGAGGGGGATTTGGAGGAAAAGCCGGCCTGCAACTAGAGGGATTAGCCTATATATTATCCAAATCTGTAGGCGGAAAACCAGTTAAAATAGTTAATAAAAGAGAAGATGATATGGTCTCTTCACCTGGACATATAGGTCTAGAGGCAAATGTCACCATCACAGCAGATGAGCAGGCAAATATAACAGGAATGGACCTACAGTACTATTTTGATGCAGGTGCTTATGCAGATTATGCCGTCAATGTGAGCAGAGCTGCAGCTATATCTGCCACTGGACCTTACAGGGTTGACAATCTAAATTGTGATTCATACTGTTTATATACAAATCATCCCTTTGCAACAGCCTATAGGGGTTTTGGACATATAGAACTAGCCTATGTGATAGAGCGGAGTATAGATATTTTAGCAAAAAAAATTGATATTGACCCTGTAAAATTAAGACTAATTAATGCTATCTCAAAAGGCGATACAACTCCTACCAGAAGTTTGATGGACAATAACACAGGGGATTTGAAAGCCTGTATTAATAAAACTGCTGAATTGATAAACTGGGATCAGGGTTCAGTAGTAAAAATTGATAATGATAAAGTAATTGCGCGGGGCATGGGATTACTCTGGAAATCACCTGCTATGCCTACAAATACTGATGCTGGAGCTATTTTAACCTTCAACAATGATGGAAGTGTAAATTTACATAATTCAATTGTTGAAATTGGTCAGGGTACAAAAACCGCTTTGAGACAGATCGTTGCAGAAAAACTGCAAATGCCTTTAAATAAAGTTCACATCACTTCAGAAGTAAATACTAAAACAGGACCCCATGATTGGGCAACTGCAGCCAGCCGCAGTCTTATGATGGCTGGTCGCGCAGCTATTAATGCCTCTGAAGACGCCATACAGCAATTAAAAAATACAGCGGCAAGAGTTTTAAGATGTCCTGTAGAAGACTTAACAGTTGCTGAACAAAAAGTTTTTATGACTGATGAACCAAACATTTTTATTAAAGTAAGAGATCTCTGTCTGGGTTATGTTTATGAAAATGGTAATGCAATAGGGGGTCAAATAATAGGACGAGGTAATTATATTGCCCGTAAATTAAGCAGTATGGACCCTAAAACAGGTGAAGGAAGACCTGCCTTAGAATGGACTTTAGGGGCCCAAGCAGTTAAAATAGAATTTAATTTACGTAATTACTCCTATGAAATAAAAAAAGCTGCTTCGACAATGGATGTGGGTAAAGTTATTAATCCGGATTTAGCACGTGGACAAGTGACAGGAGCGATGGCTATGGGTCTTAGTTTTGCCCGCAGTGAGGGGTTTTCTTTTAATTCATCAAATCTAGTACAAAATGATACACTGAGAGACTATAAGATATTAAGATATGGTGAACACCCCAATTATTATGTTGAATTTATAGAAACACCACAGGGTGATGGGCCATTTGGGGCTAGAGGCCTGGGTGAACAAGGAGTTATCGGTATGCCAGGAGCTCTAGCCAATGCTATTTCAAATGCAGTTAATCAAGAAATTAAGGAATTGCCCTTAATACCTGAGTTGATTTATAAAAATGTAAAGGAGGGTCATAATGATGATTAGTTTTGACTTTGACTATTACCGAGCAGAAAATGCAAAAGAGGCACTTCATAAATATCTCGAACTATCAGAACAAAATCAAAATGTATTATATTACAATGGTGGTACAGAAATAGTTACATATGCCCGAAAAAATAAAATTAAATTTTCTGCTTTGATTGATATACAAAATATCCCGGAATGTTCTGTATTAAAATCCAATGAAAAACAGATTATTATTGGATCTTCGGTACCATTAAATATGATAATAGAAAAAAATTATTTCCCTTTATTAAGTAATTCCTGCAGAGGTATAGCCGATCATACCACCAGAAACCAAATTACTATAGGGGGTAATTTGGCAGGCAAGCTCCCTTATAAAGAAGCTGTTTTATCTTTATTAGTGGCGAATGCAAACCTTAAAGTTATGACTCAAAATGGAATCACAATCAAAAAAATAACTCAATTATTTGACAAAAGATTACAGCTTAAACCGGAAGATATTTTATTACAGATTCATATTGATAAAGGTGTTATCGATCTACCTTATTTTCAGATAAGAGAAGTTAAACAAAGTGAAATCGATTACCCTATTATGCATCTGGTTGCCCTCAAACAAAATGACAAAATTAAAACATCCTTAAGTTCACTCTGTGCCTTTCCATTTCGCGATAAAGATTTAGAAACTATCATCAATGATAATAAATTAACACGCCTGGAAAAAATAGACCAAGTAGTAAATAACCTGCCGGTTCCTATTAGTTCTAATTATCGTGGTGGTAAAGATTATAAAGAAATGCTTTTTAGAAATTCCTTAAATTCATGTTTAGATCAATTGGGGAGTGAGATATGATGATAACATACAAAGGTAATAAAGAAATTTCACTAAAGATCAATAATGAAATATACAAAGTTGTAGTAAAGCCTAATGAAACATTATTAAATATATTGAGAGATAAATTAGAATTAACCGGCCCAAAAGCAGGCTGTGAAAATGGGGACTGTGGAGCCTGTACCGTTCTAATCAATGATAAACCTTTCAAATCATGTATGGCTTTAGCAGTAGAAATGGAAGGTAACGATATTACAACTATAGAAGGACTTAAGAAAACCGAAATTCAAAAAGCTTTTATTGATAAAGAAGGATACCAGTGCGGCTATTGTACTTCTGGTTTTATTGTAAATGCTTATGCACTTTTAGATAAATATAAAAAACCCAATGAACAACAAATAAAGGAGTGGCTGAACAGCAATTTATGTAGGTGTACTGGATATGAAGGAATAGAAAGAGCGGTAAATAAAGTTATCGATAATAGATAAATTTTTATCCCCTTTTAAAAGGGGGTTTTTTGCATTATAATAATATATGTGATATGTTTTATTGGTAATAATTGTTTACTTAATCAGGAGGTGAGATCATGCATTTTAAATTATTTAATTTTATTTACTATATGTCTTTTGCAGCAAAATCATTTTTTAATATTCACTTCAGCAATTTGGGTTACACATCAACCCAGATTGGCCTTATAAATTCAATTGCCCGAGGAGTAGCCCTATTCATCTTACCTTTCTGGGGGATAGCCTCAGACAGCCTTAAGGCAAATAAGAGGGTGCTACAGTTTGCTGTCATCGGTACTATGGTGTTTAGTTTAATGTTTTTAACAACTTCTAATCTGATAATTATTATCGTGCTCATGGTATTTTTGGCTTCTTTTATGAACCCAATTCGACCTTTATACGACAATCTCCTTTTTGGTTTTTTAGGAGACCAGGAAAACAAATATGGCCGTTTTAGACTATGGGGCTCTCTTGGTTATTCAATAATTGTACCAATACTTGGTTTCTTTTTTGAGAACACAAATGTTTCCAATACTTTTTATATTTTATCAGCCCTTTTATTTCTAACATTATTAATCAGTATGAAATTACCCGAAAACGAAATTCAAAAGAGTATAGATAATGATAATGATCAAGGAAGATTTGCTAATATTGGTCTGTTGTTTAAAAACAAACTATTTGTTGCCTTTTTAATATATGTTTTCTTTATGCAGATAACAATGAATGGTAACTTAACTTATTTCCCCTTATATGTATTAGAATATGGTGGTAAAGAAGGCTTATTTGGTTTAACTAAAATGGTCGGCTCTATCAGTGAAATTCTGATCTTGCTTTTCTCTGATAAAATTCTCGATAGATTTAACATCAAACACATATTTGCAGTATCTTCCTCCGCTTTTGTTATAAGATGGATACTTTTAGGCTTATACCCAATAAGAATTATATTTTTAAGTTCACAAATATTACATAGCTTATCCTTCGGACTTTTTTATGTTACTTGTGTAAACTTTATTAACAAAGTAACCAAAGATGAAATCAAAGCTACCGCCCAAAATGTTTTTACCTCAGTATATATCGGTTTGGGTAGCATTGTAGGCAACATGGTAGGAGGAGTAATTTTTGATAAGCTGGGCGGTGATATAATGTATTTGACATGGGCAGCTCTTGCTTTTACTGCCGGACTTGGTTATTATATTTTTCTCAGTAAAACAGAAAAAAGAGTAGTCTAATTAAATGGCTACTCTTTTTACTTATCTGTTTTATTATATCTGTAATTTAATTTTAAAATCTACAACCAATCCTTCCATTTAAAAAATATTAACATAAAGACAGCAATTGTTAACATAACAGTTAATACAATTGGATAACCCATTTTCATTTCTAATTCTGGCATATAACTAAAATTCATACCATATATACCCGCTATAAAGGTCAGTGGTATAAAGATGGTTGCCACAATAGTTAATACATTCATCACTTCATTCATCTTATTTGTAGAACCTGTCATATAAATATCCAGCATAGAACTTAACATATCTCTCAGAACTTCGATCTCATCAATAACCTGTGTCAGGTGATCATATACATCTCTTAAGTAAATTTCTGTGCTGTCCTTTATATAATCACTTTTTGTTCTGATAAGCATATTATCGATCTGTATTAAAGGCCATACTATTTTTCTTAAAAATATCATTTCCTTTTTCAATTCTTGAATCTTTTCCAAATCTTCTTGTTCAGGATCTTCTATTAATTTATCTTCCAATTTCTCAATTAAATTTCCTAGTTCTTCTAAGACTTCCAAATACTTATCAACTATTGCATCTATTAAAGTATATGCTAAATAATCACTACCAAAACTCCTGATCTTCCCTTTCATCATCCTAATTCTCTCTCGAATTGGATCAAGTGAACTTATCCCCTTCTCCTGAAAAGAAATAACAATATCATTACTTATGATTAAACTAATCTGACCTGTATTAACTTCAGTATTCTTTAGAAAAAGAGAATTTAAAATTATTACTGTTGCCTTTTCTTGCTCTTCAAGTTTGGGTCTCTGTCTGGTATTCCATATATCCTCTAGAACGAGGGGATGTAAGTTAAAATAGGACCCCACTTGAGAAATCACTTCTCTATTATGAACCCCATCAATATCAATCCATTTTTTATATCCCTCTTTTTTTTCAAATACTTCTTGGTTTATCTCTTCATATTCTTCTTCATATATTTCATCATAATTATAAGTAAATACTCTGATATTTACATCTTCTTCTTGAACTTTTTCATCATATTGCAATTTACCTGGCAAGCTGGCACTATCATCAATTGATTTTTTATGAAATTCTTTCAAAATATAGACCCCCGTTATTTGTCCAGATGAATATCTATTTGTGGATAGGGAATACCTATACCCTCTTCATCAAATCTTAATTTGACCTCTTCCTTCATCTCATAATATACATTCCAGTAATCTTTAGAATTAACCCATACTTTAACATCAAAATTTACAGAACTCCCTGCCAATTCTCCTACCTTAATAACTGGTTCTGGACTACTCAATATCACATCCTTTTTTTCAACTATATCACGTAAAACCTCTTTTGCTTTTAGTAAATCATCGTCATAACCTATACCAAAGCTTAAGTCCAATCTTCTCTGATCATAGGCAGAATAGTTCGTTATGTCTGAATTGCTTAAATCCCCATTGGGAATCACAACTTTTTTATTATCAGGAGTATTAAGAACAGTATACAATATTTGAATTTCTTGCACAGTTCCTTTATTTCCCCCCGCTTCTACAAAGTCCCCTGCTTTAAATGGTTTTGCCAGTAATATTAATACTCCCCCGGCAAAATTGGCCAGGCTACCCTGTAATGCCAAACCAATCGCAAAAGACATAGCACCCAGCACAGCAACAAATGAAGTCATTTGAATGCCGAGTGTTGAAGCTGCTGATAAAAATAATAGAATATTTAAAAGGCTTTTAAATACCGATTTTAAAAAATTAAGTAATGTGGGTTCCATCTTATCTTTAAAAGATTTTCCAAATTGATTTACTATATATTTGATAATCTTCATCCCGATAAATACTATAATTAATGCTATTATTAGTTTAACCCCATAACGAATTGCTAAATCAGTAAATCGATCAACATATTCCACAAATACCAACCCCCTTTTTATAAAAAAAATAAAGGGACAGCTTAAAAGCTGTCCCTCCATTAATAATTAACCGTTAATCCATTGGTATTGCTATTTCTTGACCAGCATAGATCATATTGGCACTTTCTATATTATTAGCTTCCATTATAGCATCTATCTTAACATTAAACATTTTGGAAATCTTAGCAAGATAATCTCCTTTGCGTACATCATAGATATAATTGTTGCCTTCTTTATCAACTTCAATAATTCTACCCTCTCTAACGGGTGCTACAGTTCCTTTATTACTGATATATTCCATAAGAACTTCTTCCAGGCCACCTGCTTCAACTACAGTTTCTGTATTAGCAAATGTCTCATAACCATCTCCTCCAGCAGCCATGAAGTCATTGGTTGCTACATGATAAACATCATCATATTCTATGGGCTCTCCCTGTACTTTAAGATCAATTACCCTTTCT
This sequence comes from Halanaerobiales bacterium, assembly GCA_018399995.1. Classification (GTDB taxonomy): domain Bacteria; phylum Bacillota; class Halanaerobiia; order Halanaerobiales; family M55B127; genus M55B127. Next base: position 19,930 of record JAGYMU010000004.1, on the reverse strand, counting down.
CCTGCTGGTCGTTCACCATCAAATATTATCCTTATTCCGCCAACCTGTGGGAATAATCCTTCGTGAGCAGGATATTGAGAAACTCCATGTTCTACAACATCTAATAGTTGAGCACCAGTTAATTTCTTGACTATAGTGGTATTACCAAAAGGCAGTACAGTGATTATCTCACCCTTGGTTATTTCTCCTTCATCTATTGATGCTCTAATACCTCCACCATTAGTTATTGCAACATCTGCATCGACCTTAGCTAACATAGCATCTGTTAATAGATTACCCAAATTGGTTTCGCCAGTTCTTACATATTCACGTTCACCATTTAATTCTACAGAAGTTTTACCTACTACAGCTGATGTTATCTCTTCATTTTCTGCTTTTATTTCTTCAATTTGTGCTAAAATATCTGGATCTTTTTCTACATCTTCTGCTTCTTCTTTTGTGACTAAACTTGCCTTTAGATCTTCAACTGCACCGTCTACCATTTTAACTTCAACTACTCCTAAATTCTTATCATATTCTCCTGCCTGCACTATTAATGTATCATTAACCATCATGCCTTCTTCTAGAGCATGGTGACTGTGGCCATCAACAATTAAATCAATACCAGAAACATTTTCAGCAACTTTACGGCTTGTAAATTCACTTTCTTCAGATATGCCCAGGTGAGCCAGGGCGATAATCATATCTACCTGTCCTGATAACTCATCAACCATTTCCTGTGCTACAACTGCTGGATCTCTAAAAGTTAATCCTTCTACATTTTTGGGGTGTGTTTTATAAGTAGTTTCAGGAGTGGCAAGACCAAATATACCTATTTTCATGCCTTCAATTTCTTTAATTACATAGGGCTCTACCAGTAGTGGATCCAGATTTGCAGCTAACAATGGGAAATCTGACATTTCATCCAACTCTTTAATCCTCTCTTGACCAAAGTTAAAATCATGGTTACCCAAAGTCAGTGCATCATAACCCATTTCGTTCATAATATTGACAATTGCTTCACCTTCATTTAAGTTAACAATTGTTTGACCGTGGAAAGTATCTCCGGAATCCAAAAGTAAAACATTACCCTCACTGCGATACTCTTTTATTAGAGTAGCCAGTTTGGGAAAGCCCATACCAGCATATCCTCCCTCTTCAACCCTCCCATGTGTGTCGTTTGTAAATAATACTGTAAAATCCATTTCTTGAGCTAAGGCTGTCCCTATTAATGAAAACATTAATACAAAAACCATAGTAACAATAAGAAATCTTTTTTTCACAAACATCATCCCCCTTGAATTATTTTAGATTTATATTAGCTTCTTACCACCATTTGGCAATTACTCAACAATATCAACTTTGTTAGAATAAAAAGCAATCTTATCTTTTATTCTTTCAAAGGTTTTTAGGTTCTGGGTAAAACCAGGCTGCATTATTAGCCTTTTTTTCACCATCTTTTAAGTGATAGTAGTTTGCCCCCTTCCATGGATCTGTTGAGTATTTGTCATTTTTTTAAAATACTTCATTTTAACAGACTCTGGAGAAAAATAATTATTACCTTCAATTACTTCAGTCTTGTCAGAATTTGCAATTTTTTTCTCCTGTTAAAATATTTTAACCATTTTTATCCTTCTTTTTACAACATCTTATTATTATATAATTCAATAATCTTATTATTTTACCTGCTTTTTTGTTAAAGATAAAATTAAATTAATCCTAATTGTTGATCATTTATATATTTATAAAAAAATATAATTCATCACAGCTCTTATCCCATACACGACAAGAAAATAATTTCATCTCTATTATGAAATTATAATATTAATAACAAAAATCCCTCTTAATAAAGAAGGATCTCTTGTTATTTATCATTAAATATTGTGTTTATTATCTTTTTTATGTCATCATTTTTCACATGATATTCTATTTCTACTCCCTTGCGTGTTCCTTCAATTATACCTAAGTCTTTTAGTTTACTTAAATGCTGGGAAAGAGTGGACTGAGGTATATTAAGACAGTTCTGAATTTTAGTTACATTATATCCTTCACTCTCCATTAACCCCTTGACCACACATAATCGAATAGGATGTGATATGACCTTTAGTAATTTAGCTTTGCTTTTAATTTCATCCATATCTTTAGTAATCTCTTCCACTATTTAACCTCCTTATTTATCACTCTACCTTTATATTATGAAATTAATTTGATTAAGTCAAGTATGAATTATTTAAAGCTTTATGTCAAAAAATAAAGGTGATTTATAAACTCGGATCTTCTCCATTTCCGTGGGTAAAATATGTGAAGTTTGTTTGCTACACTGATTAGTGGCTATCTTCTTAATTAAATAGGTTTTTTATACGATATTTATATTATCCTTTTATTATTAAAAAGCCCATCAATTAAAGAAAATGACTATAGATAATTTTATGTATAATCATAAATTGACCCACTCGTTTGGAGAAGAACCAAAAATTATATTTGACAAACATATCTTAATATCATAATATTTAAATATAATGATATATGGTAGCCACCCTAAGTGAACTTTATCACAACTTAAAGGAGGAACAGAATTGGATTTTAGAAGATATTTTTCTACTCTTATTATCTATTTTCTCTTCTGGCTGGCTTATACAGGCAGCCTAGCCATGCAAGAAATGCTTGCAGGTATCACCATCTCAATATTATTATCGTTTTTTACATACAAAAGCTTTAGTCAAAAAAGCAGTGATAATAATATTTTTGTCCGCATTTTCAATCTATTAAGATATATACCAGTTTTCATCATTGAGATGATCAAAGCAAATATTGATGTCGCTCGCCGCGTAATAAATCCCAATCTACCTATAAACCCCGGCATAGTAAAAATTTCTACTGAATTAAAGTCTGATTACGCAAAACTATTTTTGGCTAACTCAATAACTTTAACCCCAGGCACCCTCACAATAGATGTTATAGATGATTTGTTATACATCCATTGGATAGATTTCAAAAGTAATCAGCCTAAGTTACAGAAAAAATTAATTACCGGTAAATTTACGGGTATTTTAAAGGGGGTATTTTAGTTGCTTAATTTAGTTTTCTTAATATTATCACTAGCTTTAATATTGGGAACTATTAGACTAATTAAAGGACCAAGCTCAGCCGATAGAACGGTTGCCCTTGATACTATCACAACAGTTATCAGTTCCCTACTTGTCTTAGTTGCTTTATTTTTCAAGAACAATATTTATTTAGATATCTCTTTAGTATTTGCAGCCTTATCTTTCACAAGTGTTATAATCATAGCCCGTTATATTGAAGGAAGTGGTTAATCTATGTTAATACTACTTAAGGTAATCGGTTACTTTTTGATAAGTATCGGTGCGGTCTTCTTATTTTTAGGTTCTTTAGGACTAATCAGGATGCCTGATCTATACAATAGAATCCAGGCTGGTACTAAGGCTACTACACTTGGTGCTCTTTCTACAATAATTGGGGTAGGACTTATCCAGCCCTCCTGGTTTTTAAAAACTTTAATTATAGCCTTGTTTATTGTTATGACCAATCCAATTGGAAGTCAAACTATAGCACGCTCCTCTATAAAAAATGGAATTAAAGTTTCAAAATTAACTACTGTAAATAAATATAATGAGGATGTTCTGTATAACAAAAGTGGTGATATAAATGACTCTGCTTTATAGTTTTTTAATTTTGCTAATGTTAATTAGTGGGATAGCTGCTCTTATTTTTGATAAACTTGTTAACTCAATAATTTCAGCGGGTATGGTTAGTCTAATTGCTGCATTTTTGTTCTATTTTTTAAGAGCCCCTGATGTAGCAATGGCTGAGGCAGCTATCGGAGCAGGACTATCCACAGCTATCTTTATCATAACCTTATATAAAACTGAAGGGAGGGAAAATTAGTGAATTTTCGCAAGATATTGGCCTTAATGACGGTTATTTTATTGGGTATTTTTATTTTGCAGGCCTTTTTGATTTCTCCTGAAAAAGGGGAAATCGCTCTAAATAATTTTGGGAAAGCAGATATAGAAAACAGAACAGCCCAATTATATATAGATAAAAGCGTTAACTCTCCTAATGAGGAAGTAATATATAAGGAAAGTAAAGATAAAGAAAGTGGTTCTGCAAATATAGTTACTTCCATTGTGGCAAATTACCGTGCCCTTGATACTCTAGGGGAAGTAACAGTTCTCTTTTTAGCAGCAACCGGATTAAGTGCCATACTCTATAATAAGAAACATGCAAAAAATAATTTTGTAGTAAAGGAAGGTTCATTTATACTAAAAAATGGTATAAAGATACTTTTCCCTCTATTAATCCTGGCAGGTTCTTATATAATAATTTATGGACACCTAAGTCCCGGCGGGAGTTTTCAAGGGGGTGCAGTAATCGCAACTGCCCTTTTACTTAAATTGTTAAGTAGTAAAGAGTATGAGTTAGATGAAAATAAATTAAAAGCAATTGAAGTTACTGCCGGAGTCAGTTTTGTTAGTATAGGCCTTTATGGATTATATGCAGAAGGATCTTTTTTAACGAATTTTTTAGAAACCGGTACTATTGCTAATTTATTTAGTGGAGGAATCGTCCCCATATTATATATTACAATAGGTTTGAAAGTAGCTGTAGAACTTACGAATATAATAAATGATTTAATGAAAGCATAATTGAAAAGTAATTTTAAAAGGGATGTGATCTAAATGATTGACTTTCTGGAAAAATGGTCTTTTTTTGGTGGTTCTATTCTCCTTATCTTAATCGGCCTTTATGGGGTAATTACCAGAAAGAATCTAATTAAGATTTTTATTGGACTGAGTTTAATGGATACAGGCATCAATGTTCTATTAGTCTCCTTAGGCTATGTAAAAGGGGGCTTTGCACCAATTATTACTTCTACAATAAACAATAATTCTTATAACTTTGTCGATCCTATTCCTCAAGCCCTGGTTCTTACATCCATTGTAATCGGTGTGGCTGTTCTAGCACTGGGTTTAGGAGTAATCATTAAAATATATGAAAAATATAATACGCTTGATATTTCTAAAATAAGGGGGTTGAAATGGTGAATATAATATTAATTATTGCACTACCTCTTTTAACTGCATTTCTTATACCCTTATTTAACTATATAAACAAAAAACTACCCTCAGTTGTTGTTGTTTTAACAACTGCAATAAATCTATTAATAATTATTATAAATTATAATCAAATAATTTTAGAACCGGTAATCATTGAACTGGGCAGCTGGCAAGCACCCTTTGCTATCAACTTATATGTGGGAACATTAGAGCTGATTTCAATAACTGTGATCAGTATAATATCTTTGATTTTAGCTGTATATAATTTAAATCACAGTAATTTTGCATCAGAAAGTAAATTCCACACCTTGTATTTGATAATTATAGCGGGTATTTATGGAATTGTGATGACCGGAGATATTTTTAATTTATTTGTGTTCATAGAAATAACCACAGTCGCTGCTTATGGATTAACCACTTTTAATAAAGATAAGGGGTATGAAGCAGCTATCAAATATATAATTATCGGCTCGATAAGTTCTGTGTTTTTATTAATGGCAATAGGTTTTACTTATTCAGCAGTTGGAAGTTTGAACATGGCGTTCATCGCTGCTGCTTCACATCTAATAAACCCAGACTTAATCAAGATAATCTCCCTTTTGTTTTTTGTTGGAATTGCTTTTGAAGCAGGCATCTTACCTTTAAGCATCTGGGTCCCAGATGTACATTCAATAGCACCTTCTGCAGTAAGTTCTACTTTAAGTGGCCTGGTATTTTTAGCTGGAATTATTGCTCTTATTAAGATTTTCTTTAGTTTATTTGTTAATCCCAGCTTATATATATATCTGATGATTATCGGCGCAATTAGTCTGGTCATCGGAGAATTAATTGCTTATCAGCAAGACGATATTAAAAGAATGCTGGCTTATTCAAGTATTGCGCAGATGAGTCTGGTTTTAACTATCATCAGTGTTGGCACTAAATACGCGATAAGCGGTGGCTTATTCCAGCTCTTTAACCATGCAATTTTAAAAACACTTCTTTTTTTAACAGCTGGTTTGATGATTAAATATGCAGGTAGTAGAGATATTTCTAATTTAGGAGGAATAGCTAAAAAGATACCTTTGATTGCTGTTGGATTTTCCGTAGGATCTCTGGGAATATTAGGTGTTCCTTTTTTTAATGGTTTTGTAAGTAAGATTATGATAGTTAACGGTTCTCTTAATGCAGGTGAGTATCTATTAACATTTTTAATTTTATTTGCTACAGTCATCGAGATGGCTTATTATCTAAAGGTAATACAAAAGATCTTCTTTGGAAAGATAAGTATTAATCCCCATAAGATAGTCAAGGCTTATGTACCAATCATAGTCTTAATCACTGTCGTTTTTTTGTTAGGAATTTATCCTGAATTAATCATAAAACCATTAAATCAGGCTGCAGGTGAATTGTTATCCAGATCAGATTATATTTCAAATGTCTTAGGGGGGATGTAAATGTCACTTTTCTACTATACCTTTATTCCGATAATTATAGCTTTTATAGCTTATTTTTTAAATAAAAAAATCAAGTTATCCTTAGCTATTTTAAACAGTGTTGTTTTTGCTTATCTATTTTATCAAATTAGCCGTCTCTATGGTCAGTGGGATATACCTTATGAGTCCATAACATATTATATATTTGATCGAGAAGTACAGCTGATCTTTCAATTAACTCCATTATCTTGGTTGTTTATATTTATGACAACAGGGGCTGGTCTTTTAATTGCAATATTTACGATTAAATCACAGCAGGAATATACGTTAAGATCTGCCTTTCATCTTAATTTTGCGATTCTGGTTGGTAGTATACTCGGAGTAGTTTTGGCTGGTGATTTTTTAAGCCTGTTTATATTCTGGGAAATAATGACCTGGTCATCCTTTTTTCTGATATCATCAGGTGAAAAAAAAGCCGCTCAAAAAGCCTCTTTTCGCTACATCATTTTAAGTACTGTAGGAGCTTATCTGATGGTTACAGCCATCTTTATAATATATAATCAGATCCATACCCTAAGATACAGTCAGGTGGCAGCTCATTTGAGTGGGCTTCCTATCACAGAATCTATTATATTAATTATTATGCTTGCTATTCCATTTATAATCAAGGCGGGTGTATTCCCTTTTCATGTCTGGGTTAATGGAGCTCATAGTAATGCTCCCAAGGAATTCTCTCCTTTTTTGTCCGGTTTAATGTTAAAAGTTGGTATCTATGGAGTGATCCTTCTTTTATACTTTGTACCTCTCTATAATATTTTAAAGGACAGTATCCATTATAGAGGTTTACCAATATTTAATTATATACTGGCTATATTTGGCGGTGTTACTGTTATTACCGGAACAGTATTAGCCATAAGACAGGAAGATGTTAAAAGGTTAGTAGCCTTTTCTTCGATTTCTCAGATGGGTTATATTATCATGGCTCTAGCTATTTCAACTCCACTGGGGTTTACAGGTGGACTTCTTCATCTAATGAACCACATGATTTTTAAGACAACCATATTTTTAAGTATTGCAGCTGTAATTTATAGAACTAAAACAACTAAAATGAGAGAAATGGGTGGGCTGATATTTAAGATGCCTGTTACATTTGCAGCTTATTTAATCGCCATCATTGCCCTGGCAGGTATACCACCTACTAATGGTTTTATTTCAAAATGGGTTATTTACCAGGCCTTAATAGAAAAAGGTTACATTTTTCTCTCTGTAGCTGCTTTTTTTGGAAGTATAGGCTCATTTATGTATGTGTTTAAACCCTTGAGCACTATATTTTTAGGTCAATTAAAACCTGAACACGAAAATATAAAAGAGGTTCCTTTTTTGATGCAGCTTCCAATGTTTGTTTTAATGGCTCTGATATTGTTATTTGGAATACTGCCCGGCCTACAGATGAATTTAATAAATCAAATTTCTCAACTTTTAAATATTACACCCGTAGGATTCACTCTCTATTCAATAACAGGTGCTTTTGGAACCTGGAATTCATTAGTTATCTTTAGTCTTTTCGTGGGTGGATTTCTGCTGGCTTTTATCATATTTATTTCAGTAAAAAAATCAAAACCGGTCGGTTTAATGGATACCTACACATCAGGTGAATATCTGGATGATCCAGAAGCCTACCACTATGCATACCAGTATTTTAGACCCTTTGATCGGGTATTTGATTCTTTCGCTGCCAGAAGTTTGACGGCTGCTTATGATACTTTTGCTCAAAATATAGTAAAATTAGGCAATGTATTTAGAAAATCAATTGTGACAGGTAATGGACAAACTTATGCTTTTTATATGATTCTCTTCATCGTTATATTAGCTTTTGCGGGGTGGATAATATGATTTTAAATATATTTGGATTTTTAATGATGGCATTCAGTGCCATGGCTTTAGGTCTGTTGTTTATTGGTATTGCCCGTAAAGTAGTAGCAAGAGTACAAAAAAGAATTGGGCCTCCTTTTTACCAGCCCTACTTAGATGTATTAAAATTATTTACCAAAAATTCTATTACACATGGGTTTATTTTTGATTTTGGTGCAATTATGGCCTTTGGTGGAATGATTACCACACTATTTTTTGTACCTGTCGGTCCCTTTGTTTTATATGGAATGAATGGAACTCTATTATTAGTAATATATTTAATGGCTGTAGCTTATTTAGGCATGGCTATGGCTACAGTTGGTTCTGGTAACCCCTTAGCATCAGTAGGTATATCAAGAGCGCTAACTCAGATGTTGGGCTATGAACTGCCCTTTATAGTGGTCTTATTAACATTGATTTATAGTAGTAATACTTCTTCAATAATTGGGATTGTTCAGGCTCAACAGAGTGGTTTTATGAACTGGAATTTAATCAATATACCTATTGGTACTGCTGTTGCTTTTATTGCCCTTTTAGGATTAATGGGCAAAAAACCCTTTGATGCCCCTGTTGCTCCATCTGAAATTGCTTCAGGGCCTGTTGTTGAACACGGAGGTAAATATCTGGCCTTTATAATGCTGCAGCATGCAGTTTCAGTCGTGGTTAAAACCGCACTTTTTGTGGACCTATTTCTGGGTGGGGGAAATAATATTTTTATCTTCATTGTAAAGATGTTAATAGTATGGCTTTTAGCAGCTTTAATAGGTTCAATATTTCCGCGCTTTAAGGTTGAAGAAGGTGTGCTTTTTTACTGGCGATGGCCTCTGATCGCTGCATTATTACAGGCAGTTATCATTATTTTTTAAACAGGAGTGATCATTAAATGAATAATAAATACGAAAGTAATAAATGGCAGGAGGTTATTAATTGGGTTCAAAAAAGATCTCTTTTTATGCTGCATTACTGTACAGGTTGTGGGGCAATTGAACTACCACCAACTATGACTTCTCGTTATGATATGAGCCGATTTGGCATCGGCCCAGCTGCAACACCCAGACAGGCTGATATACTATTAATAACCGGCTATCTAAGCACCAAGACCCTCAGAAGAGTTATCTATACTTATGAACAGATGCAGGATCCCAAATTTGTTATGGGTTTTGGCTCTTGTACCATAAATGGAGGAATGTACTGGGACTCATATAATACAATCAAACAACTTGATAAATATATACCGGTAGATTTATATATAGCAGGGTGTATGCCCAGACCAGAAGCTATTTTAGAGGGATTTTTAAAATTGAAAGAAAAGATAGAAACAGGCAATGCAGATGGATATAAAAAGTATAATAAAGAATATGAAACATATAAGAAAAATCAAGAAAAAGTACTGGGGGAGGTCAAAAGAAGACAATGAGAAGTGAAAATGAACTTATAGAACTGCTCAACAGAGATTTAAACTTGCTTTCTGTTAAAAAACTGAGAAAACAGAATATATCAATAAGACTTGAAAATGAAGAACTCGTCTCCGGTCTAAACTATTTAAAATCTCACAGTTATATTCACCTTGCAACAATAAGTTGTGTAGATTGGATCGAAGATAATCAATTTGAACTAATTTATCACCTGTTCTCATATGAAGATAAAATAAGCTTAAGTGTTAAAACTAAAATAAACAGACAAAAAAGTAGGTTTGTCACTATAAAAAACCTCTGGGGAGTAGCAAAATATTATGAACGTGATATACATGATTTTTTTGGTATTAAGTTCACTGGAAATGATAATATGGACGAATTAATTTTGGAAAATTGGAATGAAATTCCCCCTATGAGAAAAGACTTTAAAACCCGTCAATATGTAGATAAAAAGTATGATTGGAGGCAATACCATGGGCAAGAGTAAAAGGACAGAAATGTTTTTCGGACCCAACCATCCAGGCGTACCTGGTAATTATGGGATCAACTATTTTTATGAAGGTGACACTGTCGTTTCTGCCGAACCCAACCCTGGACATTTACACCGCGGCTTTGAAAAACTAATGGAAGAACGGGAATGGATTAAAAACACGCCTCTTGTCTGCCGAATATGTGTAATGGAACCCGATATTAATGAAATGGTATATGCGATGAGTTTTGAAGCAATTGGGGAGATTAAAATCCCCAAAAGAGCTGCTTATATCAGATCTATAATCTTAGAACTGGCCAGGATTCAGGCACATATATTTTCGATAGGTGGTAACTGTGGAGCTATCGGTTTGTATACAGCCATGCAGTGGGGGGTATTAACCCGAGATTATATTTTGGATATCTTTGAAGAAATAACCGGGGGCAGGGTCTATCATATCTACATCAGACCCGGTGGGGTAAGACATGATATTGAAGATGTAACTCTTCAGAAAATACTTGATTTACTAAATGACTTAGAGAATAATAGGATGCCCGAATTTCAAAAATTAATCTTCGAAAATCCAATAGCTCAAAAACGCTGGAAAAATACAGCTGTATTAAACCAGGAAGATGCCCTAAGCTTAGGTGTAACAGGCCCTGCTCTTCGTGCAACAGGACTTGAACATGATGTAAGAAAACTAATGCCTTATGCAGCTTATGATCAAGTAGATTTTAAGGTTCCCACTGGTGAAGATGGGGATGCCTGGACTAGATTGAAATTAAAAAAAGATGAAATCTTTCAGAGTATTAAGATCATAAGACAGTTAGTTAACAATATTCCGGCTGGTCCGGTCAGCCTTAATTTAGGTAATGCCCTTAAATATAAAATACCTGCCGGTGAGGCATATGTAAAAATTGAATCTTCTCGAGGAGAATATGGTTATTATGTTGTATCTGATGGTGGGTTAAAGCCTTACAGAGTGCATGTAAGAGGTACATCTACTCCCCTGGGATTATATGGAGTAGAAACCCTTCTGCCGGGATGTAGAATTGAAGATGTTCCAGTCTGGGCACACAGCCTGGGAATTTGCCCTCCGGAATTTGATAGATAAAAGTATTAAAGTGAGGTGAGAATATTGAGCAAAGATAAAAGTAGTATTTTTTCTCCAGCGGTTTCTTTTAAAAATTTATTTAAAAAGCCCGAGACGATTAAAGTACCTGAAGAAAATAAAAAAACAGCCAAAAGATATAGGGGTTTTCATATTAATGACCTAGACAAATGTATTGGTTGTGGTACCTGTTCAAAGATATGTGATAATAAGGCTATTAAAATGGTAGAACTAGAGAATGTAAAAACAGAACTTGGTCAACGCAATGAACGACCCAAAATTGATTATGGACGCTGCTGCTGGTGTGGGCTATGTGTTGACATTTGCACAACAGGTTCTTTACAATTTACCCAGGATTATACTTATATTAATCATGATGCTGAAAGTTTTTCCTATATTCCTGATAATAAAAATATCAATAAAATTGAATCTGCAATAGGTTATGAAAGAGATCAAGATTCTGAACTATTGGATCTCTATAGAATTGAAATGCAGGAACTAGATGCCGAAAGTAGAGTACAGTCTTTTATGGAAATAGTCAAAGGATTTTCCAAAAAACAGGCTGAAAAAGAAGCTTCCCGCTGTGTAGAATGCGATATCTGCACTGAAGCATGTCCGGCCAGTATGAACATACCGGAATATATTAGGGGAATTTATGATGAAGACCTGGAAGAATCTCTTAAACAAATTTATGAAGATAACCCCTTACCTGAAGTATGTGGTAGGATTTGTACCCATAACTGTGAATCTATTTGTTCTATTAGCCATAGAGGAGAAGCAGTTTCTATCCGCTGGTTAAAAAGATATGCGGTTGATAATGTAGATTTGGCTGAATATAATAAAATTTTAGGCACAGAAAAAATCCATCAGGTTGATAAAAAGGTGGCAATAATAGGAGCCGGGCCAGCCGGTCTATCTGCTGCTCATTATCTTAAATTGATGGGTTATCAGATAACTGTCTTTGAAGCTGAAAGTAAAGCCGGGGGAATGATGAGATATGGAATTCCTGAATATAGGTTGCCCTATGATAAGCTGGATAAAGATATCAACTATATCAAGAATCTGGGTGTTGAATTCAAATTCAATATCAGGATAGGTAAAGATATTTCACTATCTGATATTAAAAAAGAATATGATGCAGTTTTTGCTGCTACTGGGCTCCATAATGGACGCAGTACAAGAATTCCAGGTACTGAAAATAATAATGTATATCAAGCTATATACCTCTTGAAACAGATCACAAAGGGAGAAGAAATTCCCTTAACTAAAAAAATTGTAGTTATTGGCGGAGGCAATGTGGCTATGGATATTGCCAGATCATTGGCCAGATTACAGAAAAAGAAATACGGTCAAGTAAATGTTTTAGTCACATCTCTAGAAACCGAAGATATAATGCCTGCTGATCAAGAAGAAATAGAAGAAGCCCGAGAAGAAGGTGTTGATTTCGAGCCTGGTAGAGGACCAAAAGAAATTATTGTAAGTGAGGATGGAAGTATTTCACAGATATGTACAAACTGCTGTGTTTCTGTTTTTGATGATGATATGAACTTTAACCCCACTTTTGATGACCAGGATATTCAAAACTACGAGTGTGATATGGTTGTAGAAGCAATTGGACAGGCCGGTGATAATAGTTATATAGATGATAATTATGACATAAAATATGAAGGACCCAGAATAAAAGTCAACGATAAACAGCAAACCTCTCTCCCCTGGCTTTTTGCAGGTGGAGATATAGTCAGAGGACCAGATGTTATTAATGGAATTAAAACCGGACATAATGCTGCACAGGGCATAGATGAATTTTTAAAAAATTAATCAAAAATCTTCATAAATTTTAGTAATCTAGATAAAAACCCCCTTGACTATAATACAGCAAGGGGGTTTTTGCAGTTAATATATTTTTTCAAATATCTTCTATTTTTCTAATTATCTTAATTATGTAGGATAAATACTTGATATTAATTATAATTATAACAGCTGGATTTTAAAAAAGTGTTTAATAAAAACTCACTTCAAGAATATAATACAAATCATATTCCGTGAACTTCTCTCAGTAAATCAAATAAAAGATTTAGAGGGAGCTTCTTTTACTATACTTTTAGCAACCTAAGTGCTGCTGCATACTAGATAGCTTCAAGCAAAGTTTTGTATTTAAGTTTTGCACCTATTAATAGCAGGCCACACTTATTCGCTTAGGTGCATTCATGACACCATTATACATCACTGTCTGTATCAGTTTTGGAATACATTTTAATTTTAAATATTTTCTTCTAGATTTTAATTTTTTACCATCAATAATATAAGTATCTTCATTTTCTAAAAAGGTTACTGTTGTGAGATTGTCTAATCCTAAATCAATAGACATTATGTTTGTGTATCCTTGTTTCTCTTTTTCATCTTTAGTGTAAACAACATTTAAGTAAAAGCCATTACTGTAATAATCCTTTTTAATGATCACTTAATTAATGTTTTTAATACTGCCTATCAGCTTTAAAACCCTTTCTGTCAGTTTTATCTTTATATCTTCTATCTGATATTTAGCTTTTATTTTTTTAGCAAGTGATAGAATTAATAGATTGCCTTCAGGATTATTCTTTTTAAATTCTTTAATTGTTTTAAAATAACTTTTCCAATCTTTATCTAATTTTTTAAATAATTGTTGCCTGTTATGAGCATGTAAATAGTCACTACGTAAATTTGATTTGCAAATTTATCATTCTTAGAATACGAAATGGATTCATTTTCTCTCATTGGGAAAGTAGAAATATTATATAATTTTGTTAGATGCCAAATCAGTTCATCAAACACTTTCTTTTCTCTATGACTTAAATTTACATATACTTTTTATGATAATTTCATTAGTCTTTTATCTCTCTCAACTAATATAATCACACAAAACGTCTGTTCGGTAGTAAAGAAAAAAACTAAGGAATTTCTAGTAATTTAACAAAAAAACCTTAATTCTTCTCCACCTAAATCACAGATTTAGATAGGTTTTTCTTGAGGAAGACTTGATAAAATAATATTAATAAGAATATTTACTTTACATAATCAAGTACAAATACTTTCTGCTCTGAGGGAAAATCATCTATTTCTACTTCACAACCATTAATTTTTTCTATACTTTCATCATGAAAAAAAGTCAAAAATTTATCTATGCCTTGGATTGGAAAATCCAAAATATCTGTTTTATAATGCATGGGAAAGATTATTTTAGGTGTGATCTTATTTATTGTATCATATGCCTGAGCTGCATTTATTGTATAATTTCCACCAACCGGGATTAATAAGATATCTACATCTGCCAGTTTTTCTATTTGTTCTTTGTCTAATAAATGTCCCAGATCCCCCAGATGACTTATTTTTATTCCATCAAATTCAAAGTTGAATATTATATTCTTTCCCCTTATCTCTCCTTGAACATCATCATGATAGACTTCTATACCTTCAATTTTTATCTCATCATTTTGAAATCCTGTAACCTCTTTGACTATTTTTGGATTACCTGACAGTAATTCAACCGCATTGTGATCAAAATGTTCATGACTTACAGTAACATAATCAGCCTCTTCATTAATTTTAGCATAGGGCAAATCTTCATTATAAGGATCTGTAAAAATTACGCTGTCATTAGAAGTTCTTATTGAAAATGAAGCATGTCCCCACCATTTAATTTTCACAATATCAACTCCCTCACATAGGTATTTTACAAATTTAAAAGGTGTTTAAAAGTAAACTGCCCTAATTATTTTCTAATCAAGCTGTCCTTTAATAATATTTAGCCCTTGAATAGCTATATTTAAATTTGATGAATCATTAATATAAAACATATTTAAATCAACATAATGATCAGTGTTATCACTTATATTCAAAGAATTACTTGACCTCCCATAATAATCTCCACTATCTATTATCCCGTTTTCATTAACATCTCTCCAGCTATAGACATATACCTCATCTGCTTCAACCTGATTTAAAATAAATGAACCATCATCTTTCATTTTGGTAAATTCACTTTTGATATCATATTTTTCGCTACCTGCAAACACATAAGGATTCTTTAACTTTTTATTTAGTAAAGCCCCATAAGCATCAACTAATCCATAACCATAATAATCGTCTTTACCTTCTGTACCCAGGTCCACAGCTGTTGATATAAGTCTGCCCTTAATATTAGACGGATTGACACCCTCTGCTAACAATAAGGCAGCCACTCCACTTACATGGGGTGCGGCCATAGATGTGCCACTCATATAGCTGTAACTAGAATTAACCACTCCCTCATTATAATAACCCCATGTACTATATATGCCTTTACTTGAGGTGCCGCCCGGAGCAACTATATCAAGGTTAGAGCTATAATTAGAATAAGAACTTCGCTCATTTTTATAATCAACAGCTCCCACTGCTATTGTTTCAGAATAGGCTGCCGGATATAATAATCCTCTTGAACCTTTGTTACCAGCTGAAGCAACCATAACAACTCCGGCAGAATCAGCATATTGTATTGCATTGACCAAAATAGAGCTCCCCTCAGAACTTCCCAAACTAAAATTTATAATATCTGCTCCATGTTTGACTGCATAATATATGCCTTCCGCAATATCCCAATGGTTGCCAACCTTATCTTCATTGAGAACTCTAACAGGTATTATATTTATATTCCAGGTCACACCCGTAATTCCCCTGCTATTATTCCCCACCGCACCAATAATACCACTTACATGAGTCCCATGGCTGCCGCCATTCGCTAGAGTTGTCTTATCAGTAGGATCATCATCGGTTGGTTCAAAATTATAGGGATTGATCATATTCTCCCCCCCTACAAAGTCTGCACCACTGCTCAAATTGTTTATCAAATCAGGGTGATTTGGTATAATCCCTGTATCTAAAACAGCCACCTTAATATATCCACTATCTTCTCTTTTATCCCAGGCTGCTTCAAGATTAGAATTGATTAAACTCCATTGATAATCATAATGAGTATCATTAGGTACAGCCAAGGCATAAGCAGTATAATTTGGTTCTGCCCATTTAACCTCTTCTAGATTGTTGTAATAATCAAGAAGATCCTTGATATTTTTGTCTTTTATAAATCTATATCTTAATATAATACCATCTTTTGTATCAAGACTGCTTAATTTTATTAAATTATTGCTCTTTTCCAGCTGAAGAACTGATTGAGAAGATAGCCGGCTTTTAAATTTTATAATTATTTCATCTTTTTCATATTCTTCATAATCCTTAATATTTCCGTTTTCCTTATATCCTATATCTTGGTTATCATTTCCTATACTAATAGTTAGGGGACCTGTTTTGTTATATATTCTTATATTACCTGTAATCGTTGAATTTCCAGATATAGAAGACAAATTAATATTTATGGTCTGGTCCTCATTAAGAGTAAAATCATCTTTAAAATAACTGTATCCAGAAGAAATTACAACAATAGTATATTGACCGGGTTCTTCATGGAAGAAATTTACCAATCCGTTACCATCAGTATATGCTTTTTGATTATTAAAATATACCTCTGCTCCCTCGATCGCTTTTTGATCTTCATCCATTACTTTAAACCAAAGATCATACTTTATTGAAGTTAAAGATATATCTAGGCTCACATTACTGCCATCCACCAGTAGTTTCCCACCATCATCTTTATAACCCTCTGCTATAACCTTATAATGATAATTTCCATCATCTCTGCTGAAACTCACTCTGCCTTCATCTCCAGTTCTTTTAGATGATCCATCTAAAGTTACTAAAGCCCCCGATATGGGATTCCCACTTTTATCCTTCACTCTAAAGTAAATATCATATTCAGCAAAAATATCAAGTATATCACTAGAACAACCTGATAAAAATATGGAGATTAACATTATTAAACTAATTATATATATTGCTTTCTTTTTCATGTTATTTTACTCCCTTGAAAATATATTTATTTACAAAAAATTATCCAATTTTAAAAGATTTCATAAATGTAACTCGAGTAATTTTTCAATCTACTTTTATTATATCAGTATATAAATTTTCTTGCTCATATTTTTAAAACATTTTATGAGGTCTTTTAGAAAAAAAATGTATTGTAATTTTCTTGTTCTAAAATTAAGATTATTTTATATATACTACTTTTATATGGATATTGAAAACCACTTTCTCTGTTCTAGTCCCCAAATATTATAATATATTATTAGTTTTTAAATATTATTCTTCATAAAGATGGCTATAATAACTTTCTGAGTTATAAACTGCAGCCAGAGGATTATGTCCTAAAACCCTATCTTTAACCGCAAGAACAGTGGTGGGAGCTTTAGAATACTTAAAAAATAAGCTGTCATGACCTACACAAAGACCTAATACTACATTAAATTCAGTTCCACATTCAGCTAAAAGTTTTGCCTGACCGATCGGATTACAGCCAGCTTCAAATCCTTTAAAAGAAAACCTATCTTCAGGTGGGATATCAAGCTTAGCTTTATCAATACTACCACAACAACAAACAGCAGAATTTACCTTTAACCCCTTTTTTTCAAAATATCTGGTAGCTATTTTGGCCTCATTTGATAAACCTATACAAAATGCAATACCTATATTTTTAAAGCCAGCAGAAAGCGCATATTCAGCAATTTCTTTCAAGCGAGGCCATTCTTTGTAACCAGTAGTTTCAATATGAGCGGCTGTCTTATACAGAACTTTATTTTCTTTTTTATTGTACTCTTCTAATAACTGCGGCAGCCAATCAACTTTATTTTGCAGACACCACTCGGGATAATTAACAGATTCACTATTACATACCTTATTATCACATTTTGCACATATAGAATGTAAACTTTTTTTATTTTTATTCCTTTTCATGGTTTCAACCTTCTTCCTTTTATTTTAAATTAAATATATTACATTTATTCGATCTCTAATTCAATCAAAGTAGGTAACTTTTCTAAAAATTCTACAACTCTATGAGGTCGATTGGTAATATAGCCACTTGTTTCAATCTGAGCTAAAATTTGCAACTGCCAAATTTCATTTATCACATAAGGATATACAAATAAATCTCTTTTATGAGCAGCTGCAACATGCCAGGGCCAACTTATAAAACCCTTAATCCCCAAACCATTTACATTTCCATCAGCAGCCTCAAGCCATCTGTCCCATTTTTGCCAGTCCATCATATTGTTGCTTAACAGAAGGACCCTGGGAATATTGGGAGCGAGATCTTTAAAATTTTTTAAAGTATTGAGATTAAAAGAAAATATTAATACCTTAGAAGTATGATCTGAACTATCTATATTATCTTCGTAATCTTTATACCATCCCTTCTTTTTTAAAATCTTTATGATATCATCCTCAATATTAGGATAATATCTAATATCCTTTATATCCAAAACAATGCCTGTTGATTTTTTGCTTTGTTCAACTATTTCTATTAATTCTTCCAACCTTATAATATCAAGCCCAATAAAACTTTCATCTGCTTTTTTTGGATACTTTTTATTAAACCAGCTGCCAAAATCTAATTTTAACAGTTCTTCATAAGTAAAATTACTGATGTGCTTATTCACTCGATCTGGATATATATTCTCTATATCGGAAGTCCTTTTTAAAGTGCTGTCATGTATAACAACTATTTTGCCATCACTTGTTCTATGAATATCAGCCTCTATATAGTCAGCTCCCAACTGCACAGCCTTGATATATGCTGGTCTAGTTGATTCAGGCGCGATCGTAGAAGCACCTCTATGTGCAATAACAGTAGGGTGGGGTATATTTAAATTGTCCAGTATTGTTTTGCCTTTTTGAGAAGGATTAATTAGATAATATCCAAAATATATTCCAAGAATTAATAAAACAAATATAATTATAAACAATACAATTTTCATTTTTTCCACCCCTAAAAATTAATTATAGTTGAAAACAAAATTGTATTTCTTAATCAAAATAAAGGTCTGATTAGTTTATTTGTTTCCATTTTTGACTTTTACCATAACCAATTTTTACTATATTGAATCCGGTTTAATATATAGTTGTCTGCAAAAATAATATCAGTAGGATTTTATATAGAATTCGATCAGTTTTTTTACACCCCATATCAAATCGGTTATTTAAAAGATTGAAAAAATAATTATTGCTATTTAAATATTATAATCAAAATCCTTTTCATCTAAACAGTTAAATTTTATTATAAATTTCATTTCAAAAAGTTTTCCAGCACATTTTATATACTCTATATAGAACATTCGCTTTTAAAAAATTTATGGTTTAAAGTCTAAACAAATCCTCCCTTTCATTATAATTCTATTACACTAAACATATTATTTAAAGTGATTTATACTCATTTTCTAATTTCAGTATTGTTACCTGCTGAATCACTCTATCAATTACGGTGAATATACCCAATGATTTATAGATGATTTGATCCTTCTTTGTTAAATTATTGTAATAAAACCAAAAACAGCATTAATAAAATTCTAATTTTCCTACTCTCTTTTGAATTTAAGAAGTACATTAATAGAGTAGGGCGACCATTTTTATGGCTGCCCCCTCAT
>JAGYMU010000039.1 GCA_018399995.1 Halanaerobiales bacterium | reverse complement strand
TTCCATATATTATGAATTAAAAAGAGAAGATCAAAAAGAACAAACAAGTGAAAATGAAGAAGAGATAGAAGACTATTTAAAAAATATAGGTTTAGAATTATACAATAGTGATAAAAGCATTAAATGGAATTTAAACAGCGAAAAATTAGTCAATGAAAATAATGGACAACTATATATTATGGAATCAATTAATTTTTTAGCCTATCAAGGAGAGGAATTAATTTATTCAGGGGAAGGTTTTAGTGCGGTTTATGACAATCAGGCAGGGATTATAAGTTTAAAGGGAGATATTAAAATAAATAAAGATGACTTAACTCTGCGGGTTGCGGAGATAATTTGGGAACAGGATAATGATATTTTAAAGGGTAAAGGTGGAGTTGAATTCGAATCTTCACAATTATCTATCAAAGCAGATCAATTTGTTACAACACTTTTGTTAGATAAGATTGAATTTATGAAAACTGAAGATAATCAAACAAAAGTTGAATGGAGGTAATGTTATGGATATTAAGTTTTGCTGCAAAACAGCATTAATATTATTATTTTTATTTATATTTTTATTTTCTTTGAATCTGAGTATCTCAGCTCAAAAAAATCTAACCGCCGACAAATTGATATTTGAACAGGATGAAAGTGGTTTAAGTATTGTAGAGGCTACTGAAAATGTTAAAATGATTTATAATGAAATTGAAATTACCGGGGATTATGCCCTATTTGAACAGGAAACCGAGATAGTTACATTCGAAAATAATGTTAAGGTAATTATGGGAAAAAGGGAACTGAGCAGCAATAAACTGATATTTGATATGAAAAATGAAAAGTTAGAAATGTCTGGTGATGTGAAATTAACAGACGAAGATCTTAAAGTAAACAGTGGTAGTTTGAGTTATGATAAAACTGATCAAATATTGACTTTTTTAGATGATTCTTATATAGAATATGATACAATTAAAGCAAGGGCTAACCAAATAAAGATATGGGAAAAAGAAGATAGAGCCCTTTTAATTGGCAATGTAGAGGGAACCCAGGGTAAAAATAGCTTTACGGCTGATCAGATAGAAATATTAAACAGGGAAAATAAAATAGAAATGGTTGGTAGTGCCAAACTAATCTTCGATTCAGAGGAGTAAATACAAATGACAATTATTGCCAAAAAACTCATAAAAAAATATGGTAAAAGAAAAGTAGTCAATAATGTTGATCTTAGGGTGAATAAAGGAGAAATTGTTGGTCTTCTCGGTCCTAATGGAGCTGGAAAGACCACCACATTTTATATGATAGTTGGTTTGATAAAACCGGATCATGGTCAAATTTTTATGGATGATTTAGAATTGACACATCAGCCTATGTATCGGCGCGCTAAAAAGGGTATTGGTTATCTTGCACAGGAGGCCTCTGTTTTCAGAAAGATGACTGTCTATAATAATATTATGTCCATCTTGGAATTAAGAGATCTAAGTAGAGAAGAAATGAAAGTTAGAGCAGAAGAACTTATCGATGAATTTAGATTGAATACGATACGAAACAGTTATGGATATCAGCTGTCAGGTGGTGAACGGAGAAGGGTAGAAATTGCCCGTTCACTGGCTATAGAGCCTTCTTTTATACTTTTAGATGAACCTTTTACAGGTATAGATCCAATTGCAGTTAGTGAAATTCAAAAAATAATCATTTATTTAAAGAAAAAAGGTTTGGGGGTTTTAATTACAGATCACAGTGTAAGAGAAACATTAAGTATCACAGATAGGGCTTATATAATGTATGAAGGAGATATATTGATGTCAGGTAATTCTGAAGAAATTGCAGAAAGTGAGTTAGCCCGGGAGTTTTATTTAGGTGATGAATTCCAGATATAGTCAGTTACTAAGGAGGTAAAGCTTTGAAGTTAGTTTATAAATATATATCAAAAGAGCTTATTGCCCCCTTTTTTTTCGGGGTAGCTGCCTTTGTGGGTATTTTTATAGGAACAGATCTATTATTTGAGCTTACAGACTATTATTCTACCTGGGGAGTTAGCATCATAACTTTAATCAAATTATTTTTTCTAAGTTTGCCTTCTATAATTGTCTTAACCTTTCCTATGGCTACTCTTTTAGCAACGATTATAGCTTACAGTAGGTTATCTGGAGATAGTGAAATTACTGCCCTTAGAGCAGGCGGAGTAAGTGTTGGTAAACTGGTTATACCAGCTCTCGTATTGGGATTAATAATGAGCATATTTGCAGTTAGTCTTAATGAATATATAGTACCTAATTCCAATTATTTATATGAAAAGATAATCTGGGAGTTTCAACATGGTGAGAAACTTCCTTCTACCCAGTATAATCTATATTTAACACCAATTGATGAAAAAAACAATCGCCCGGATTACATACTTTATACCCATAAATTTAATGGGCAGACAGGTATTATGACTGATGTCTACTTACAGGATTATGACCAGGGAGAACCTACGGTTTTAATTCAGGCTGAAAGTGCCAAATGGCTTGATACAGGCTGGAAATTTTTCAACGGGCAAATTTTTTATTTAAAAAGTGGTGAACGCATACCCGCTCTTGAATTTAGTGAGTATAATGCGGTTCAGATATTCAATAAACCAGAAGAAATTTCTAAACTTAATAAAAGTATATCCGATATGAGCTTCAGTGAATTAAAAAATTATATAGAGCTTAGAGAAAGTCAGGGTAGAGAAACTTTAGAAGAGAGAGTTAAGCTTCATCAGAGGTTATCCATTCCCTTGGCCAGTTTTATCTTTGCTTTATTTGCAGCACCTTTAGGAATTAAACCGGGTCGATCGAGTGGTTCAGCTGTCGGACTGGGTTTGAGTATTGTTGTTATATTTATATATTATATTTTTATGACAGTTGGAGATGCTTTGGGTTCACAGGGTTCGATTCAACCCTGGCTGGGAGCCTGGCTGCAAAATATTATTTTCTTAATAATAGGCGGCATCTTATTATATAAAGTTTCTCAATAACAGGAGTGTAAACCATGAGTGGAATTAGTATAATGATATTAGTATTAATATTTAGTGGTATAATAGCCTATATAGGTGATAGGATTGGAATGAAAGCGGGCAAAAGAAGAATATCTATTTTTGGTTTGAGACCCCGCTATTCTTCTATCATAATTACTGTATTGACAGGTATATTAATTGCTTTATTGACTATATCTATCTTGTTATTTGTCTATACAAACTTACGACAGGCACTTTTTAATATCAATGATGTATTGAATAGATTAGAAAATTTAAATGAAAAATTGGCTGAGAGAGATAAGGAATTAGGCCAGATGAAGGTGGAAATTAATAATAAAGTTGATGAACTGGAAAGACTAACCTTACAGCGGGATAGATTAACTACTGAACTAGAGAGTACAGAAGAAGAATATGAAGCAACAAAACAGGATTTAGAAGAAGCTTATCATGAGATTAATCAATTAGAGAAAAACCGGGAAGAGTTGGGAAAAAACATTGCTCTCCTGGAAGAGGAGAAGGACAAACTGGAAAAACAGGTTAATGAACTTAACCAACAGATCAGCAGTCTGACCCAGGATTATGAAGATGTGAAAGAACTTGCCAGTCAGTATAGGACAGGTATGGTGTATTATATGGGTAAGACCATTGTATATCAAAAAGGGGATATAGTTTATTCCAAAGTTTTAGAAGCAGGACAATCTCAGGAAAAAATTATTGAGGATTTAAATCAAATGTTGGATGAGGCAAATGAAGAAGCAGTTGAGAAAGATATTAAAATTGATGAAAACACAGGCAGGGCTATCAGAATTCAATATGAGGATATTTCAAATGTGGCAAAAATATTATTTAATATGGAACCAGGCCAGAAAGTAATTGTCAGTCTGGTGGCTAGCTTTAATGTGCCAGAAGGAGACTGGCTATCAGTTAACTTTTTATTAAACCGTGATTTTATCGTCTTTAAAGGTAATGAAGTTATTGCAAAAAAAACAATTAATGCCAGTTCACCAACCGACGAAATAGAGGGGGAATTAGAGGCACTATTAGATACAATCAATGGTAAAGCTATACAGAAAGGAATCCTACCTGATTCCCAGGGGCAGGTTGGCTCTATAGATTTCAGCGAATTTTATAGACTGCTTAATAAGATAAGATCATTAAAAGGAGAAGTTGAGGTAAAGGTAATTGCTACAGAAGACATATGGAGAGAAGATAGACTGGGGAATAATATAAATTTTAAAATTGAAACTCCCACAGAAGGGGAGATTGAAGATGTTAATGGGAATTGATCCAGGTAGAAGAAAATGTGGTATTGCTATTTTAAATGAAGAGGCAGAGGTTTTGCAAAAACAAATTGTTGACACTTCCAATTTAAGTAAAGAAATTGAAAAAACATTAAATGATTATTCTATCAATAAGTGTATACTAGGAAATGGCACTTATGCTGATAAGATATTTAATATACTTCAGCTGCTTATAGATGAAAAAAAGATTAAATTTATTGAAGAGGAAAATTCAACTCTTATAGCAGAACAGAGATATCTAAAAGAAAATCCTCCTTTTGGTATAAAATTTTTAAACAAGATATTTAGATTTAAACCGAAAAGACCCTTAGATGATTATACAGCAGTAGTTTTGGTCGAGAAGTATCTTGATTTATATAATAAATAAAAAAACCTCCTCGTATATTTAACTATATGAGGAGGATTAGATGTTTATTAATTAAAGTGAAAATTTAATTTAGATTAAAAACCAACACTTAGAGAGAAACTTAATTTTGAATAACTTAAAAAATAGTTTTCTTTAGTCCCATTATTTACTGAATATAGGATCTCTGCATTCATTTTTTCGGTTTGAGAGCCTACACCTACTCCATAGTAAATTCCTCCATTTAGATCATTTGCAACATCAAAATCGTCATTTCCTTGAAGCATGTTGTATCCTAATTGACCAACCAAATATCCTTCATTATCTGTATAAAATTTTAATAAGCCGTAAAAAGGAATGAAGTTAAATTGTACATTTGCGTTGTTTTGTAAACTGCGTGGCAGCTGATATGCAGCCCCCAAACCAAGACTCATATCATCATGGTATGGCATTGTAATTTCTGCATCGAAAGTATAACCGGCACTGGTACCATATGTAGTAGACTGCCAGTTCAAGGAACCACCTAGATCATATGATGCCCCAAAATTTATTGAACCATCTTCTGCCAATACACTACTACTTAATAATACTAAAAGCGAAAGAACAAGAAATATACTCAGTTTTTTCATATTAGACCTCCTTATAATTTTTATTCATATAAATATAGTTATTGATTTATATTAAATATCCTTCTTTTGTATTAAATATTTTTATTAAAGGCATTTTAAATAAATTTCAAGCTTCATTGATTATATAAAATATAAGATATATTTTAGGCTGGTATATTTAAAAAAATATGGCCTATTTTTATTTTTTCCTTAATAAAATTCTTAAAATAAGATATAGATCTGTGTAATTTAAAGATAAATAATTAGATCAACTTCTCTTTATTATTGATAGGTTTTTGAATTTACAGTAATAATAAGGAGAAATAAGCTAAAATAAGCTTGAAATAAATTTGAAACACTGATATAATTATTTCAAATACTGGGAAAACAGAATTTTTCATTTTTCTACAAAAAGATGTTCCTGTTTTTGCAGGAATATTCATCTCGGTATTGAATTATAGTTAGTGATGAATTAATTTTCGTCAGAGATCTTATTATCTCCGACTTAAAATGTGGGAGAAAGGAGGTGCCCCCCAGATCCGCGTGGTCGTTCAGAGATAATGAGGTTCTAACACATATTCATTGATGACTGGTGATAAGGATTATGAGGAAACAAGGAAACTCATAAATCGAGTCTCAGGGATTGTCAATGAATAATAGAACTAAAAACAATCCTAAGGGGGAATTATAAACATGAAAAAAATTACAGTAGCAATTGCTTTATTATTAGTAGTTGCATTAGCAACTCCAGCGATAGGTTCATCTTTTCCAGATGTACCTTCAAATCACTGGGCTTATGAAGCAGTCAATGAATTAGTTGCCGTTGGAATCATTGAAGGATATCCAGATGGTACTTATAAAGGACAAGAAGATTTAACAAGATATGAAATGGCTATGATAATTAGCCGTGCTTTAGATAACATCGCAGCAGAACGCGAAGCAATGATGGATAGAATAGTAGCTTTAGAAGAAGAAGAGCCAGAAGTTGTAGTAGAAGAAAAAGCGCCTGCTGGTTTAACATCAGAGCAGGCACAAGATGTTACTGCTATAGTTAAGGCTCTTATTCAAAAAAATATGCCAGAGGTACCAGAAGTACCTGAAGAATTAACAGAAAAACAAGCTGACCAAGTGGTTAATTTGATTGAGGCATTGACCTTTGAATTTAAAGCAGAATTGAAAATATTGGGTTCAGATGTCGAACAACTAGGAATGGATTTAGAAGAAGTTGAAGCTAGAGTTACCGCTTTAGAAGATGCAGAACCAATTGTATCTTTCAGTGGAATGTACAGTGTAGACTTCACTGGAGTCTTTACTGAAGGCGACGCTATTACTCCTGCTGATGAAGCAGATGCTGAAGCAGTATTTGATTATACTGCAAATTCTTACTTCTTTGAAGATCCCTATTCCACAGGTAGTGGCTTTTATGTTGAACAAGTAGATTCTGATACTATGAATGAAGCAGATGATACTCCAGATTTCCGCATGACAGATGAAGAAGATTATTATGTAGAGGGTATCGATTTTGAGAATTCATTAGACCTTAATGTATCAGTTAAAAAGGGTCCACTACAAGCTGATCTTGACCTGGTTGCTAGCACCAATGTATTTGGTGGAGCAGACTCAGGTAGCTTTGATCTAGATAGCTTATCAGGTACAATTACAACTCCTGATTTTGTTGCAACTATTGCCGATGAACAGTCAGTTACATTTAAAGACTATCTATTTGATGCAGCAGATGTTGATGGTGTTGTAGCTCAAACAGATAACAATACCTTCTTTGTAAGCAGAACTGTTGAAGAAGAAGATAAGGTTTATACAGATGTAGTATATGGTGCTGAAGATACTTATACTGCTACCGATAAGACTTATTTACGCGCAGGTGCTAAAATGGGCTTTGATTTCTTCTTACCCATGAATGCATATATGGGCTATGAATACAACGAAACTGATGATGAACATCTAGCTGTTGTAGGTCTGGACACAATGTTAGAATTAGCAGGTATGGATGTAACTGCAGATCTGGCCTCAACCGTTATTGATGGTACTTCAGATATGAATTATCTACTCAAATTAGGTGCAAGTGGAGATATCGAGATGTTCGATTTTGCATTTAATTATGTTAAAAATGAAGGATATACCGCGATTGTAGGTACTTCACCTGCATCTGGTTATGATGTAAAAGTTGGCGCAACCATAGCAATGGTTGAAGGTTCTGTATATTATGAAGATTATGGAATTGCTGAAACTACTCTAAGAGCAGAAGTTCCAGCCGGCGAGCTATCCTTTGCTGGTGTTAATGTAGATGGTAGTTATAGATATACTACTCTCGAAGATGACGGCCTAAAAGAAGAGCGTGAAATTAACGCTTCTACAAGTATGGCCGGTATCGACTTATCATACACATATGACTATGATGCTGACAATGAAATATTTGATCCAGAATTAGATAGAATTGACGATGGCCAACCTTCTGATTTAACAGAAGAAGATGCCGATGTAAATACACACACATTTGCAGCTGGTTATGGTATTTTCGATGATATGATAAGACTTGGTATGTCAGCTGAATTTGATAAAGCTATTGCCAACGACGCTACTGATATCGTTTGGGCAAGTGAATTTGTCAATACAAACACATTCACAGCTGATTATGAAAATGGTCCAATTACAGCTGGATTAGAATATGTAATGGATGGAGCTACTACAATTACCGCTAGATATACTCATGACATGTTTGAAGCTGGCATGGAAAAGGTACTTGATGGTGATCTGATTATTGACGGTACTGTATGGAGTCCTACCTATAACGTAATGGGCTTTGATGTATCAGCTGAAGCATGTATGATGCGCAATATCGATACAGAAGCTCAAAACTTAGGTGTAATGGTAGATCTAGCTAGAGACTTTAATGAAAGATTAGCCATGACAGCTGGTATGGAATATGCTAATAAAGAAATCGATGTAGATTATGCTGGCGTTAAAATAGCCGGACACGCTGGTTTTGAATACTCAGTAACTGAAGACGTTACAGCTAATGCTAATTATGAATATCTAAATTGGGCCGGTGAAACCAATGGTGATTACACAGCTCAAAAAGCCACCATGGGTGTTGACGTAGCATTTTAATTAGAGCTTAAGAAACGTTTAAATAATAAAACAAGTCCGGGGAAAGTTATTCCCGGACTTTTTTTATATATAAATTAGAAAAATTATTAATTATCTGGTATAATATAGATGATGAGCAGAAAATTATATTATTTTAAAAAGGTTAAGTATAAATTTATAAGTCTAAAAAATGGTAACTTAAAAAAAGGAGGTGACTTATATGAATAGAAATATAATCATAGTTTTAATTATGTGTATGTTCTTTTCTTATGGATTAAATGTTTATGCTCAGGAAGCAGATTTCAATAATGAGTTAGAAGATTCGATATTTTATTCTCCTGATTATAATTCTATTAATATAAGTCAATATGTTTTAAACCTTCCTGATCAAGATAGGGATTTTAGAGATATAGAATCAGAGTACCAAATTCGTTTAAGAGAATTAGCAGAAAGATATGGAAGTCGACAGGATAACATTTTTAATGTTGTATTCACCAACGAGGAACTAGCTGAACTTAATACAAATAGTGATATAAGTTATCAACCTTTTTCGAATGTGAATATAGGCCTTAATTATAATCAGGAAGAGGATAACGAGAAAATAGAAAATAAAACCGCAGTGGAAGCCAACTATTTACTGGATGAAAATATTTTAGTTAGAGCTGGTTATGAGTTTTTTAATATTAAGGAAAATAACTTTAAAAGTGATCAAACTGTTGATGAAAACAATATTGACAGCAGATTCGGTATTAGCTATCAAACTACTGATAAAATAAAAATATTTGGGGACTATATATATAATGATATTTTAATGGCGGAGTCCGGACAGTCAACTGTTTTTGGTATACAATATAATAATATTGATTCAATGATATCTGCAGAATATAGCATAGGCAGCCAAACCGGTTATGAAGCACGAACTACCGGCATAACCTATCAATACGGTGATTTAGCAAGCTTTAGTGCTTCATACAAATTATTAGATCCCGAGCAGCTGGCAAATCAATTAAAGCAGCAGGAATGGGATTTTGGTGCTGATATCAACCTGAATGAACAGTCAACCTTTTCAGTTGGGCTGCAGATTATCAATAATCAAACAATAGATACTAAAGAGGGTAGCAGTACTTTCAACCCAAATAATAATGAACAGGAGACAAATGTGGAGGCTAGTTTTAAAATAAAATTTTAGTTGATATTAACAGATTATATTGTCCTAAACAATTCAAACAAACTTCATTAAGGTCTTAAATTTTAATAAAGTTAATAAAGTGCTTAATATTTTTCAAGACCTATTTGGCTGGGCTAAATAGGTCTTGTTTATGGAAAAGTGTTTGTTGTTAGGGAGGAAGACAGCCATGAGGCGATATTTATTAATCATAATATTTATAATAGTATCAATGTTTTTAGTTATTGAGCCTCTGATAGCTTTTGAGCCAGTCATTAACCAAGAAATTACAGAGGACATCTCTAACATAGAAGCTGATAATATTTATATAAATAATGCAAAAAAAGAAATAGAAGCAGTTGGCAATGTCCGGTTGACGAACCAATCGCTAAAAATTAAGGCCGATAGGCTTGTTTTTTATTATAAGGATAAAATAATAAATGCTTATGGTCAACCCATTTTATTTGAATATAAAGATCGTCTTTTCAGCGGAGAAAAACTTCAGCTTAACTATAAAAAAGAAGTTGTATATTTATATAAGGCAGAAGTTAAAGTAAAAAAGTTCACATTTAGTGGCAGTGAAATAGATTATTTACACAATGATACACCTAATTTTATCATCGAAGATGCTTACTATACAACATGTGAGATGGAACAACCACATTACCATTATACAGCTAAGAAGATAACATACTATCCAGATGATAAGATTGTTGGTAGAGACATTAGTTTTTGGTGGAGAGATCAAAAAATAGTTAATTTGCCTAGTTTCATTATTAATATTACAACTGATAAAGAAGGTAAAACTGTTGCCGGTAATAACTTTCCCATACCAGAATTTGGATATAATGGAGGGGAAGGTTTTTTTATAAAATTAAATTATCCCTATGAATTGAATGAGAAAAACAACGGCAGTCTATATTTTTTTAAAGAAAGTATGGGTAGTTTTCAAATTAACTTAAATCATAATTATGTTATAGATATGGATAAAAAAATATTTTTATTATATAATGGAGGAAAACACATAGGCAATGAAATTTTAGAAGAGGTAAGATCATATCAATTAGGCTTTAAACACGAGGTCAATAACAACTTTAAATACAGTTTATATTTAGAAGAATATGATAAATTCAAAGACGTTAATCTGGTTGAAAATATAAGCTCGATCAATTTAGAATCTACTTATTTAAACAAACAATTTACTTTAAATACAAAATCTAAATATAATCTTAATAAAAAAGAAATGATTACACATAGTTATATTGTAAATCGAGAAACTGAAAGTTCTAATTTGATATTGAAGTACATAAAGGGTAATGATACTGATTATTTGCCATACGGTAAATTTAACTATAAGCTTAATAAGTCTTTAAGTTTTGATTTAGGCTATGGTTACATAAAAGAAAATAATTTTGCTCAGCATAAGTTAGATTACATATTAAATTATAATAAAAATATTATAATAAATCGGTCAGTTGACTTTTCTTTCGATCAAAACATTAAACATACTTCATATCTTGAAGAGAAAAGTACTTCAACAAATTATAAAAGCTCAATATTTATGAATATTAATAAAACATTTTTTAGTTTATTAAGTTTAGCCCAAAGTACCGGCTATGTTAGTCATTATAATGAGGGTTATCCTCTATTTAATATTGATGAAATAAAAAGAGATAAGAAGGTAGTATCAAATACTGAATTAGATTTTTATTTTCCCAAAGATAAAGAACATTGGCAATTAGCTCTGAATCTAGAATATTCTCTTTTGGAAGAAAAATTTCAGAAACAACAAGTAGTTCTATCACATCAGTATGATTGTTATGGTTATCAAATAAATTATGATTTATATAATAAGTCCTTAGGTTTTCAATTTAATTTTATCAATTAATGGGGGTATTTAATTGAAAAAGATTTTGATATTAATAGTTTTATTGATTTTGACTTGTACTTTTGTGGTATCAGCTGATTTTGAATTAACAGGTAAATTAAAAAGTGGGAAAGATGAATATATTTCTAATGAATTTGGGTTTGAAGGTGAGCTTGTAGATTTTTATAATTACGAAGATGTCTGGTTTAAACTAAAAAACAAGTTGGATTATCCAGACTATTATTATTTTAAGCTTAATTATTATCAAAAGTACTATGATCAAAAGGTGACATATGATAATCAGACGATTGATTTAAGCGGTAATTATACACATAACTTCAAAGAAAAATACAGAAATAAAATTAAGCTGATTATTAAAGATAAAAATTATTTAAATGATCTGGATAAGTCTTATACTTCTTATTCTCTCAACTACCAATTTAGACATAAATTAAATCCAATGAATCAATATATTCTTGATTTTAAGACACAGCAATTTTACTATACTCTTGATGAAAATAATGATTATAAAGTTGATACATATAAAATTGACTGGCAAAGGGATGTAAATCAAAATATAAGGATTAATTTCAGTTATAAAATCAAGACTAAAGAACATTTTTTTCTAAATTCAACAGGTGATAATAAATATGGTCAGAGTTTTTCCATAGATTTTAAGTATGATCTTTAAAATATTTTCTAAATCATTCTTATATTGCTGTAAATTCCCTCTTTTCTTTGATAGTATATAATTTAGAGTTTGATTAAAGTAATAGGAGGACAAAACTTTGTTAAGTAATAACAAAATTGATCATACAGCTATTATATCTGATTCAGTTAAATTGGGTAATGATGTTGAAGTAGGTCCCTATACGATTATTACAGAAGAAGTAGAAATCGGCGATAATACAAAAATTGGAGCTTATTGTCATCTTCAGGGATGGACAAAAATTGGAGAAAACAATCTAATTGACAATCATGTGACAATAGGATTTCCACCTCAGAATATAGGATATGATGGCAGTAAGACCTTTATTAATATTGGTGATAATAATAAAATAGGAGAATATGCAACCATTCATCGAGGAACAACTGAAGGACGTGGAGAAACTAAGATAGGTGATAATAATACCTTTAAGTTATATTCTCATGTGGCTCATGATTGTTATTTGGGTAACAATATCATCCTGGATAATTATGTTAATCTGGCAGGACATGTAGTAATATATAATGATGCTTACATTGAAAGGATGGTTGGTGTTCATCAGTTTGTAAAAATAGGGAATTTAAGCCTTATAGAAGCTCATTCTAAGTTAATAAAAGATGTTCCACCCTATATTGTGGTTAATGGTCATCCCGCCCAGGTGGCAGGAATTAATGAAGTTGGTCTAAATGATAAAAATGTAGATACTGATGTAAGAGAAGAAATAAGAAAGGCCTACAATATACTTTATGAATCGAATTTAAATATTAGCCAGGCTATTGAAAAGTTAGAAAAGGTAAGCAAAAACTATGAGCAAATAAAGAATTTCATAAATTTTCTTAAAAATTCAAATAGAGGGATCTGCAGATAATACAGGGAGGATAAGAAGATGGACAGAGTAAAGGTTGGGGTTATTGGTGTAGGAAGTATGGGTAAAAACCATGTGCGTTCATATGCTGCTTTAAAACATGTTTGTGAACTAATAGGGCTCTATGATATTAATCAAAGCCGGTCTAGAAATATGGCTAAAAGTTATGGTATACATTCTTTTTCTTCAACTCAGGAGATATTAAAAGAAGTAGATGCTGTAAATATAGCAACCCCTACGACAACACATTTCGATATAGCTCTCGAGGCTATTCAGGCCGGTAAACATTTATTAATTGAAAAGCCAATTACAAATATCATAGAAGAAGCAAATCAAATTTTAAAAGAAGCTAAAAAAAAGTCATTAATAGTTCAGGTGGGGCATATAGAAAGGTTCAACCCCGCTGTTAAGGCACTACCTGAGATGTTGAAAGAAGAAAGGATTATAGCAATAGACATCCAGAGAATGGGCCCTTATGATCCCAGAATCGATGATACAGATGTAATTCAGGATCTTATGATTCATGATATTGATGTAGTAAGTTCTCTTATACAAGGAGATATAGCTGAGATGAATGCTCTGGCGAGAAAGGTAACTTCGAAAAAGCATATGGACTTTGCTGTTGCTAATTATCGCACAGAAGATGATATAATTGTTACTCTTACTGCCAGTCGTTCTACAAATAAAAAGGTTCGTAAGATGTCAATTACTACTGAAAAATCTTTTATTGAGCTTGATTACATTGGAAGGAAAATAACAAGAACCAGAAGAGGTAATGGCAGCTCTAATAAAAACAAACAAAGGGAATATGAAGAATCTTATGAAAACGAAGAAGAACCTTTAAAAATGCAGTTGATTGATTTTGTTAATAGTATACAAAACGGGACAAAGCCTTTGATTACTGGTTATGACGGACTTGAAGCTTTAAAACTAACCAAGTTAATCCAAGATAAAGTGTATATAGATTAAAAATTGAAGGGAGTTAAAAATGATACCAATAGCTAATCCAATTATCGAAGAAGAAGAAAAAAGCCTAGTTAATGAAGTAATGGACAGTGGAATGCTAGTTATGGGAAAATACGTAAAAAAGTTCGAAGAAAAATTTGCGAAATATTCAGAGACTGATTTTGGTATAGCAACTTCCAGTGGAACCACAGCTTTAGATGTTGCTCTAAAATCTTTAAATATTGAAGAAAATGATAAAATTATAACAACTCCTTTTACCTTCATTGCCAGCAGTAATTCTATTCTCTACTCAAAAGCAGATCCTATATTTGCTGATGTTAAAGAAGACAGTTTTAATATAGACCCAGATTCAATAAAAAGATTGTTAAATGAATATCCAGATACAAAAGCTCTTTTAATAGTACATCTTTTTGGACAGCCCTGTGATATGGATGAGATCATCAAAATAGTGAATCAACATAATTTATTATTGATTGAAGATAGTGCTCAGGCCCATGGTGCAACCTATAATGATCAGAAAGTAGGTTCTTTTGGTGATGTTTCAGCTTTTAGTTTTTATCCCACAAAGAATATGACAACAGGTGAAGGTGGTATGGTCTTAACAGATCAGGTAGAGATTATGAAAAAAGCAAGACTATTAGTAAATCACGGTTCTACACAGAAGTATCATCATGACATTCTAGGATATAATTACAGGATGACCAATATTTCTGCTGCTATTGGGTTGGTTCAGTTTAAAAAACTGGATGAATATAATAAAAGAAGAAAGAAAAACGCCCAAAAATTAACTCAAGGATTAGTTGATTTAGACTGGCTTAAAACTCCAGCCGTATTGGAAAATAGGGAACATGTTTTTCATCAATATACAATAAAAACAGATTATAGAGATGAACTTTTGCAGTACTTAAAAGAAAATGGTATAGGTTATGGAATACATTATCCCTTGCCAACATATGAACAAAACCTATATCAAAAGTTAGGATATAAGGATATTACATGTCCGGTAACTGAAAGACTTTGCGATCAAGTTGTTTCATTACCTGTACATCCTGCCCTTTCTGAAAAAAATTTAAATTATATTATTGATAAATTGAGAAAGTTTAGATAAATTGCATACCTAAAATTTTTTTATAAACAATTGATATGAATCCTGTTAAGCACTTTAATTTGTTATTAGACAAAAACAAACTTTGAGTTAACTTACTAAAAATAAAGATATATTTTATTATTATTTGCAGGAATTTTGTGATTTAATAAGAATTATATAATCGAAAATAATAAAAAGAGGTGGTGTCTTAATGAAAAAGGTAATTGTATTTCTTTTAGTATTTAGTTTATTTGCTTTTACAGGTGCTGTTATGGCAGAAGGTCACGAATCTACAATGATGGATAAGTTACATTTTAATGGAGGGTTAACTTACAATACTTTTGCTGTTGGATTATTAGAAGACGGAGAAGAAATGGAATCAATCTTTCCTGATGAAATGAAAAATGGTTTTGGATTTTTTGTGGGTGGAATTTATCCAATGAATGAAAACTTTGGAATAGAATTTGGTTATGATTATGCTGCAGCTAATGCTATCGATGAAGTTGAAAATTTTGAAAGTGATAATAAATTATCAGGGCTTTATGGTGGAGTCAACTTTACTTTGAATGAAAATATTAAATTAAAGGGTCTCCTTGCTTCATATAATCTAAAAACTGAATTTAAAGAAATTGGAGAAACCGAACCTGAAAATAAATGGTGCAGCGGTGGTATTGGCGCCATATTAGGTGGAGAGTATCAGTATCCAATGCAGGAAAATATGAATTT
>JAGYMU010000038.1 GCA_018399995.1 Halanaerobiales bacterium | reverse complement strand
ATAGCTTTTCTCCATATTGCGATTTTATTTTAAATGCTCGTAAATATGGCCATGATATTCAAAAATTAATTATCTGTTATTCCAATAAAATTGATGAAAACGTAGTAAAGATGCTGCGAGAATATATAGATTTAGAGTTGCTAAAAATAAATAAGAATGAAAAATTAAAAAAACAATTATTAAACATAGGTTTAAGTAAAACAGAAGTAGCCCAGTTAATCGATAGTCAAGATCTAAAAAAATATAACATGGCACCATATGGAAAAAGAAGAAATATAGTAATGCTGGGGGCTTTACTCTTAAATCCACAGATAGATTATTTATTGTTTTTTGATACGGATGTTAAACCCTATGTGCTTAATGACAGTAGCGGCAAGAGATGTGAAATAGATTTTGTTGGGAATCATTTACAGCATTTAAAAAAAGAAAATGTGGTTGTAACTACAAGTGATTATACCGGATATTATATAATTCCCCGCTTATATTTTGATGGTTTAAAAACATTCCTAGAGGGATTGGATAAGGGTAAAACATATGAATTTGTTAAATCAGATTCTACAAATTTAATTACTGAAAAAGAACGTAATATCTTAAATGCAAAAAGTACAAATAAAATACTGGGTGGAAACCATGCCCTTAATTTAAATAAATATGAAATTTTATCTCCCTATTATTCAACAACATATCACTACAGGCACCATCTTATTTTAGGTAGAGGTGAGGATACCCTACTCGGTCAGGTTATTCCTGATAAGGGAGGGGAAATAGTTGATATAAATACTAAAATATTTCATGATACTTTTAATAGCTTTCCTGAAATACCTGACATCCACAACGCCGATGTTAAAATGAGATTTTATAATGCTTGTTTAGGTTGGTTGGGTAGAAATCCTTTTTTAAATTGGTATCTTAAAGAAAATGGGAAAATTAGTGAAAAGGAATATAAAAGAAAAATAAAGGTTGAGAGAAAAAAGTTGGTTGAAGGTAGTTACAAATTTGCCGAAAATTATAACTGTCCAAAATTTAAAGACTTGCCAGAAGCATATTCGGTAGCTTATTCTCAGATTGAACATATGGCAGATGATTATAAAACGTTGATGAAAATTTGGGAAAAGCTGATCGATAAGATCGCTCAAAGGAGGTAATTTTTTATGAGAATTCTCTTAATAAACCATTTTCCTTTGGAAGGGTCAGGAAGTGGAATATACACTAAAAATGTGGCAAAGAGATTAACAGAAAGAGGACATGAAGTTGAGGTTATTGTGGTAGATAAATATAAAAACAGGGGCGATGGGTTCAAGGTTAGAACAATTCTTAACTATAATTTTCCCTGCTTTACAACTCATCCCCACAGCAACAATCAGTTTTATCACCTTACAAATGATGAAATGGACGATTATCTCAATTCCTTTATTTCAACTATTGAACAGGAAGTAAAAAGTTTCAATCCAGATATAATTCACTGTCAGCATATTTGGGTTGCGCCTTATGCTACTTCAAAGACCAGTATACCTTATATAATAACAGCCCATGGGACCGATATTAAAGGTTTTAAAAAAGATAAAAGATACCATCAGATTGCTCTACAGGCAGCCGAAAATGCAAAAAAGATTGTTACGATATCAGAATATATTAATCAGAGTGTTAAAAAACATTTTCCTGTAGATGATGATAAGCTTAAAATAATATTAAATGGATTTGATGAAGAAATATTTAAACCAATGAATTTGAACAAAATAAAAGTTCTGCAGAAATATATAGATACCGATCTGAAAAATAAAAAAGACTTGAAGGTAATTAATTTTACAGGTAAGTTAACGAATTTCAAAGGTGTTGATTTGTTATTAAAGGCAGCTAATATTTATGAGGACGAATTTGAAGATATCATTACTTTAATAGTGGGAGATGGAGAGTTAAAAAATGAGTTAATTGAGTTAAGAGATGATTTGGGTTTAAAGGAAGTCCATTTTTTAGGGAATTTACCACAGGCAACCTTGTCTGAACTATATAATATAGCCGATCTTACTGTAGTTCCTTCCCGGATTGAACCATTTGGATTAGTTGCTATTGAATCTTTAGCATGTGGGACACCTGTGATAGCTTCTCGAGCAGGAGGGTTGAAAGATTTCATCAATGAAGATGTAGGAAGATTTTTCACGATGGATGATTATAAAGAGCTTGCTGTGAAAGTAATTGAAGCTATTGTGAAAGATGAAAAACAAAAAAAAGGGAAGAAGGCCAGTGATTATGCCATAAACAATTACTCCTGGAACAGGGTAATAGATGAATTAATAGATGTATATGATGGTATTATTGAGGAGGTAAAAAGTTAATGAAAAAGGTAATGGTAGTTCCAACTTATTGGGGGCGTGACACAAAAACTGGTTGGCAATTAGGAGATGATATATATGATCATCCAACTCCAATAGATCAGACCGGTACATTACCTCGGTTTTTGAAGAGTTTAAAAAAATTAGAAAAAGATTTTGAACTCGTTATAATACTTTGTACTACAACTCTTCAAATCAAAAAAGAGGCCTATCAAAAAGTAAAAAAAATTATAAAAGAGAACGAACCTCCTGTAAAAACTTATCTTTTTTCAGAAAGAAGTTTAGGCGGGGTTAAAAAGTATTATGAGCAAAATAGCTCACTTTCTCTACGTCTTTTATCGCTTAGTGGTTATTCTAATATCAGGAATATATGTCTTTTTACAGGTTTTTTAGCGGGAGGAGATGTAGTAATTTTAATTGATGATGATGAGATTTTTAATGATCAAGATTTTATACATAAAACAACTGAGTTTATAGGAGGAAGGTTTTATGGCCAAACCGTTGATGCAATAGCTGGCTATTATGTAAATGAAAATGGCGAATATTATGATGATGTAAATATAGAACCATGGATGACATATTGGGATAGATTTGGCAGTAAGTCAAAGGCATTTGATAAAATAATAGGTAGTTCCCCTCGCCTTAAAAAAACACCTTTTGCTTTTGGAGGTTTAATGATTATCCATAAGAACCTCTATAAGATAGTCCCTTTTGATCCCAATCTTACCAGGGGTGAAGATATAGATTACCTAATTAATTCAAAAATGTTTGGTTTCAACTTCTTTTTAGACAATGAACTTTCAATCTTACATTTGCCTCCCCAAAAGCCACATCCGATCTGGCAGAGGTTCAGACAGGATATGTATAGATTTTATTATGAAAAGAAAAAGTTAGAAAGTCAGAGTGAAAAGTCCAATATGCAGCTAGTAAGTGCCGAAGATTTTGAGCCATATCCAGGTGAGTTTATGAAAGAAGATCTTGAGGATAAGGTTTTTAAGTCAAATATAATGCTGGCCCTTGATTATCTTAGTGATGGTCAAATAGAAGATACGAAAGCAACCTTAAAAAATATCTACATTTCTAAGTATTCAGCAGAACCAGAACAAAATGTTTTTAAAGACTATCTAAAATTACAGTCAGAGTGGGAAGAAAATTTTAACTTCGCCGAAGAACATTATTTAGATTTACAGAATATATTTAAAGAATGTACAATATCAGAAAAAAAGAGGTTATCTAGGGTCAAAAAAGACATGAAAAACCATAAAGGCATCATGGATTTACCTATATTTAAGGCGCTATCGGAGGAAGAATTAAATGAATTGTTGGAGATAAGTGAATTTGAAAGCTACAAATCAAAAGATAAGATATTAAAAAAAGGTGATAAGGATGATGCTCTATATATCATAGAAGAGGGTCGAGTAAAGGTTATTAATAATAAAGAGAAAAAAGGCAAAGATATAGAATTAGCTGAGCTAACAAAAGATGATTTTTTTGGCTTAACTTCTTTAATTGCAAGTAAAAGTGCTAATTACCTGGTAGATGTTGTTGCCCAGGGCCCTGTAGAAATTGTCAAGATCAATCGGGATGATATCTTTGCCTTTTTTGCTAATAACCATCAAAGTAGTCTCAAGATACTACTTTACTTTATGAAAAAATTAAATAAACAATTAGAAGATTTAACTGAAATGTACACTGATGTTCAAATTAAAGATAGAGATATTAGTCAGATTATGGATGAGTAAATATTTTTCCTTGATAGGGTTCTAAAGTAACTTGTAATGAACTATTATTACTTTCAACAACATCTTCATTGACAAGTTCCCTATAATTACCGGAGTGCTCTATATCTATCTCAATATTTTGCAATATGTGGCTGTTATTCAATACAATATAAGCAGTTTTGTTTTTAAATTTTCTTCTAAAGGCCATTATATTATTTACTTCATCCTGTAAAATTATCTTAAAATTTCCTCTATGAAGAGGGGATTCTTTTTTTCTTAAATCAATTAATTTTTTATAGAAATTAAATATATCATAATTTTCTTCTTTTCCCCAGGGCATACACCTTCTATTATCTGGATCTTTACCACCCTTTAAACCAAATTCATCTCCATAATAGACCATGGGAATACCGGGATAAGTAAGCAAAAAGAGAATGGCAAGTTTTAGCTGTTCTTTATTATCACAATACTCATAGAATCTTGGTATATCATGGCTTGAAAGGAGATTGAGCAGTACTTGACTAGTATCTTCCCTGTAGTGAATATAGCTTTTCACAATAAGTGAGCTAAACTTTTCTACACCTATTTTGTTTTGGGCAAAGAATTTTAAAACAGCCCAATTAAAAGGATAGTTCATAACCGTATCAAACCTGTCGCCTCTCAGCCATTTACGTGCACTGTGCCAGATTTCACCAATTATTACTGCATCTGGATTTATCTTTTTTACTTGCTCGCGAAACTTTCTCCAGAAATTCATATCAACTTCATCAGCTACATCCAAACGCCAGCCATCAATCTTTAAATTTTTGGTCCAGTATTGAACAACTTTGAGTAGATAATTTTGAACTTCCTTGTTTGTGGTATTAAGTTTAGGCATTGATTTGACCTGGGTTGCAAAAGTAACATAATTAATAGGTAGTTTAGTTTGTAAAGGCAATTTTTCATAAAAAAACCAGTTTTTGTATTCTGATTTAGCTCCTTTTTCTATCAGGTCTTTAAAAGCAAAAAAATTAATGTCACAGTGATTAAATACTGCATCCAATATAATCTTTATATCTTTTTCATGTGCTTTTTTGACTAATTCTTTTGCTTTTTTCAAATCACCAAAGTTTTTATCGATTTTATAGTAATCTTTAATATTATATTTGTGGTTAGAATCAGATGAAAAAATTGGAGTTAAGTATATAGTATTGATGCCCAATTCTTTAAGGTAATCTAGTTTTTGTATAATCCCTTCCAAATCCCCCCCGAAAGTACTATCTGACTTTGGCTTATCACCCCATTTTGTTAATTTAGTAGATTTTAAACTAGGATCACCGTTATTAAATCTGTCCGGAAATATCTGATAAACAACGGCTTTATTAAACCAGTCAGGTCTATTATATTTTTCCCAATCAGTAATAATTGGATATTGGAAAAACCCACATTCATGTCCGCGCGGTCTATTTTTAAAAAACCCTTTTTCATTATACCAATACTTATTAGCTTTGTGATCCTCTAACAAAAAATGATAGCGAAAACGGGGATCTTTTAAATGTATTTTAACACTATAATAATCATGGTTTTGATCACTAAAGGCCACTTCCATTTTTTTAGATGATACAGGATCTTTATGGAAGTCAAATTTGGGGCCATAAATTATGCTGGCATTTTTTAAATCATTCTTGGCTGTTATGAGTCTAACCCTTAATGAATTATTATCTAAAGGATAGGAGAGATTATCGATACTTTCATGATAGACAGCCGCTTTATTCATCTATATCACCTTCTATTATTAATTAACCTTTTACAGCACCACCGATTAAACCATGTACAATATATTTTTGAACTAACATAAACAAAATTACAATCGGCAATGCCCCTAAGAGAGCAGCTGCTGAGAATACACCCCAGCGGTTACTGTACATATCTGAGATAAACAAATGTAAGCCAACTGCCAGCGTATATTTTTGATTTGAATTTAGTATTATGCTGGCCAGTATATATTCAGAGTAAGTTGCGATAAACTGCAGTACGAATAAAACAGCCAGTATTGGGCGAGCTAGAGGTAGGATGATCCTGTAAAAAGCCTGAAATTTACTGGCACCATCGATATAAGCTGCTTCTTCTAATGAAGTAGGAATTGTATCTAGATAGCCCTTCATTAACCAGGTATTGACTCCTATTGCTCCGCCTAAATATATTGTAATAATGGCGGGATGTGTATTTAAGCCAAAAGCAGGTAGTACTTCCTGAATATTTAAAAATAATAGATAGATAGCAACCATTGCTAACATCTGTGGGAATATCTGAATTAATAATATTACGAATAATCCATTTCGACGTCCTCTAAATTTAAATCGTGAAAATGGATAAGCAGCCAAGGCTGTCATGCTGACCGCTATAAATGATGTTATAAAAGATATTTTCACACTATTCCAAAGCCAGATAGGAAAGGGATGCTGTGTATTATTAAATAGATATTTAAAGTTTGTTAGACTGGCATTTTGTGGTATCAGTTTTTGATTAATTAAGGTATTGGCAGGATTTAATGCAGCAGATAATGTCCAGACCAGTGGAAATAAAGCAAAAGCAATTACTAACCAAATAAAAATATGTTTAAATATCTTTGTTTTTTTATCCTGTTTTCTATACATTTTCTTTCACCTCTTCTAAGGCACCTGTATATTTAAAGTTGAACCAGGTGATTACTGCGGTAATCATAAAGATTATTATACTTACAGTACTGGCTAAACCGAAATCAGCTCCTCTACCACTTTCAAAAGAAAGTCGATAGGTATATGAGATCAAAATATCAGTTCCTCCAGCAGGAGTTTGTGCACCTACAATAGGAGGGCCACCTTCATTAAAAAGATATATAACATTAAAATTATTGAAGTTAAAAGCAAATGAAGAGATCAGTAAGGGTCCTAAACTAACCAGAATTAATGGCAGGGTGATGAATTTAAATCTCTGCCAGGCGGAAGCCCCATCTATAGAAGCAGCCTCGTATAATTCACCAGATATACTCTGTAGTGATCCCAGGCTGATCAGCATCATGTATGGGAAGCCCAGCCATAAATTAATTACCACTAGGGCAAAGCGTGACCAAAAAACGCTCTGTAGCCAGGGAATACTTTGTAAAGATAAGGTATTGAGAATTTGATTAATGACACCAACTTCGGTATTTAATAGACCTCTCCAGATTAAAACTGATATGAAAGCAGGTAAAGCATAGGGTAAAATCAATATAACTCTGTAAATTTTCCTGAATTTTAATGTTTTATCGTTTAATAAAATAGCTAAAAATAGTCCCAGAACAAAGGTTGTTAGAACACTCAATATTGCCCATTCGAATGTCCATATAAATACCCTCAAAAAAGGGCCTGATACCCTGCTGTCAGTAAACAGTGTAAAATAATTTTTCCAGCCCAAATATGTCCTATATCCCGGCATGAGTTTTTCTCCCTCAGGTGATGTAAAGGAACCTTCCTGGGGGAAATAACTTATATTATTTTTTAGATCAATAATTTTATCTTCTGCTTCTACATATTTATACTGCTGTCTGTAAAGTGAAAACTGTGAAATTGATTTCATTTTTAAGATATTATCATTTAAGGAAAATTCTAAATTCTGTAGTACAGATAAGTTTTTGAATAATTGAGCTCTGTCCAAATGCTCATAATTTCCTATCATATCGATCTTCCCATCATTATCTTGATCAACAAAGCGGGAATCAGCTTCAGTTACTTCTGTAACTTTCTCCTCTATTGCCAGATATAGCTTGCCTTCTTCATTTTTCAAAAGAACAGCATATTCTTTTTGATCAGGCAGTTTATATGCTTCAAAGCTAAAACCCTCTGTATCTTCAGGCAGATAATATCTATTTTCAATTTGATTTATAACCTGTGGCTTTGTAAGTATATTACCAGTTCCATAGTTAGTAAAAGATACATAAACGGTATAAATAATAGGATAAACAACTAGTAGTATCATAAAAAAAGTGCCCGGTAAAATATATCTTAAAGCATAGGTTTTTTTAGAAAGGTAGATAAAGTTTATGATTACTGTAACTATAATTAAGACTGATAGAAATATATATTTATGTTCTGTAAAAAGTATGGTTGCACTCCATACCGCTAAAGCATCCAATATACTTAATATGATGATTTTTGCCAGATGCAAAAGATTATTTCGCCAAAGTTTCAAATAATCCCCCCCTTTTTTATAAATATATTTATAAAAAAACTGGTGCCCAGATCTGGACACCAGCATTTATTACAGTTATAAATTATTTATTGACTGGCTTCGATTGCCTTATTAATTTGAGCAACCGCATTATCTAGAGCAGGTTTTACATCCTGCTTTTGTGTTAATACCAATTCTAAAGCATCACTCCATGCCTCCCAGACAGATGCCATTTCTGGAATACTAGGCATCGGTACACCGTCTGATGCACTTTTCAATACACCCGCAACGTCAGGATTATCAGCTGCTTCTTCTGCAGAAGGCAGATAAACAGGTGGGCGGCTTCCGTTTTCATATAAAGCGGTCATGGTTTCCTTATTAGCAATAAATTCGTTTAAGAAAGTTTGAGCCAGTATCTTATTTTTACTAAAGGCACTTATCATGAAACCTTGAACTCCAACAAATGGTTTAGGTGGTTGACCTTCTATATGAGGTAGTTGGGTAAATCCATAGTTAATACCTGCTTCGGATAATGCAGGTAAAGCCCAGGGACCTGTCAACATCATACCAACCTGTCCATTTGTGAAAAGACTTTCCATCGTTTGGTAGTCAACAAAAGGGACTGAACCTTCTTCATAAAGGCTATCAAGTTTTTTCAGTCCTAAAACTGCCCCTTCATTATTAAGTCCTACATCATTAGGATTTAATTTTCCATCTTCAGTTCCAAATACATAACCTCCTGCGGCACTCATAAAAGGAAAGGTATGGTAGGGATCTGGTTGAGGCATAATAAAGCCGTACATTTCTTTTTCTTCATTGGTTACATTACTAACAATTGTTTCAAAAGCTGCAAAGTTCTTTGGTGGATCAGGAATAATATCCTTATTGTAAATCAAACCAACTGATTCAATAGCATAGGGAACTGCATAAACATCTTCACCCCAGCTAAAAGCATCTATAGCGACAGGATAAAAATCAT
The DNA here is from genome assembly GCA_018399995.1 of Halanaerobiales bacterium. Taxonomy (GTDB): domain Bacteria; phylum Bacillota; class Halanaerobiia; order Halanaerobiales; family M55B127; genus M55B127. Next base: position 6,629 of record JAGYMU010000038.1, on the reverse strand, counting down.
CTTTTTTATCTCCTAAATCTATCGGTGAAATGAGACCATTGGAAACTAAGTTCCCAAGCCAGTCGTGTGCACCAACAATGATATCTGGACCTTCACCTGAAGGGGCCTCTACGGCCATATTATCACGAATATCTCCAAATGCTTTTTCCTGTATTTCAACTGTAATACCATATTCTTCTTCAAATTCATCCTTAACAGTATCGAGGACTTTAATTCGATTTTCGTCAGCCCAGATGAGTAATTTACCTTCTTCTGAAGCTGCAACCAAGGCATTAAAACTGAATAGCATAGTTAAAACTAGAAGAAAGACAACAAATTTCTTCATATTAATTTACACCCCCATTAAATTTTACCAGAAATAAAAACCAATCTGGTTACATATAATATATTCTATTAAAAAAATAATTATCCTTTAATTATTGAGAGAAAAATCCGCTTTAATTCGACTGATTATGCTCTGTTTTTTAATACAAATTAAAGTAAATATATAAAAACAAGATTAGCTGGAGATCGGTTTTAAGCGGGCCGTAAAATGTCTTAATATTTCTGGTTCATAACTGAATTTAAGTCCTTTTATTTGACCTATGCGTGATTTAATATTAATTAGAGATTCTGCGGTGAAGTTCAGATGAGCATCTGTATATACCCTTCTAGGAATAGTCAGCCTTAAAAATTCAAAGGGAGACTTAAGTTGTTTTTTGCTTTCTGGATCCCTGCCTAAAAGTAGTGAGCCAATTTCAACGCCTCTAATCCCACCTTCTAGATAGAGCTCATTGGCTAAAGCTTGAGCAGGAAATTGATTAAATGGAATATGTGGTAACAGCTTTTTAGCGTCAACAAAAACAGCATGTCCGCCCACCGGATACTGAACAGGTATTTGATTATCTAATAATTTTTTACCAAGCAGAGAAATTTGGTTTATTCTGTGTTTCAGATAAGGGTATTGAATTCCTTCCTGTAAGCCCCGGGAGATTGCCTCTAGATCTCTACCTGCAAGACCCCCATATGTAGGGAAACCTTCCATGGGTATAGTTTTAGATCTGATCTGGTTGTAGAGGTTTTCGTCATCTTTAATTCCAATCATACCTCCAATATTGACTATTGCATCTTTTTTTGCACTCATTGTAAAGGCATCAGTGTATGAAAACATTTCTCTAATAATATCTTTGATACTTTTATCCTCATAACCCTGTTCGCGTGATTTAATAAAAAATGCATTTTCTGCAAAACGAGCCGCATCCATAATAATAGGTATATCATATTTTTTTGCTATTGAGCTCACTTTTCGGATATTATCCATAGAAACGGGTTGACCACCTGCACTATTACAGGTAATTGTAATTATTATTACAGAAATATTATTCTTCCCCTCGGTTTGGATAAATTTTTCCATTTTATTTAGATCAAAGTTACCTTTAAAAGGATGATATTGATCGGTATTTAGGGCTTCTTCGATGATAAAATTTTTGGCTTTTCCACCAGCTAATTCTACATGTGCTTTTGTTGTATCAAAGTGCATATTGCTTAAAGCATAATTATCTTTATCCACCAGGAGGGGAAATAATACCTGTTCAGCTCCCCGGCCCTGATGAGCAGGAACCATATAAGAATAATTAAATATATCTTGAACAGTGTCTTTTAAATGAAAGAAATTTCTACTGCCTGCATAAGATTCATCACCACTCATGATGCCAGCCCATTGATTGTCACTCATAGCATTGGTTCCACTGTCAGTTAAAAGATCAATAAATACCTCCTCTGATCTTAAAGCAAATAGATTATAACCAGCTCTTTTTAAAGCGGCTTGCCTTTCTTTTTTTGGAATTAAATTAATTGGTTCCACCATCTTAATTTTATATGGTGGAATATTTAAATTATCTGTCAATATAATCACTCCCAACTATTATTTATACACTAATTAATAAATTCATTTTCAAAAGCAAAAACCCTTTATTTATTAAGTGATTAATGGTAAATTATATAATAGAGAGTATAAAAGAGGAGTGGATAAAATGAATAGTAATTGTATAGTAGCTCAGTCAGGTGGGCCAACTCCAATTATTAATGCAAGTTTGCAGGGTGTTCTTGAATCTTCCTTGAAAAGTAAAAAAATAGATAAGGTCTTTGCAGCCAGATTTGGTATCAAAGGACTGATGAAAGACAATGTTTTTGATCTTACTAAGGAGGATGAAAAGCAAATTAATTTATTGAAAAACACGCCTGGTTCTATATTGGGTAGTTGTCGTTATAAGCTTAAGCATTTCAATAAAAACACAGCTGACTATAAGAAAATCTTTAAAATTTTTGAAAAATACAATATTGAGTATTTTTTCTATATTGGTGGTAATGATTCTATGGATACAGTTGATAAATTGAGTAAATATGCCAGATCTAATAAAAAGAATATAAATGTTATCGGTATTCCCAAAACAATTGATAATGACCTTGTTATTACTGACCATTCGCCCGGATTTGGCAGTGCTGCCAAATATATTGCAACAAGTGTAATGGAAACGGCTTTGGACAGCCGTGTGTATCAAAGGAAAAATGTACATTTAATTGAAGTAATGGGTAGACATGCTGGCTGGCTGGCTGCTGCTAGCGCTCTGGCTGGTCAATCCGGGCTGAATACGCCTGATTTAATCTATTTCCCGGAAGTTGTTTTTTCTACAGATAAATTCATAGATGATCTTAAAAAAGAAGCTGAAAAAAAAGACAACATTGTTGTCGTGATATCAGAGGGCATAAAAAATGATAAAGGTGAATATATAAGTGCATCTGAGACTTCCAAACATGATCAGTTCGGTCATAAGCAGATGGGAGGTGCAGCCCATTCATTAGCACCTTATGTCAAAGAATATATATTTAAAAGGGTAAAAGTTATTGAGTTTAATGTACTGCAGAGGGCTTGTAACCATAGTGCATCTCTAATTGATTTAAAGGAAGCATATGACTGTGGAAAAAAGGCTGTAGAAATTGCCTCACACAAACAAAAAACAGGTAAAACTGTTATTATTAAGAGAATCTCAAATGATCCTTATAAATCTAAAATAACCTATGAAGATGTTGATAAAATCGCCAATAAAGAAAAGAAAATACCCAGAGATTGGATAAATAAAGAAGGTAATTTTGTCACAGAACAGGCTATAAAATATTTGAGTCCCCTTATAAAAGGCGAACCCGCTCATAAAAGTAAGAATGGATTACCACAGTATTCCCATATAAAAGCTGCTGCAACGGTTAGGCATAAATATGAGATATGATTATTTTCAAAAATCTATTTTTTAAATTTTAAAAAGGATGAAAGTTCAATCATAACTAAAATCTTGACAAAGAGATTAATTAATAGTATTATTATATACAAATATTTAAAAGATATAAAGACTGTGATGGGGAGGAGTAGTTTTAGTAAGGTCTAAGAGAGAGAAGTCCGCCGGCTGTAAGACTTCTTGACTGTTGCTAAAGCGAAGGTCGCCCGGGAGTTGTTTATCTGAATTAAACTAGGATAAACCGGTATTAACCGTTATATTAATAGAGGGTCTGAATAATTAGTTTTACATATTCAGGAACTAAGGTGGTAACGCGAAGATTATCCTTTTTCGTCCTTATTTGGATGAAGAAGGATTTTTTAATTTTAAATCAATATATAGGAGGTTTTTAAAGATGGATAATTTAGAAAAGAACTACGATCCTAATAAAGTTGAAGAGAAGTGGTATGAATACTGGATGAAAGAGGATTTATTTAAAGCGGAGGTAGACCGAAAAAAGAAGGCTTATTCGATAGTAATGCCGCCGCCCAATGTAACGGGACAGTTACATATGGGTCATGCTCTAGATAATACATTACAGGATATTTTAACAAGGTGGAAGAGGATGAAGGGCTTTTCAGCTTTATGGCTACCCGGAACCGACCACGCCAGTATAGCTACTGAAGTGAAGGTGGTCAATAAATTAAGAGAAGAAAATATTGATAAGGATAAATTGGGGAGACAAGGGTTTTTAGAAAAAGCATGGGAATGGAAAGATGAATATGGAGATAGGATTACAAATCAGCTTAAAAAAATGGGATCTTCTTGTGACTGGTCGAGAGAGAGGTTTACATTGGACGCAGGTTGTTCAGAGGCTGTAAAAGAAGTGTTCATACAGCTTTATGATAAAGGCTTGATTTACCAGGGAGATTATATTGTCAACTGGTGTCCGAGCTGTCAAACAACCCTTTCAGATGTTGAAGTAGAACATGGAGAACAGGAAGGTAAACTTTTTTATATCAAATATCCTCTCAAAAACAGCCAACAATACATAGAAGTTGCTACAACCAGGCCAGAAACTATGCTTGGTGATACAGCAATTGCTGTTAATCCTTCTGATGATAGATATAAAGATCTGATAGGTAAAACCGCAATACTACCTTTGATGAATACAGAGATACCTATTATAGCAGATCCTTTTGTAGATAGTAAATTTGGAACCGGGATGGTCAAGGTAACACCTGCTCATGATCCCAATGATTTTGATATGGGTGAAAGAAATGACTTAGAAGTGATTAAAGTAATTAATGAAGATGCGAAGATGACTGATAATACCGGAAAGTATAAGGGGATGGATCGTTATGAATGCCGCCAGGCAGTTATCGACGATTTAAAAGAGCTGGGCCTTTTGACAAAGATAGAAGAACACACCCATTCCGTTGGCCAATGTTACCGCTGTGATACGGTTATTGAACCACTTGTATCAAAACAATGGTTTGTTAAGATGGGCCCCCTGGCTGAACCTGCTATTGAAGCAGTCAAAAAGGGTGATATTAAATTTATACCTGAAAGGTTTAGCAAGGTATATTTAAACTGGATGGAAAATATTAAAGACTGGTGTATATCAAGACAGTTGTGGTGGGGACACAGAATACCTGTCTGGTACTGTCAGGATTGTGATGAAGTGATCGTAAGTAGACAAGAACCTCAAAGTTGTCCAAACTGCGGCGGTCATAACTTAAAACAGGATGAAGATGTATTAGATACCTGGTTTTCATCTGCTCTCTGGCCTTTTTCTACCATGGGATGGCCGGAAAAAACAGAAGACTTACAGTTTTTTTATCCCACTGATGTTTTAGTTACCGGTCGAGATATAATATTTTTCTGGGTAGCCCGCATGATTTTCATGGGGCTTGAGTTTATGGATCAGCCTCCTTTCCATGATGTATATGTACATGGATTAATCCGAGATGCACAGGGAAGAAAGATGAGCAAATCTCTGGGAAATGGTATAGATCCTTTAGAGGTGATTGAGAAATATGGAGCAGATGCCCTGAGATTTACATTGATCACAGGCAATACACCGGGAAATGATATGCGTTTTAGAGAAGAAAAATTAGAAGCGAGCCGTAATTTTGCTAATAAAATATGGAATGCTGCCCGCTTTATATTAATGAATGTAAAAGATTTTTCTTATGATTTAACTGAACAAGATGAGTTGAAAATGAATATGGCAGATAAATGGATGTTAAGTAGAACAAATCAGGTTATAAAAGAAGTTGACCAGGCACTCAGCCGTTACAGTTTTGGTGAAATGAGTAAAACCCTATATGACTTTATCTGGAACGAATATTGTGACTGGTATATAGAAATCTTAAAAGAACGGCTTTATCAGGATAAAGATGCTATTGCTAAGAAAACAGCTCAGTATATGGGAATTAGAATATTAAGAGATATTTTAAAATTACTGCATCCAGTTATGCCGATGATTACAGAAGAGATTTGGCAGAAGTTAGCTAATTATGAACAAAGTATCATGATTACAAGCTGGCCGGAATATGATGAACAGGGAATTGACAAAACAGCTGAAGCAAAGATGAAATTAGTTATGAATGTAATTAAATCGGTTAGGAATATAAGAAATGAGATGAAGGTAGAGCCCGGACGAAGAATTAGGGCCTTCTTTTTAGCAGATGGCGAACAGCAAAAAATCTTAGAAGAGGGAAAGAGTTATATTAAAAATCTAGCCAGAATTGAAGATATAAATATCAAGACAGAGCTAAAAAAGAGACCTCAACCTGCTTCAACTGCAATTGTAGATGGAATAGAAGTTATTTTGCCTTTGACCGGTATGCTTGACTTACAAAAAGAGCTTACGCGCTTAAAAAAAGAGATCGAGAATGTTGATTATGAAATTGAGAGGGCGCGTGGCAAACTTGCCAACAAGGGCTTTGTCAATAATGCCCCTCAAAGTTTAGTTGAAGGAGAAAAGGAAAAGCTTGAGGATTATCAAGATAAAAAGGAAAAATTATTGGATAGGATAGAACAGCTTGAATTAAATTAAACTTAGTGTAAAATAACTTTTGGAGATTATTAATAAAAAGATAGAAAGAAGACTCCCTTTCTGATAAAATGTTAATATCCAATAACATCGAAAGGGGAGTCTTCTTATGGATATTATTATACAACAATTTTATGAAAAAGTCACATCTGAGTTAGAAAAACAAGTAGAAAAGATTTTTATTGAAGGTGATGGAGATATAACTGAAGTAATTAATACTGTTCAAGATAATCTAGATGAATTAGGTTGTAATATTATTAAAGAATTTTTAGAAGAATGTGATCAAAAGATTAAAGAATCAACAGAACGCAAAAAACATT
>JAGYMU010000037.1 GCA_018399995.1 Halanaerobiales bacterium | reverse complement strand
TTTACTTTTTTTACACTTGAGTCTAAAATATAGATCTTTAATTCAATTATTAACTGATAAAGAGACAATTCTTTTCATAATAAGATTGTAACTCTATATTAATTAACCTCATAGAAAAAATTTAGTAAATATATAAAAAGCCCCTGTTTTTAAAAAAGAAATTGGGGGCTCTTTTTTTGATTTGATAAAAATCTCTTTTCTATATAAAAATCCATTCCATACCTCATCAAATAAAGCTTTGTTGTTCTATAAAATACTTGGTCAAAAAACTAATATATCTAAAGTATAAGAATCACCCTGAGGTAAACTGTTTATTCTCTCAGGACAACTTTAAAAAATCACAAACGTACATTATTTACTTCAAATAGAAAATTTACTTTAGATTTTATTTCAAAGTCCACTTTGCACTATAGACCTTTGCTTTCAGTTAATCCTTATATCGTCTTTAAGGTTTTTAAAATTATACTTTAAGTATTAATATATACCCGATAATCATAAAGAGAACCGCTTTAAAAAACGGTTCTCTTGGTTTCTTTTTTTATTTTATTAATTCCTTCAATTCAGCAAATTTATCAGGATATATCGGTGATAGATAAGAATCGTCTAATATTTCTATGATCTTCTCTTCTGAAATAAGGCCTGAGCTGAATGCATTAAGTTTTGCTGCCAAATGTGAGCTTATTAAACTCTCTTCATTCATAAAAATTTCCATCAATTTGTTATATACTGCCCTCTTTGACCTCAGCTGATATTTTTGATGATAATCTTCTGCCTTATAGAACTCATCTAATTGGACCATCTTGAAGTTTAGATTGTTATTTCCCTCCATCTCTGCTGCCCGTTCCTGAATGAGCTTTTCCTCCTCTTGATTGTTATAAAAAACTAAATAACGATATTGTCCCGTGCTTGCACCTATAGTGTTAGCTGTACTTTCAATATAATATTCAACTAATTCTTCATAACTGATCACCTTTGGATCATAGATAACCTCCACGGTTTCAGCATGGTCACCAATATTATTATAGGTGGGATTGTCTGTTGTTCCACCTGCATAACCTGTATTAGTATAAACTACTCCTTCTAAGGCTCCATACAGGGCCTCTGGACCCCAAAATCAGCCCTGAGCAAAGTGAGCAGATTTATAAAACTTCATCGCTGCTGAGTTCATACAATATCTTAAACCAGTTGGTTCAGGACCATCATTAAATACATGGCCGAGGTGACCTCCACAGTTTGCACATAAAACTTCAGTCCTCTGCATACCTAAACTTTCATCAGTTCGTGTAACAACTGATTTATCTGATATAACATCATAATAACTGGGCCAGCCACTTCCCGAACTGTATTTTTGTTCGGAATCAAACAACTGATTGCCACAAGCAGCACATACATATATTCCTTCTTCTTTGTTTTTATAATATTCATTATTAAAGGCTGGTTCAGTACCACTTTCTTTTAAAATATCATACTGGGTATCGGTTAGCTTTTCCTCCCAAAAATCATCAAATAATTCAATAGGATAATCTCCATCAACCTTTATAGCAGAAACTAATGGCCCATATAAGATTAATATCATCGTAAACAAAGATACAATAGCAATAATTTTATTATATTCCATTTTTCATCCTTCTTTCCATTTTGTCTTTACTTAATTATTTATTTTATACAAAAGCTCTTTTATTTTTGTAAAATAAAAAGGCTTTGATTCAAGCTGCATTTAATATATTTTATATCTAAATTTATATTCTTAACTTCATTATTTCTAAAATGACTTTTTTATAGCCTCCTTTCCATCGAATATATATATATATTCTGGTAAGAAGAGCAAAATCCTCCTGTAAACCTCACCAACTAAATCAAGGATTTAGATGGAGTTTACTTGGTTGTTTTAGATAAAATATAATTTCATACTTTAGATACAGTAAATTAGAAGGATTTTAAAAGTCAATTAAGAATATAATAAATAACAATGATATAGTAGGTGATTAAAATTAAAATAAGAGAATGTAATTGCAGAGAGGACCTAGAAAAAATATTTGAAATCTGGCAGGAAATTGGTTGGATTGAAGATGACAAAAAAGAACAAGATGCTTTAGAAGAATTCATCAATTCAGGGCGAGGTAAAGTGGCTTTATTAAATGATGAAGTCGAGGGATATTTAAATTCTGTTTGCGGTAAATTCCAATATTTGGAGCGCGAATTAGAACTACAGGTGATTGCTGCTTTGACAATCAGCAGGATAGCTCGTAAACAGAATATTGCTACTCAAATAACTGTAGAAGCCCTTGCAGAAGCGGCAGCAGAAGGTGTACACCTTTCTGCTTTAAGTATGTTTGAACAAGGTTTTTATAATAAATTAGGTTATGGAAACGGCAGTTATCAGAACTTTATTAGCTTTGATCCAGCTCATCTTAATATCAAAAGATCTATACCCATTCCTGAAAGGATAACTTTAGATGATTTTAAAGATGTGCACAAAGCTAGAGTTCAACGTAAAAAACAACATGGTTATTGTACCTTACTCCCTTCTGAAATAACATATGTGGATATGGCATTAAACAGTGAAAAATCCTTTGGATTAGGTTTTAGGGATAAAAAAGGTAATATCACTCACCATATGTGGATAAAACCTGAGGATAACTTGCACGGCCCCTATTATATAAGATGGATGGACTTTAATAATAGTGAACAATTTTTAGATCTAATGCAGGTACTTAAAAATATGGGAGATCAAATTCATCTGGTTAAAATGAAAGAACCAGACGGTATTCAACTCCAAAACTTAATCAAAAAACCCCATAAGGATAAAATATTAACTAAAAAAGGCAAATATCAAGTTATAAATAAAGTTAGTGCTTACTGGCAAATTAGAATATTGAATCTTGAAGGTTGTATCAAAAACACTTCTTTGAGAGAGGATCATTTAAGATTCAATCTTGAACTAGTTGACCCGATTGAAAAATATCTAGATAATAAATATCTGTGGGGAGGATTAAGCGGTAACTATATTTTATCCCTGGGCAAAGAATCTAGTATCAAAAAAGGAAAAAGTTCTGATCTCTTGACACTTAAAACAGATATCAGTGCATTTACTAGAATGTGGTTGGGGGCAGTTCGACCTGTTTCTCTGCCTTATACTGATTATTTTATAGCACCAAAACCACTTTTAGAAAAGCTCGACAATCTTTTTATCACATTACCACAGCCATATGTTAACTGGGATTTTTAAAGATTATTTATTTAGTGTAGTTTCATTTTTTATTGATTTAATATTTGAACTTAAAGACAGCTGAAATAATTTGTTCAACCTTTAATATCTTATTACTTATTTTAAAAAGGCATAATCAGTTTTAAAAAGGAGGATTTTTATGGATATTAATCTAAAAAAAATTGATCTACCCAATGGAGAGACTTTAGGTTATAGAGAAAGAAAAGGTGGGGATGAATTACTCGTATTATTACATGGAAATTTAACTTCTTCCAAACACTGGGATATCTTTATGGAAAACTTCAATGAAGATTACAAGTTAATTGCTCCAGATATGAGGGGATTTGGCATCTCTTCATATAATCAAGAAATAGATTCAATAGCTGATTTCACCCATGATTTTGAGCTCTTTATTGAAAAACTTGGATTAGAAAAGTTTTATTTGATGGGCTGGTCTACCGGGGGTTGTGTTGCAATGAAATTCACAGCTAACAATCCGGGCTATGTAAAAAAACTGCTGCTTTTAGAGTCGATAAGTACCAGGGGCAACCCATTATTTAAGCTTGATGAAAATGGCAATATATTATTTGACCAAAGAATAAAAACCCAAAAGGAAATTGCCGAGGATAAATTTAATATCCGACCCACTTTAGAAGCAATTGAAAATCACAACAAAAAGTTTATGATGACTGTTTGGAATAATTTAATCTACACCAATAATCAGCCCGAACCGGAGAAATATGATGAATATCTAGAGGATATGTTCACCCAGAGAAATGTGGTGGAGGTTTATCATGCCCTCAATCATTTTAATATCAGTGATAAGCACAATGGTTTAAATCCAGGTACCGGTGAAGCCACTCAAATTAACATACCAACTTTAATATTCTGGGGAAATAATGATAGAGTCGCACCTAGAAATATGGCGGAGGAAATCCTTGAGGATATTGGAGATAATGCAAAGATAGAAACTCTAAATGGCTGTGGCCATTCCCCCCTTATCGATGACCTTCCTCAGTTAATGGATAAAGTTAATTCATTTCTTGCCGATTAGTGGTTAAATAAATATAAGGTACAAAATCTCCCGTAGTAACGGGAGATTTCTTTTTAACAAAATAAATATATAAAAAGAAGCACAAATAAAAAAGATTATTTTTAGGCTCATCTACTTAAAAAATTAACTCCACTTAATTTATGAAAATCTTTTTATCTAAAATATTATCAAGAAATTTATAATAATGTGTTTATTTCACAAAATATCAGTAAGTAAAAATAATTAAAAACTATAACGCTTAACACTCTGTATCTTATTTCTTAATAAATATTTGGTTATGTAGATAGAAAGAGGTAATAATATCAACCACTGTAGCATTGAGACCCCCCCAATATTAGTACCATACAAAATCGGCATGCTCTCACTATAACTCCATCTTCCTACCATTAATGAATTTACTTCTACATAAAAACTAATCAAAAGACCAAATAACATAATAATAGCTGTATCCTTGCTGTCCCAATCTGTAAACCATCTCCACTCAAAATTGATTATAGTAAGTAATAAGAATGTTCCTAATGTCATTATTATATCTAAAATTAATCTTGCAATCAGCAAATCATAGTTTTCGAAAGAGACAACTCCATTAATAGAATAAAACATGCCGCACTGGCCATATTCCCAAATCACATTCAACACTACAGACACAATAATTAAAACTACTAAAAAGAGTAATAACTTTTTCAATATTAAGTCCTCCTTAGACAAGATTATAATTCCCTATTTATATAATTAAAGAAAATTGCATTATTACCTTTTTGAATATGAAACCAATCTTAAAAATTTTTAGAAAAGGTCCTTAAGAGTATTTGGTTGCAATAAAATCTATAATAACCCCATAGGCAATCCCAGCTAAAAAGCCATATACATCTTTAAATCCAGTTGATAAAAAGAAAGCGGTTGTTACTAAAGTACCTAAAATTAACCCCCTTATAACGAACCTATCTTTCAGCCAATTCCCTGCTAAACCAATCATCATCCCCATGATTATGCGGTTATACCACATAGCAAATAGATATACACCGTTTCCTGAATATCCCTGACGATATCCAACACCAATGATACAAAATACGCCCAGTAGAGCACCTGTTAATATTGAATTTTTTAATCTTTGATTAACCACTATATCCCTCCTTGATCTGTATCACCTTTAATTTGTTATCTTCTTTCTTTTGTAAACAAAAAGTTTAACTCAATATTCTTTACTCTTTGCCCATTTGAAAAGCTCTTTGAAATTAGCACTTTTACCGTACATCAACATTCCCACCCGGAATATTTTAGCGGCCAGCTTAATTAATAGGTAATTTGCAAATAATAATAAGAACATAATTCCAAATACTTCAACCAAAGGTGGATCACTAAAACCCAAACGGATTAACATAGTTGTGGCGGAAGTAACTGGTATATATGAAAATACATAACTAAAAACTCCCTCTGTATTGTTAACAATAAAGCTGGAAAAATAAAGTGGTATTATTGGTATCATTACCAGAAAACCGGTTGATTGAGAACCGGACTGAGCTTGTTTCATACCGGCTCCTACAATTGCATTTATAGAAGCTATTGTAATAAAGCCTAAAATAAAGTATATTAACATATACATTATCTTGATACTAAATAAAAAAGCAAAGGAAATGTCGAAAATAATCTTCAAAACAAAGAGTGCGGAAACAGCCCAGATTGATACCTGTAGTAATCCGACTATACCAAAACCGATCACCTTACCTAACATTAAGTCCCAGGCATCTATAGAAGATAGTATTATTTCAACAATCTTATTGCTTTTTTCTTTTATTATACTCTGCATTAGGGATGCTCCTGAAAAAAAGGAAGCAAAAATCATCAGCATGGCTAAACCAAAAGGTAAAAACATTTCAATAACATTACTGCTCTCTTTACCCTCCGAAGTTGAAGTCAGTGATGTAGTATTAATTTGCAATTCTCTTGTTAAATTATTTATCTTATTAACATCAAAACCCGAATTACTAATCCGCAGGTTAACAATTAAAGGGCTTAATAAATTTCTGATACTATCTGTGTTTATGCCCTGTAAATCATTAAAATAATATTCAACTGTATTGGTTTTTAAGATATCATTAGGGATAGTCAAAAACCCATTCAACTCATTTTCTTCTATTAGTTCAATCATCTCTTCTTTTTTATTAATATTATCAAAAAATCTAAAATCTATGTATTCGTTTTTTAGGCTTTCCAGATGCTCTTCACCTATCACTAAAGATTTGTTATCTACCCCGAAAACTAGGTTGTTTTTATCCTCATTAGCAGAGGAAAAATAACCTACAGCACCCCCGATAATTAGTATGAAAATCGGTACAAAAAAGGTCATAATAATAAATGTCTTACTATGTAAAATATTTTTTATCTCCCATCTTGCAACTTTTATGCTATCTTTCATCACTATAACCCCCTTTGACTGCATTCACAAATATTTCATGTAGTGGTGGCCTTGTTATAGATATTTCATCAACAGTAATTCTATCTGATAAGAAAGATAAAAAATCCTTTATATTTATATCTGTTTTTATATTAAAAGATACTTTATCTTTTTCTAAATTTATTTCTGAAATATTCGATAAATTTTTAAGAAAACTGAGGTCGCTTTTTGATTTTAATAATACTTTTTTTTCATTATATCCATCTTTAATATCATCTATATTACCATATAAAACTCGCCGCCCCTTATTAATCATAAAAATCCTGCTGCATACTTCTTCTACTAGATTCATCCTATGTGAGGATAATAAGATGGTGGTTCCATCATTTATCAGATTCTCAATAATCTCTTTAAACAATTCCTGATTAACAGGATCTAAGCCTGAAAATACCTCATCTAGAATTAATAATCTCGGTTTATGTATTACTGAGATAATAAACTGAACCTTCTGTTGCATACCTCGAGACAAATTTTCTACTTTTTTATCTATATACTTCATTAAATCAAAACGTCCAAGCCATTTTTTAGCCGCCTTTTCGGCTTCGCTTTTCTCCATTGCTTTTAGATCGGCAAAATATAATATAGTATCCAATACTTTTGTAGAATCATATATACCTCTTTCTTCAGGCAAATATCCTATCTGTTTCTGGTCTTTTATTATTTCTTCATTTAATCTAATGGACCCTTTATCTGGTTGGAATATATTCATTATCATGCGAATAATGGTGGTTTTACCTGCACCGTTTGGTCCTAAAAGTCCCAACACTTCTCCCTTATGTACATCAAAAGAAATCTTATTAACTGCTTTTGTAGATTGAAAGGTTTTTTCAATATTGTTAATATTCATTATCTCTTCAGGCATCATCATTCCCCCAACATAATATTTTAACTTAATATTATTGTAATTCACTTTACATTTATTTGCAAGTTTATATAATTAGTAGTAGATATTTTATTTTACTGAAGAAATAAAGATAAAGAACAAGACCGAATTATTTTAGTTGGATAATAAATATATCGCGTATATATATGAAAAAAGTTTGAATTTGTTAAATAATTACTTTTTAACTTTTTATAGATTCCATATAATATAATCAGTGTGAAGGATTTAATCCTTTTTGATTGAATAATATAAAATAGAAAAACATAATTTAAAACAAAAATAAGGAGGCTAAATTAATGTCTGATTATCATGAATTACAGGAAAGCATGGATGCTAAAACATTGGATACAGCAAGAATATTAAATAGTTTAAAAGAAGAGGTGGAAGCAGTAAACTGGTATAACCAAAGAGCTGCAGCTACTGATGATGCAGAAGTAAAAGCTGTATTAGAACACAATAGAGATGAAGAAGTTGAACACGCTGCCATGGCTTTAGAATGGTTAAGAAGAAATGTTCCAGCCTGGGAAGAAGAACTAAGCACTTATCTGTTTACCGATGCACCTATCACTGAAATAGAAGAAGGTGAAAAAGAAGGTCAGTCTGATACTAAAGAAGGCTTAGATATTGGTGATATGAAATAAATTATAGGAGGTATTAAAATGGATTTATTAAAAAGAGAATTAGCACCACTTACAGAAAAAGCCTGGGAAGAAATTGATGCAAGGGCCGAAGAAGTTTTTGAAACTCAATTAACCGGTCGTAAAACAGTTCATCTAGAAGGACCAAAAGGTTTAGATTATAATGTAATCTCAAAGGGTAAATTGGGAATTATTAAAGGAGATAAAGATGAGGTTAGAAGCAGTGAATATAAGGTAACTCCTCTGATTGAAACACGTTATACCTTTGAACTAAATAGATGGGAAATGGATAATCTGGAAAGAGGTTCAAAAGATGTTGACCTTGGACCTTTAGAAGATGCAGTTAAAAAGATGGCTAAATTTGAAGATAATGCTGTATATAATGGTTTTGCCAGCGGTAATATTAAAGGTATGATGGAAATGGCAAAAAAATCACTATCATTTGGATCAGATGATTCCTCTATAATGGGTTCTATAACTGAAGGAATGATTATGCTGCAGGAAGCTTATGCAGACAAACCATATTCTTTGATTGTAGGAAAAGAAGCCTATGAAAAAATACAGAGTCAGGTTAAAGGTTATCCTTTAATTAGAAGAATTGAAGAAGTAACAGGTTCAGAGGTTGTCTTTAGTGATGAAATTGAAGGGGCTCTCTTAATACCTTATGATCACGATGATTTGGAATTAACAATTGGTCAAGATTTTGCTATCGGTTTTGAAGAACATGATAGTAAAAATGTTAAGTTGTTTATCACAGAATCCCTCATGTTCCGTGTACTTGATCCTGATATTATTGTTAAATACACAATGTAAAGTAAAAATTTTAAAAGTAAATTAATTAAACAATTATAACCCTTTAAAAACAGCAATCATACGATTTTGTATTTGAAGCTTCATAAAGACAATTTTACTTTCAAATACTAAATACACTCAATTAGTATTCAAAGAGTTTATAAAATGATTAGAACCGAGCTATTGGAAATCTTCCAATGGCTCTTTTTTATGTTTAGTAAAGGCCTGCCAAAAATTATTTTTAAGACTATAAACACAGCTAACTGCTAAAATAAGTTGATTAAAGGCAGCACTTAAAAAGTGCTGCCTAATTTATCATCAATTTATTTAGCTTTAAAAGAGTCGTATTTTTTCAAATCCTCTTTTTTATTGATATTAAAGAATATCCTATCTGTATCAGCAATATTTTCAATTTCTTTTTCTTTGACTTTCTTTATCTTTATTTCATCAAATAAGAAATCAAAGTTCAAATGGTTCTCTGTTATTAGATTATAAATCTTTGTTCGTATACTTTTATCATAAATTCCCACAAATGGTTCTAAATATCCGTTTTTTTCCGGGATAAAAGCCTCATAATTTTTGTTACTTATAATATGTCCCTTCATATATCTTAAGAATTCTTCAGAAACAAAGGGCATATCACAGGCCTGTAAGTAATTATATCGGCTATCAGATACGGAAAGACCGGTATATAAACCGCCCAAGGGCCCTTTATCTGGAATTTTGTCTTTTAAATATACAGTCCCTCGGATCTCTTCATATTTATCTTTTTGATTACCTATAATATATATTCTTTTAAAAATGGGACTTAATTTTTCAACTATATTCACCAGCATTGGCTTCTGATTTATCTTATAAAGGGCTTTATTGGACCCAAATCTTGAACTTTTTCCTCCTGCAAGTATTATGGCATTCATCTAATCATCCTTTAACCAATTTTTTCTATATCGACAGCAGATACTTTCAATTCCGGTATTTTTGCGTCCTTATCTAAAACAGAGTTAGTTAATCGATTGGCCGGACTTTCAGCATAATGGAAGGGCATGAAGATCTGACCTTTTTCAACACGATTACCAACTTTAGCATAAGTTTCAACTTCACCTCTCCTTGATTTCACCTTAACCCTATCTCTGTCCTCGATTTTTAATGATTTTGCATCTTCTTCATTTATTTCAACATAAGCATCGGGAGAATGATCATCTATCGGTTTGGAATTTCTGGTCATAGTGCCTGTATGGAAATGGTAAAGCATTCTACCTGTCATCATAATATAGGGGTATTTATCATCTGCCTCCTCGGCAGGTGGTATATATGAAACAGCATGAAATCTACCCTTACCTCTGGAAAACTCTCCTTCGTGAAGAAATTTAGTACCGGAATCATCTTCATCAACACAGGGCCACTGTAATCCTGTTTCCCCAAGCCTTTCATATCTGACACCACCATAGATAGGGGTTAAGTCTGCTATTTCCTCCATAATCTCAACACTATTTTTATAGTCCATTTCATAACCCATTCTTCGGGAAATTTCCTGGATAATCTTCCAATCTGGCCTTGATTGACCAGGTGAATCAATCGCCTTATTAACCTTTTGTATTCTTCTTTCAGTATTGGTGAAAGTACCATTTTTCTCAGCAAAGCTTGCGGCTGGTAAAACAACATCTGCAAATTCAGCTGTCTCACTTAAGAAAATATCCTGTACTACTAAAAACTCAACATCTTCTAATGCCTGTTGAATATGGGTTTGATCAGGATCTGAAATCATAGGGTTTTCCCCCATGATATATAGCCCATGTAAATCACCATCAGTTATAGCATCAAAAATTTCTACTACTGTTAAACCTATTTCTTGTGATAAATCTTCTACTTCCCAGTAATCCATGAATTTATCCCTAATCTCTGTGTCTTCAACCGATTGATAACCCGGATAAACATTGGATAATGCACCCAAATCACATGCTCCCTGAACATTGTTTTGACCTCTTAAGGGATTAACACCCGTACTTTCAAAACCAACATTACCGGTTAACATTGCCAGATTAGCAACAGATAAAACATTATCAGTTCCCGTACGGTGCTGTGTAATGCCCATTGCAAAGTAAATGGCTGCTTTGTCAGCTTCAGCAAATAAACGGGCTGCTTTTATTATATCTTCCTTATCTATACCTGTTATCTTTTCAACTTTCTCAGGTGTATACTCAGATACAATTCCTTTAACCATTGAGAAATTTTCTGTCCTGTTTTTAATATAATCTTCATCATGCAGATTTTCTTTAATAATCACATGCATCAAACCATTTAACAACGCAACATCACTACCAGGTTTTTGATGCATAGATACTTCGGCTAAAGAAGAAAGTTCAATTTCTCTCGGATCTGCCACAATAATCTTCGTACCATTTTTATTAGCACTTTTCATCATACTGCCAATGACCGGATGATTTTCAGTTGGATTCGACCCAATAACGAAAATTAAATCCGACCCCTCGATTTCACTGATAGAATTTGTCATAGCTCCTGAACCGAATGCTTTGGCCAACCCTGCAACAGTCGAAGCATGGCATAACCTAGCACAGTGATCGACAGAATTAGTTTTAATTACTGCCCTCATAAATTTCTGCATCAAATAATTTTCCTCATTCGTACATTTCGCAGAACTTAAGCCTGCAATTGAATTAGAGCCATACTTTTCTTTTATCTCACTAAATCTGGCTGCCACATGATCCAGGGCTTCTTCCCAGCTAACTTCTTCAAGTTGACCATTTTTTTTCATTAGAGGGCTTTTTAGACGATCGGGATGATTAACAAACTCCAAACCAAATCTGCCTTTAACACAGGTTTGTCCGTGTGGATTGGGAGTATTTTCTCTATAGACAGAACCTACTTCAACTAATTCATTATTATTAACACGAAGTTCCAATTGACATCCAACTCCGCAGTATGGACAGGTTGTGACTGTTTTTTGGAAATCTTTTGCCCTACCTCGATTTTTGGAAGGCACAAATGATAAAGCATTTGTCGGACACATCTCTACACATTGCCCGCAGTATACACAGGTCGAGGTTTCATGATCAAATCCTAAATCAAAGGTTGTACCAACCTTTGTTTGAAAACCTCTTTCCGTAAAATCTATAGCATCAGAACACTGAACCTCTTTATCAACCCTTATACATTTACCACATAATATACATTTATTGGGATCCAGTTCGATAAATTCGTTATCTTTATAGAAATCAAATATTCTATCATTATCACTTTTAAATGAGGATTCTTCTAAACCATATTTATAGGCGAGATCCTGAAGCTCACAGTTACCATCAGCTTCACATGTCATACAATTAATGTCGTGATCAGAAAGCAATAAATCTAATATGGTTTTTCTATATTTCTCTACTTTTTCATTTTTTGTTTCGATTTCCATGCTATCATAAATATTTGTAGTACAGGAAGTAACCAATTGATTTCTATTTAAGTCTTCAACTATACACATTCTACAACTACCGCTGATACTTAAATGTGGACTGTAACATAATGCTGGAATATATATATCGTTTTCTCTGGCAAATTCTAATATTGTCTGCTCTTGATCAGTCGTATATTCTTTATTATCTATTTTAAACTTCATTATTAACTACCTCCTGCCTGGAAATTGCATCAGTTGGACAAACTTCTTGACAGGCTCCACATGCAATACAGATATCACAGTCGATTTCATGTGGCTTTTTATTCTCTCCACTTATAGCATCAACTGGACATTCATTCTTACATATTGAGCAGCCGAGACATTCATCCGCATTAATGGTAAAACATTGATTTCCCATATCACACTTTCCAGTTTTACAGTATTTATTATAAATATGATCTTCATACTCATCTCTAAAAAACTCTATAGTACTTAAAACCGGATTGGGTGCAGTTTGTCCTAAACCACATAAGGAAGTAGCTTTAATAGTATTGCCGAGATCAATTAGTAATTCAATATCGCCCTCTCGACCTTCACCGGTCGTGATCCTGTCTAATATATCAAGCATCCTTTTTGTACCAATCCTACAAGGAACACATTTACCACAGGACTCATCCTGGGTGAAATCCAAAAAGAACCTTGCTACATCAACCATACAGTTATCTTCATCCATTATGACGAGACCACCAGAACCTACGATAGCCCCAATTTCTTTCAAACTTTCATAATCTATTTTCATATCCAAATATTCTGCTGGTATAGTACCTCCAGAAGGGCCACCAATCTGAGCTGCTTTAAACTTTTTGTTATTGGGAATTCCGCCCGCAATATCAAAAATAATTTCTCTTAGAGTTGTACCAAATGGCACTTCTACAAGACCGGTATTTTTAACATCACCCGCCACAGCAAAAACCTTAGTGCCCTTACTGTCTTCAGTACCAAATTGAGTAAACCACTCACTACCATTTAATATTATTTGAGGAATATTTGCATAGGTTTCAACATTGTTAATCAGAGTAGGTTGTCCCCAGAGACCGGAATTAGCCGGAAAGGGAGGTTTGGGTCTGGGATAACCCCTTGAACCTTCTATAGAGGCTATTAAAGCCGTCTCTTCACCACAAACAAAAGCTCCTGCCCCAACCCTTTTTTCAATATCAAAGTCGAAACCACTATCAAAAATATTAAGGCCTAAGTAGTTATTCTCCCTGGCATCTTCAATCGCCTTGGTCAGATTTTTAACAGCTAGAGGATACTCCGCTCTTACATAAACATAACCCTGATTGGCTCCTATGGCATATCCAGCAATTGTCATTGCTTCTATAATACTGTGCGGATCACCTTCTAATATACTGCGGTCCATAAAAGCACCCGGATCTCCTTCATCAGCGTTACATACAACAAATTTTTCTTCTCCAGTTGCCTTATAAGTAAATTCCCATTTTAATCCAGTCGGAAATCCTGCTCCTCCCCTACCTCTAAGTTCGGAATTCTTGATGACCTCGATTACTTCTTCTTGTGACATTTCACTAACAACTTTATGTAAAGCCTCATAACCATCATTGTCTATATAATCATCTATGCTATTAGGATCAATATCACCCGTGTTTTTCAAAGCTATACGGGTTTGATTTCTAATGAATCTCAGATCTTCATAATTAACTACCCTATTATCATCCTCCATAATTAAGAGTTCTTCAACTATTTGATCCTTTAATAAATCTTGATTGACTATTTTGCCTACATCTTCCACCTTTAGATTTCCATAAAAAGTGTTACTGGGTTTAATAATAGCAATAGGGCCTAAACTACAGGGGCCAACACAGCCTATCTTTTTGACAAACTTTTTAACTTTGATATCAGCTAAATCTTCATGATTATCAAGAATCATTTTAAATTCATCAAATATTTTTTGAGCACCAGAAGATAAACAACCGGTTCCTGCACAAATTAAAACTTCTTTGTTTAACATATATATCTCCTTTCCTATATATTAATATTCGTCTAGTATTTTGGGAATCTCGTCAGGAACCAGAGACCCATGTACATCATCATCTATCATCATAACCGGGGCCAAACTGCAAGTCCCTAAACAACGTGTTAAAGTTAGAGTAAATTTACCATCTTGACTTGTTTCACCTATATTTACATCCAGATAAGATTTTAATTTTTCCATTATATCTTCAGCGCCTTTAACATAACAAGCAGTCCCCATACATAAACCAATAGTGTGTTCTCCACTGGGGTTAATTTGGAAAAATGAATAAAATGATACAACCCCATAAATCTTACTCATCGGTATATTTAATTTTTTACTAACATATTCCTGAACCTCAATTGGTAAATAACCAATTTTTTGTTGCACTTCGTTTAAAATCGGAATTAAATTACCCCTTTTATCAATAAATTTATCAATAATAGGATCTAAACTATTAAGATCAATATCCATATCTTTACCCCTTTTTTTATATTCTTTTTGTTTAACTATTTAAAATAAACCTAATTGACAGTTTTTTACCTTAATATTTTCTTGGGTCATCATCTTACCTAACTGAAACAAAGGTATATTCAATGAATGACCTATTACATGTGCCTGCAGACAGCTTAATCTGTCATTATTAAACTTAATCTTAGAATTATCTTCAAAATTAATTATAAGATCAGCCTTAGTTTTACATTTTTCTGCAGATTCTTTTGTATCTCCCCCTTCCCGAACTAAATAAAAGATCAAATTGAAATTGAGATAATCTATTATGCTATTACCTTCAATAATCAGGTAATCATAGCCCATTATTTTATTAATTTTTTGATTTATACCTTCTTGTAAGTTTTCTTTATTGGACTTTAGAAAAAACACCTTATTAGCTCCAGCTTTGCTGAACAAATATGTATCAGTATTTCTCTCTAAAATAATATCTGGATCATCTATCAATTCAAATTCTTTATATTTTTCATGAATCGAACTCTTAATAACATATATATTGCCTCTTAGATTTTTTATAATTTTTTCAACTAAAGTAGTTTTACCTGCTCCTTTACTCTTACCAGATACAAGTATTTTAATCAAGAAGCCAACCTCCTTTTCAGATTAAAATATTCAATCACATATTATATGAATATTTTAGTCTTTTTTAATATTTTTATGAGT
Source organism: Halanaerobiales bacterium (assembly GCA_018399995.1). Taxonomy (GTDB): domain Bacteria; phylum Bacillota; class Halanaerobiia; order Halanaerobiales; family M55B127; genus M55B127. The sequence continues at coordinate 530 of JAGYMU010000037.1, read as the reverse complement.
TTATACTAAGATATTTGTTCGATTTTATTTAAAGCTAATAAAAAAAAAGTATTTTATAAATAACTTTCATTTTCATATATATATTAATTTATTTTAGTCTATAAATAAATATATCTATTTATATCAAATATTGAACTGTTTAATATTTGTCCTAAATTACATATATTTATATTTCTATCTAAATCGTAGTATTCCTTTTTATAATTCTTGTATTATCTCGTTTTTTTGCAAATAAATTAATCATGATTATATTGCTAATATTTATATATTTTATTTTTACAATCTTATTAATTATCCAGATAACTTTATAAAAATAATTTATATATGGTTTTTTACATCAGCATTATTCTTTATCATAACAACCATTATAAATATTATATTAATACCTCAACTCTTTAATAATAATCAAAATAGTTCTTATATTAAATGTCTTTTTAAACGTTTCTGACCCTATTAAAATTGATTGAATCTCATCTCTAAAATAATTTAATGTTTTTGATGTAAACCCTTGATAAATAACCTATATTTGT
>JAGYMU010000036.1 GCA_018399995.1 Halanaerobiales bacterium | reverse complement strand
ATAACAACTTCATTGGGAACTTTTAAATTCTCCAAATCTGCTTTTTTTCTAAGTATCGCTATCCTTGTTTCCAAATCTGGTTTTTGAATATCTGTTATTAAACCCCATTCAAAGCGCGATCTTAATCGCTCTTCTAAAGTTGGGATTTCCTTGGGGGGTCTATCACTTGAAATAATCAACTGTCTGTTAGATTCGTGTAAAGAATTAAAAGTATGAAAAAACTCTTCCTGAGTTCTTTCCTTATTAGCTAAAAACTGGATATCGTCTACCAGTAAAATATCTATATTCCTATATTTATTTCTAAAAGATGAGGTTCTATCATCTTTGATGGCATTTATCAATTCATTTGTAAATGTTTCAGAAGAAACATATACTACTTTATTGTCAGGATTATGTTTTAGTATATAATGGGCAATAGCCTGCATTAAATGTGTTTTACCCAGCCCAACATCTCCATATAAAAAAAGTGGATTATATGCTTTTGCAGGTGCTTCTGCAACAGCCAGAGCAGCCGCATGAGCAAATCTATTTCCATTCCCTACTACAAATGAATCAAAAGAATATTTAGGATTTAAATTCTTGTTTATATTATACTCCTTCTTTTTTTCTTTTTCTAATTTCTTTTCAGGTTTTTCTTTTTTATATTGTTTAGTAGGCTTTTCTTCTTTTTTTTCCTTGTCCTTTAGATCCTCTTCGGTATAAAATCTACATTTTAAGTTGGTATCGGTTAAATTTTGAATAACATTTGTGATTAATTGGTTATATCTGGTTTCTATCCAGTCTTTTATAAAATCATTGGGAACTTTGATTAGTAAAATATTATCCTGCATATCAACTGGTTTTGTATTTGAAAACCATGTTTTAAAACTGGGATTACTTAATTTATCTTTTATTTCATTTAGAGTTTGGTTCCAAATATGTTCCATTTCTTCTTGAGAAATTGCCATTTACATACCTCCTGTGCTAATCAAGCAAATAATGTATAATCACAATAGTTATCCCCAAAAACATCTGATAAAGGGCAGTTATCAACAGTTTTGTGGATAAGTTGCTCTCTTATCCACAGGTTTAAGTTCTTTATGATTAGCTAAATAAAAGTAATATAACTATTTCTTTGAAAAATCTTGTTTAAAACTGCAATAAGATTTCCACAAAAAATAATAAAAAGAACAATAATTTTAATAATTATCAACATTATGTTAATAGATGTGGATAATAATGTGGATAATCAAGTTAATTGTGGATAGAACAGCAATTAGATGTTGATAAATTAATTAACAGGGGTTATAATTCTTGTAAAATTCTTTAATTGAAGTTATAATAGTAATTACAGAAATAACTCAGTTAATTACTTATCGTCAATCATTATTATTTTAACAGATTATTAACAATTATTCAACAAGAATTGGCGGCTTGAAAGTTGTGGATAAAGAGAATGAGCAATTTCTAATTTAAAAAACATCTCGAGTTTCTTTTATTAGGTGGCTGTTACAAAAATTCTTGACTCTAGTAGTTAAATAACATATAATTTAAACCGTATGAGAGTTGGTATTATATTTTTTTCTTAAACTGATTCTTAGGAGGAAAGTATTTGGAAACCCTCAAGAAAAAAAAGGATTTTGATAAGGTATTTAATGATGGAGAATCTACAGCTTCAAGATATTTTGTTTTATATTGGAAGCCAAATACCAGGGAGCAGAACCGCTACGGTTTTTCGATCAATAAAAGAGTAGGGAAAGCAGTAGTTAGAAATAAATTAAGAAGGCGATTGAAGGAAATAATTAGAAACAGACTGAATACAGGGCATTTGGGAAATTGTGATATTGTTATTATAGCCCGTAAACCTGTAATTAGTTTGAACTTTTATGAAATCCAGGACGAGTTGAATAGATTATTTAAAAGGACAGGATTGATTGAGAAATAAAGGAAGTGCATTAAAATGGGCAGGGCAATTTTACGGATTATTAGGTTGTATCAGAAGACAATTTCTCCCTGGACACCAAAGACCTGTAGGTTTTATCCAACCTGTTCTGAATATTCTTATCAAGCGGTAAAAAAATACGGTGTATTAAAAGGTGGATTAAAAAGCATTAAAAGGATTGCAAGATGTCACCCCTTTAATCCAGGTGGCTATGATCCACTTAAATAATAATTAGGAGGAAAGAATTATGTTTGGTTGGTTAATAAATGGAATAGTTGAGGCCTTACAATTTTTAAATGGAATAGTACATAATTATGGTGTTACTATTATCCTATTTACCTTGATAATAAAGTTGTTATTATATCCCCTAACTGCAAAACAGACTAAGTCCATGAAGGCTATGCAAGATTTACAGCCCGAGATGGATAAAATCAAGAAGAAAAATAAAGATGATAAAGAGAAACAACAGGAAGAAATGATGGAATTATATAAAAATAATAATGTAAATCCAGCAGCAGGTTGTCTGCCTATGATATTACAACTAGCAATACTTATCCCTCTCTACAGAGCAATTTTAAGTTTAAGTGATGTACTAACAGAAGAGTCCTTTTTATGGATAGGGACTTTAACCAGTGGATCTTTAGCGGAACCTGATGTTGCTATTGTTTTAGTAAATGCTGTAGCCATGATTGGTCAAACTTATGTAACTCAGAAGATGCAATCTGGCGGTAATTCTAAAAATAATATGATCATGTGGATTATGCCCGCTTTTATTATCTTCATTGGTTTTCAGCTGCCCTCGGGTATCTTATTATACTGGTTTACTTCAACAGTCTTCACAGCAATACAGCAATATGTAATATCTCAAGAGCCTTTAAATAAGGAGGTTGCTGAATAGTAATGAAGAAAAAATTATATAAAGCCAAATCAGTCAACGAAGCAATCAAGAAAGGGCTCAAAGACCTGAATATAGATCGAAATCAGGCTGAAATAAATATTATTGAACAGGGCAATAAAGGTTTTTTAGGACTAATCGGCAAAAAACAGGCAGAAATAGAAATTATAATTGAAGATGATCCTATTACAAAAGGTAAAGACTTCTTAGAAAATTTATTTAATAAAACTAATATAGATGTTAATATAGAAGTGAAAGAAGCTGAGACCAATCAGGAACAGGTTGTTTATGATCTGCATTCACCTGATTTAGGTATTGTAATAGGGCGTCGGGGTGAAACCCTTGATGCCTTACAGTATTTAACATCTCTGGTTGTTAATAAGAATACAGAGCAGTATTATCGAATTATTATAGATGCTGAAGGATATAGAGATAGACGGGAAAAAACTCTGGAAAGATTGGCTCATAAACTAGCTCAGAAAGCCGTTAAAAAGAACAGAAAAGTTGTTTTAGAACCGATGCCACCACATGAGCGCAGAATAATTCATATCACCTTGAAAAAAGATTCCAGAGTAAAATCATATAGTGAAGGTGAAGAACCATTTAGAAAGGTTATGATTGAAACAGTAGAGTAAATCAATAAATTAGTTATAACAGTAATGAGAATGACTATTATATTAAATTTCCCCAGTAGGTGGTCCTGCTGGGTTTAATATTTTAAAGGGGGTTTAAAAAAATGAACAATTTAAAAGAGGATACTATTGCTGCAATAGCAACTCCCTTTGGTACTTCTGGTACCGGGAAAGTTCGTATTAGTGGGCCACAAGCTATTAATCTTTCATCAACAGTATTTGAAGCATCTTCAGGTATTGATCTTAAAGATGCAGATTCTCATTCTGCTCATCATGGTTATATAGTTGATAATAAAAGCGGAGAAACTCTTGATGAAGTATTAGCTATTGTTATGATCAGTCCCCGCTCGTTTACAGGGGAAAATGTGGTTGAATTTGATTGTCACGGAGGTATGGTGCCTTTAGAGTCTGTTTTAGAATTAGTATTAAAACAGGGAGCAAGAATGGCGGAACCGGGTGAATTTTCACGCCGAGCTTTTATGAATGGTAAATTAGATATGGCTCAGGCAGAAGCAATTATTGACATAATAAATTCGAAAACTGAAAAAAGCCTAACCATAGCTGTAGAACAGTTAAAGGGTGGATTATCACAAAAGGTCAATGATATTAAAGAGAAAGTAGTTACACTTCTCGCTCATTTAGAAGCTTCGATTGATTTTCCGGAAGATGAAATTAAGGGTTTTTCTTTCAATCAATTAAAAGAACGGATAGATAGCATTGAAAAGCCAATTAAAAGACTTATTAAAACGGCCAAACAGGGTAAATTATACCAGGAAGGGATTAAAACAGTAATAGTTGGAAAACCAAATGTCGGCAAGTCCAGTTTATTAAACTATTTGTTGCAGGAAAACAGGGCTATAGTTACTGATATACCTGGTACGACGCGTGATGTTATTGAAGAGTATATTAATTTAAATGGTATTCCTCTTAAGATTATCGACACGGCTGGTGTGCGTGAATCAGAAAATGTTGTTGAACAAATAGGTGTTAAAAAAACAAGGGATTCTCTCAAAAAAGCAGATCTAGTTCTGATGATGCTTGATGTCAGCCAGGGTTTGACCGAAGAAGATATCAAAGTATATGAATTAATAAAAAAACAGCCAACTATTGTAGTGGTTAATAAGACAGATTTAGAAAAACAAATTAACTTAGATAGAACAGAAAAAAAATTTAAGGAGCACCCTCTTCTCTATATATCGGTAAAAGAAGAAGAAGGTCTAGAAGAATTAAAAAATACTATTTTAGAAGAAATTTTACATGAGAATATAAATGTAGAAAGTGATATTATGGTTACTAAGGTTAGACACCGGGAGGCTTTAAATAATGCACATGATTCAATAAAAAAAGTAAAAAAATCCCTCAATAATGGTATGCCAGTAGATTTTTTAACCATTGACCTAAAAGATGTATTATTCTATTTGGGCACTATAACCGGTGAAACCGTGACAGATGATATTATTGATCAAATATTTAGTGATTTTTGTTTGGGTAAATAATGAGGAGTGTTGTAAAAAAATGGCAAAAGAGTATAATTATAATAAGGTGTTTAAAAAAAAATATGACATCATAGTTATTGGAGCCGGGCATGCAGGTTGTGAAGCATCTCTGGCACCCGCCAGAATGGGCTTTGATGTACTTACTATGACAGTCAACCTTGACCATGTAGCTTTTATGCCCTGTAATCCATCACTGGGTGGCCCCGGTAAAGGGCATATAGTAAGAGAGATAGATGCCCTGGGTGGTGAGATGGCTATCAATATGGATGAAACCATGATTCAAATAAGGATGCTGAACACGACAAAGGGGCCAGCAGTACATGGTTTAAGGGGGCAGGCAGACAAAAAAAAGTACCACCAGAGGATGAAGCAGGTTCTAGAAGAAGAAAAAAAGGTGGATTTAAAACAGGAAATTGCAGAAGTGCTGGTTGTAAAGAACGGTAAAATTAAGGGAGTTATTACCAAAACTGGTATATTATTCAAAGCCCAAAAAGTGGTAATCACTACCGGTACCTTTCTTCAAGGTAAAGTCATTATTGGGGAAGCGACCTTTAATGCTGGCCCCAACCAGCAGTATCCAGCTAATGAATTATCAAAATCACTGGAAAATATTGGATTAAATTTACGTAGATTTAAAACAGGGACTCCTCCCAGAATCAATAAGCGTAGTATCGACTTTTCTAAGATGCATGAACAAAAGGGTGAGCAGGGTTTAACTTTTTCTTTTGATTCACCCCCTTTTGAACGCGAACAGGTTTCCTGTTATTTAACCTATACAAATTCAAAAACACATAAAATAATTCAAGAAAACAAGATGAGGACTCCTCTATTCAGTGGCATCATAGATGGAGTAGGTCCCAGATATTGTCCTTCTATTGAGGATAAAGTAGTAAGATTTCCCGATAAAGAAAGGCATCAAATATTTTTGGAACCGGAGGGGGAATTAACCGGGGAATATTATGTATCAGGCCTATCAACAAGTTTACCTGAAGATATACAGTATGAAATATTAAATACGATCCCGGGTTTAAAGAAGGCTGAAATCATGAGAGCAGGTTATGCTATTGAATATGACTGTCTTGACCCAAATGATTTAAAGCTGAGTTTGCAGACAAAAAAAATAAGTGGGCTCTATTCGGCCGGACAGATTAATGGTACTTCTGGATATGAGGAAGCAGCCGGACAGGGCCTTATAGCAGGTATTAATGCCGCTTTATCATTGCAGAATAAGGAACCATTGATTTTAGATAGAGCCCAAGCATATATTGGTGTTCTCATTGATGAGCTTGTAACTAAAGGTACGGATGAACCCTACAGAATGATGACTTCCAGAGCAGAATATAGATTGATCTTAAGACAGGATAATGCTGATTTGAGGTTGAAAGGTATTGGATATAAGTTGGGATTGATCTCTGAGAATAAATATCAAAAATTTTTAGAGAAAAAGAAAGATATTGAGAGGACATTAAAGTTTCTAAGAAATTATCAGGTTACCCCGACACCAGAAAACAAAAAGCGGTTAAGAAAACTGGAGAGTGGAGCACTCAAAAAGCCAGTTGTCCTTGCTAAACTACTAAAAAGACCGGAATTAGAATATGATGATTTAAAATATTTTGCACCAGAGTTGCCAGATATAGATCAAGAGATTAAGGAACAGGTCAGTATTCAGATTAAGTATAAAGGTTATATAGATCGTCAGATGTCCCAAATAGAACAATTTAAGAAAATGGAAGACAGGATTATACCGCAAGGTATCGATTACAGTGATTTAGAGAATCTAAGATTAGAAGCTAGAGAAAAGTTAAAGAAAATAAAGCCGCGCTCACTGGGACAGGCCTCTAGAATATCAGGAGTCTCTCCTGCTGATATTTCGGTGTTAATGATATATTTAGAGCAACAAGAAAGAGAGAAAGATGATGAATCCTAAGGAGCTGAAGCGATTTATTTATGATGGTTTTAGTGAGCTAAATATCAATTTGCAGCAGAAACAGATAGAAAGGTTTTATGATTACCTTAAATTTTTGATGGCTGAAAATAAGAAATATAATTTAACCTCTATTACTGATCCGAAAAAGATTAGTACACTTCATTTTTTTGATTCAGCCGGATTATTTCTTAATAATGATATTAAAGGCAAGGTTATTGATATCGGCACCGGGGCCGGGTTTCCCGGTTTTGTTTTGAAGATAGTTAGGCCGGATATTGCGATAACCTTAGTAGAATCCAGCTTAAAAAAGGTGAAATTTTTAAAGATGCTACAAATAGAGCTAGATTTATATGATAATATTGAAGTAATACACAATCGAGCTGAAAGCCTGGGCCATGATAAAAATTATAGGGGGAGATATGATTTTGTTTGTTCCAGGGCGGTTGCACCTTTAAATATCTTATTAGAATATACAGCTCCTTTTTGCAAAAAGACAGGATTAATATTATTATATAAGGGTCCTGCGTATAAAAAAGAACTTAATGGAGCCCAAAAAGCGATTAATTTATTAAATCTTAGATTGAAAAACATATATAAACTTGATATCCCTTTTTTAGAAAAAGAAAGGGAGCTTTTGGCATTTGAAAGAAAGGATTTGTTAGAAGATAAATATCCCAGACGGCCAGGAATTCCCAAAAAAACGCCTCTTTAGGCAGGAAAGTCATTGATTATAAAGAATATTTTAATAAGAAATATAGATATAGGAAATAAGACAAGTTGTTTTAAGTAATAAAAGGAATCGCAATAGGTTCAAACTAATAAGGGGGTGTTTACTTGGCTAAAAAAATTGCAATTGTAAATCAAAAAGGCGGTGTAGGTAAAAGCACTACAGCGATTAATTTAGGAGCTGGGATATCAGATTTAGAAAAAAAAGTTCTATTAGTTGATGTTGATCCACAGGGTAATGCAACAAGTGGTGTGGGATTGGAAAAAAGCGAGCTAAAGCACAGCATATATGATGCATTGATTAATGATAAACCTCTTATTGATATTATACAACCAACCGGACACAACAACTTCTGTATATTACCGGCGAACATTGATCTGGCCGGGGCTGAGATAGAATTGGTTTCTCTTATGTCGAGAGAAAGCAGATTAAAAAATAGGATTAAAGAAGTTGATTCAGATTATGATTATATATTTTTTGACTGTCCCCCTTCTCTTGGTTTGTTAACCTTGAATGCTTTAACCGCAGCTGATCAATTAATTGTGCCTATTCAGTGTGAATACTATGCATTGGAAGGTCTAGGCCAATTAATGCAGACTATTGAATTGGTTCAAGATAATTTAAATCCCGAATTAAGGTTATTAGGGGTTGTTTTAACAATGAACGACGTACGTACAAACCTTTCAAGTCAGGTAATTGAAGAAGTAAAAAAATATTTTGGAAAAGATGTTTTTAATACTATAATTCCCAGGAATGTAAGGTTAAGTGAAGCTCCAAGCTTTGGTGAACCAATAGTAAGTTATGACCCAAAATCCCGTGGAGCTGAAGCCTATAAGGAATTAGCGAAGGAAGTGATTGAGCGTGAGTAAAAAAAGATTGGGCAAAGGATTAGATGCCTTACTATCCAAAAGTCAAGGAGAAAAAAGAGAACATGAAATCAAGGAAATCAATATAAACAAAATAAAACCAAATCCCTATCAACCACGCAATAGCTTTTCTAAACAGACTTTAAAAGAATTAGCACTATCGATTGAGAAGAAAGGTGTACTTCAGCCGATTACTGTTAGAGAAGTTCAATATGATCAATTTGAACTAGTTACAGGTGAGAGGAGATGGAAAGCAGCAAAACAAGCTAATCTTAAAACTATTCCTGCTATTATAAGAGAATTCGAAGATGATGAAATGATGGAGGTTGCTTTGATAGAAAACTTGCAGCGGGAGGACTTAAACCCAATTGAAGAGGCTCATGCATATAATAAAATGATACAAGAACTTGATATAACACAGGAAGAAGTTGCAGAAAGGGTATCAAAAAGCCGCTCGACTATTTCTAATACTATAAGGCTATTAAATCTACCTCCTTCGGTTCAGGAAATTGTTTCACGTGAAACATTATCTATGGGACATGCTAGGGCTCTACTTCCTTTGGAAACAAAAAAGCAGATAAAATTAGCAAAAAAGATTGAAAAAGAAGGTCTTTCGGTTAGAGATACTGAAAAGAAAGTAAAAGCAGAACTTGCGAGGCAAAACAACGGCACACAGAAAAAGAGCAAAGAGAAAAAAGAGCTGGAACCTAAATGGGTAAAAGCAAGAGAGCAGCTGGCAGAAAGTTTGGGCTTGGATGTTGATATAAAAGAGAGAATAGGCAAAAAAATTGTTTCAATAAAATGTAGAGATTATCATGAAATGGAGAAAATATTAGAAAAATTAGATTTATTGTAATAAAGAACAGGATAATGTTTCACGTGAAACATTATCGAGCTGAGGTGAAAAGATGTTTGTAATAATTGTGGGCGGAGGTAAAGTTGGCTCATATCTTATAAAAGAGTTTTTAGAAAAGGATTATAAGGTTCATGTTGTTGAAAATAATAAGGAGAGCTGTAGATTATTAAAAAAGAAATATGGAGTCAAGGTGTTTTGTGGTGATGGAACAAAAGAAAATTTGTTGGATCAGGCAGGTATTAATGAGGCAGATGTTGTTCTGGCAGTAACAGGAGATGATCAGGATAATTTATTAATATGCCAGATGTCTGAAAGAAAATTTAATGTTCCACGAACTTTTACCAGGGTTAATACCCCCGGAAATGAAAAATTATTTGACTGGCTGGGTGTTAATGTGGCCGTAAGTAGTTCTTCGATATTAGCGGCACTTGTTGAACGGGAAGTAACTATTCAGGATCTTAGTGTAATTTTAAACAAGGACCATGATAAAATTGAACTTTTAAGAATAACAGTTGATGGAAGCTGTAAATTCATAGATAAAAAATTAAGGAATATAGATTTCCCTTTAGAATCGGTTTTAGTGACCATATTGAGAGGCGATGAAAGCATAGTACCCAGAGGCGATTCTATCATTAAAGAAAATGACCTTTTGATTGCTTTAACAAAAAGGGAATATAAAGAAGAGTTAATTAGTTTGTTTAGTGGAGGTTAAACTATATGATTGGGACAATAGTTAATGTAGTAGCGATAATAGTAGGTAGTTTTCTGGGCTTTTTAGTGAAAGGGAAGCTTCCCGAACGATTTCAAAATATTGTAATACAGGGGATAAGTCTTGCAGTTCTTATTATAGGTTTGCAGATGGCCTTTTCGGTTGAAAGCACCAAGGGAACTTTAATTGTAATATTTAGTTTAGTTATTGGCGGTATAATTGGTGAATTATTAAGAATAGAAAGCGGATTAGAGGCTTTTGGTGAGAAAATACAAAAAAGATTTGGTAGTGAGGACGGATTATTTGTACAGGGTTTTGTACAAAGCAGTTTAATTTATTGTGTGGGTGCAATGGCTATTATGGGAGCAATCCAGGATGGCCTAAATAATGATCCTTCAATATTATTTACAAAGTCGCTATTAGACGGCACAGCTTCGATTGCATTTTCTGCAACTTTTGGAATTGGTGTATTATTTTCCAGTATACCTGTCTTGTTTTATCAGGGGTCTATTTCTTTACTAGCTTCATGGGCTCAGACATTATTAAATCAAGATGTTGTTGCAATGATGACCGCTACAGGAGGTCTATTGATTATGGCTATCGCATTTAACATGTTGTTTGATGTAAAGATTAAGATAGGGAATTTGTTGCCTTCGATATTTGTTGCCATCATCATTGCTCAATTCTTTTTTTAAATAGGACATAAGTGGTTGTTTATACAGATTTATCTGGTAATATATGGAAGTAAAAAAAGATAAAAGGAAAATAATGGAAATATAGAACAAAATTAACGATGGCTTTATTTAAAAGTAAGTATTTTGGATAAGAATTAGCTTATAAGTCCCGAAATTTATCTGGGAGGTATAGACCTTGTTTGAGAAAAATGAAATGTTGCAAAAAGATGATATGAATACAGTTTTTGGCAGGCAATCATTATTTGATGGGGAAATTACCACAAAAGGTTCGATAAGAGTAGAAGGCGAGATTACTGGTACAATTAATGCTGATGGGAATGTTTTTATAGGAGAAACAGGCCAAATTCACAGCGATATCGAAGGATGTGAAGTTGTGGTCGGGGGTAAAGTTGAAGGGAATATAATTGCAAGAAGCAAATTGAAGATTTTAAAGACAGGAATTTTAAAAGGCAATATTAAGGCAAAAAAATTGGAAATTGAAGAGGGAGCGAGATTTATAGGTAAGAGCTCACCTTTATTAGATGATGAAAAAGAAACTGATTCTGATAATGTAGAAAAAAATATCTAACTAAAATAAATAAAAATTAAAAAAAGGTTGAAAGTTAAAGAAAAAAAGTTTAAAATTGAAATACAAGGAAATAATATTTGGGATGAAATTCAGATGAGAGATCTTATCTAAAAAGGCGCCGAAGGAGCAAAGCTTTATAATAAGAGCTGAAACTCTCAGGCAGAAGAAATCTGAAGGGACCAAACTCTGGACTTACCAGAACAGGGGAGTTTAAGGCAACTTAAGCTCTCCTTTTTTTCGTTATTATTAAAAATGGGAGGTGAAAAAGATGAAAAAGACTTCTCTTTATGATGAACACTTAAATTTGGGAGCTAAGATTATTAATTTTGGCAAATGGCAGATGCCTGTTCAATATTCGGGTATTATTGAAGAACATAAGGCAGTAAGAAACGCTGCAGGTCTTTTTGATGCTTCACATATGGGTGAAGTACTTATTTCAGGGCAAGATGCCTTAAACTTAGTACAAAGATTAATTACCAATGATGCCTCACAGATGAAAGTAGGCAAGGTAATTTATTCACCAATGTGCTATGAAGATGGGGGCATTGTAGACGACTTATTGGTATATAAGCTCGAGGATGGCCAATATATGATGGTGATTAATGCATCTAATACAACCAAAGATCTAAGATGGATTAATAAGAATGCTGAATTATTTGAAAATGTTGATGTTGTTGATAAATCAGGATATTATGCTCTAATTGCACTGCAAGGGCCTCTTTCGCTTCAAATAATCTCATCAATTATGGATAAGGATATTTCAGATTTAAAGTATTATTCTTTTGTTAATACTAAAGTTAATGGCATTGATGCTATAGTTTCAAGAACGGGTTATACAGGAGAGTTGGGATTTGAAATATACCTACAGAAGGGGAAGGCAGCTTCAATTTGGCGCATGTTGTTAGAAGCAGGAAATGAAAAGGGGCTAAAACCTGCTGGATTGGGAGCGAGAGATACTTTAAGGTTAGAAAAGGCCATGTGTCTATATGGAAATGATATAGATGAAACGACCAATCCATTAGAAGCCGATTTAGCCTGGACAGTTGAATTCAGTAAAGAAGATTTCAATGGAAAAAAAGAATTAAAGAAAGTCAAAGAAGCCGGTATTGATAGAAAATTAGTTGGTTTTGTTATGTCTGAGAGGGGAATACCCCGTCATGGATATGAAATCAAGGTCGAAGGCGAGGTTGTTGGAGAAGTTACAAGTGGAAGTTATTCTCCAAGCCTTGATAGTAATATTGGTTTAGCCTATATAGATAAAGGATATACTTCTATTGGTAGAGAAATTGATATATCTATAAGAAAAAGAGATGTAAATGCTAAAATAGTTGAAAAACCATTTATATAAAAAAGGGGGATTTATAAGATGAGTACACCGAATGATTTATATTATACTGAGAATCACGAATGGATTTCATTAGATGGTGAAGAAGGTGTTGTTGGTATTACCGAACATGCACAGGAAGAGTTGGGTGATATTGTTTATGTTGAGTTACCTACAATTGACGAAGGGCTGGATCAATTTGAAGAATTTGGTGTAATTGAATCTGTGAAAGCTGTATCTGATGTTTTTACTCCGGTCAGTTGTGTAGTTACAGAAATTAATGAAAGTTTAATGGACCAACCTGAGTTGATAAACGAAGATCCATATGGAGATGGCTGGTTAATCAAAGTAGAATTGAAGGATAAATCAGAATTGGATGAATTAATGGACAGCACTGAGTATAAAAGTTTTCTAGAGGGGGAATAGCAAATGGACTATGTCTCCAATACTGTAACAGAAAGAAATGAGATGCTAAAAGAAATTGGGGTGGAGACAGTTGAAGAAATTTTTAACTCTATTCCTGAAGAAGTAAAACTAAAAAGAGAACTGAAAGTCTCGGGAGGAATGTCAGAGCTTGCTCTCAAAGATTATATGCAAGAAATTTCTGAAAAGAACTCCTCTTTAGTTCACTACACTTCTTTTTTAGGGGCGGGTGCTTATGATCACTATGTGCCCGGTATTATTGATCATCTAATATCTAGGCAGGAATTTTATACTGCATATACGCCCTATCAGGCGGAATTAAGTCAGGGCACATTACAAGTAATCTATGAGTATCAAAGCATGATTTGCGAATTAACAGGTATGGGTGTCGCAAACGCTTCACTTTTAGACGGGGGCTCAGCTACAGCTGAAGCAATCCTAATGGCAGCTAGAATAAGCCGGAATAAAAAAATATTATTATCAGCTGGCCTTCATCCCGCCTACAGAGAAGTTGCACATACTTATGGTGTACCTAAAAATCTGAATTTTGTTCAAATTGGTTTAGAAGGTACTACTACTAATTTAACTGAATTGGAAGAAAATTTAGACAAAGATGTTGCCGCTGTTGTTGTTCAATATCCTAATTTTTATGGCTCTATTGAAGAAATGGAAAAAATCAAGGAATTAAAACAACAATACAAAAAAGTTCTTTTAATAGTAGTGACTAACCCCATAGCACTGGGTTTATTAAAACCCCCAGGCGAATTTGGAGCTGATATTGTTACAGGTGAAGGACAGCCTCTTGGAAACCCATTAAATTATGGAGGTCCTTATCTGGGTTTTCTTAGCTGTAAAGATGAAAGAAAATATATAAGACAGATACCAGGTAGAATAGCTGGTGCAACTGAAGATGTTGAAGGAAATGTAGGTTATGTTTTAACTTTACAAACCAGAGAACAGCATATTAGAAGAGATAAAGCAACATCTAATATGTGTACTAACGAGGCATTAAATGCGGCTATTTCGACTATTTACATGGCTACAATGGGCAAAGCAGGATTAAGAGAAGTAGCCGAAAAATCATTTAAAAAGGCCCACTATCTGGCTGAAAAAATAGATGAGTTGGATAAATTTAATGTTTTAAATATGGATAATTTTTTCTACGAATTTAAAGTTGAAACAAAACTACCTGTAAAAAAAGTATTATCTGATCTGAAACAAGAAAAAATATTAGGCGGAGTGAATTTGTCCAGGTTTGATGAAGAAGGCATATTATTAAGTGTTACTGAAAAAAGAACAAAAGAAGAACTAGACAGATTAGTTCAATTAATGGAGGCGATGTAAATGGCTGAAAGATTAATAATAGATTATTCCAGTCCTGGCAGAAAAGGATACTCATTACCTCCGTTAGAAATACCCGAGGTAGATATGGGAGATTACATTAAAGAATCTTACTTCAGAGATGAATTAAAATTACCCGAAGTAAGTGAAGTAGATGTGGTTAGACATTATACTGCTTTATCAGAGCTGAACTATGGAGTGGATTCGGGGATTTATCCTCTCGGTTCCTGTACTATGAAATATAATCCTAAAAGAAATGAGGATATAGCCAGAATAGAGGGTCTATCTCAACTACATCCCTATCAAGATGAAGAAGATTTACAGGGTTCATTTGAATTTTTATATGAATTAAAAAGGGATTTAGCTGAAATAAGCGGGATGGATGAGATGACCTTACAACCTGCTTCTGGAGCACACGGAGAACTCACTGGGCTTTTAATAATTAGGGAATATTTTGAGGATAAGGGTATAGAGAAAAACAAAGTAATTGTACCTGATTCAGCCCATGGTACAAATCCTGCCAGTGCTGTTATGGCTGGTTTTGATATTGTAGAGATAGAGTCTAACAAGGACGGAATGGTGGACATCGATGAATTAAAGGAAGCAGTAGATGATAAAGTTGCTGCTCTTATGTTAACTAACCCGAACACACTCGGAATATTTGAAAAAGATATAAAAGAAATTGCCGATATTATTCATGATGCGGGTGGCTTATTATATTATGATGGTGCTAATCTGAATGCTATAATGGGTTATGCAAGGCCGGGCGATATGGACTTTGATGTTTTACATTTAAATTTACACAAAACATTTTCTACTCCTCATGGGGGTGGGGGTCCTGGTTCAGGCACAGTAGGAGTCAAAGAGTTTTTAAGACCTTACTTGCCAAGGCCAGTTCTAAAAAAAGATGATAAAAATTATTACTGGGATTATGATAGGCCTAAGTCAATAGGCAAAGTTCATGCTTTTTATGGGAACTATGGTGTTTTAGTTAAAGCCTTTTCTTATATCAAGACTCTTGGAGGGAAAGGACTTACCAGAACTACAGAAAATGCAGTTTTAAATGCAAATTATATGAAGGCAAAATTAAAAGAAGAATTTTCACTTCCTTATCAAGAAAATAGTCTACATGAGTTTGTTTTATCAGGTGTAAAACAAAAAGAAAAAGGCGCAAGCACACTTAATATGGCTAAAAGACTGCTGGATTATGGGCAGTATGCACCTACAATTTATTTCCCGTTAGTAGTTAAAGAAGCAATGATGATCGAACCAACTGAAACAGAAAATATTGACACCTTGAATCGATTTATAGAAACATTACAGAAGATATCCGAGGAAGTTGAAAATAATCCGGAGCTTGTAAAAAATGCTCCACATAACACTTCAGTTAGAAAGTTAGATGAGGTAAAAGCAGCAAGACAACCTGATCTAAGATGGTAATCAAAGCAGTTTTATTTTAGCGGCCTTCGGGCCGCTTTTTTATTATATAGGAAAGTATAGTTTTTGCAGGATTGTGAATAACTTTTGTAGAAAGAAATTGATATTAAGAAAAAAGATATCCGAACTAAGATTAAAATAAAAGAGATATTGCTTGATAATAATAACTGGGAACGTTTTAAAGTAGATTATTTACCTAGTAAAGCGCCAAGGGATATGATAGCAGATATTGTTGAGCAGGTCGAAAAAATGTTAGGATGTGGAGATCCGAGAAATGGATATACCCTCTATAAATGTGTGGACTGTGGTGAAGAACATATAGTAGCTTTTAGCTGTAAAAGCCGGTTTTGTCCCAGTTGTGGCAAGAAATATGTAGATAATTGGGTCGAAGGCCAAGTAGATAAGATATTGGAAGTAAGCCATAGACATTTAGTATTCACAGTGCCAGAACAGTTAAGAGGTCATATCTACTGGGATAGAGATCTGATAAAAGAGATGAGTGATAAAGCAGCAGAATTAATTCAGAGATATTTTGATGAACATGGTAAATTCAGGGAATATAAAGTGGGAGTAATAACGGTAGTGCATACTTTTGGCAGAGATCTAGGATTTAATCCTCATGTGCATGCTTTAGTAGCAGAAGGTACTTTTAGATATATATAGAGATCATTATCCAGAAGATAAGGATATGCAAATATTGATAACTAATCTTTACAGTAAATATAGAAATGGTTTTTATGTAAATGCGGAGAGCAGGATGACAAGTGCCCGATACATCGGGAGATATTTAGCACGT